>JANNQT010000016.1:0-12624 GCA_031400895.1 Alphaproteobacteria bacterium | reverse complement strand
AGCGCAGGTGCAAACGCGCGAAGGCGTAACGCCGCCCTTTATGCGCGGACGCCGCATCGTGCGCGTCGGGCTGTTGCTACCGTTTTCGCTGCGCCCACAAGACGCCGCCGCGCTCTACAACGCCGCCGAACTCGCCTTGTTCGACCATGGCGGCCCAAACACCTTGCTGATCCCGCGTGATGCCGGCGCCAACGAAGGCTCGGCCGCGGCGGCCGCGCGCGCGCTCGTCGCTGATGGCGCCGATATCATCATCGGGCCAGTCTTGCGTGAGGGCGTGGCCGGAGCAGCGCAAGCCGCGCGCGGCGAAAACATCCCCGTCATCGGCTTTTCCTCCGATCGCAGCGTCGCGGGCAACGGCGTCTATCTGCTGAGCTTCCAGCTGGAGGACGAGATCGCGCGCATGATCGCGTTCGCATCGAGCCGCAACATTCGCACCATCGCCCTGCTCGCGCCGGCGAACGAATATGGCCGCCGCGTCGATAGCGCGCTGCGCGCCGAAGCCCAAGCGCACGGCGTCGCGATCGTGCAGGCCCAGCTCTACAATCGCAGCGATGCGGACGCCGCGGCGGCGGCGACGGCGGTCGCGGCGGCGCTGCGCACCGCGCCGGCGCAGGCCATCTTGATCGCTGAAAGCGGCGGGCCGCTCCGCGCGATTGGCGCGGCGCTGGTGCGCGGCGGCATCGATCAGCGCCAGGTTCGCTTCATGGGCACGAGCGCCTGGGCGGGCGAAGCCCAGCGCGAACCGACTTTGGCCGGGGGCTGGTATGTCGCCGCCGATCCCGCGGCCCGCACTGATTTCGAAACGCGCTACCAAACCATGTTCGGGCGCGAACCCACGCGCCTGTCCAGCTTGGGCTATGACGCGGTCGCCCTCGCATCGCTTTTGTCGCGCGACCGCGGCGCGCAAGGCTTCGAGCGCAGAGCCATCGAAAACCGCGAAGGTTTCGCCGGCTCCGACGGCCTCTTCCGCTTCAACGCCAATGGCGCAATCGAGCGCGGCCTCGCCATCATCGAAGTGCGCCCGACGGAGGTCACCGTCCTTGAAGCCGCGCCGCGGCGGTTCCCGGGAAGCGGCAGCTAAGCCATTTACACGACCAGGTCAGCGATAATCTTGTTGGTGACAACGCGCCCCCGCCGCGTAAGCCGCAGGCGGCCGCCGCCCTCGACAATCAACCCTTGCTCCACGAGCCAAGCCATCGCATCGCGATTGAGGCGGCGCCCGCGCAGCGCCTCGATACGGGCAAGGTCCACGCCCTCATCGATCCGCAACCCCATCAGCAATAATTCGTCAGCGGCTGCTTCGCTCGTGAGACGTTCTTCGCTCGCCCAGCTGATTCCACGTTGATTGACCGCCTCAATGTAGTCGCCTGGTCGTTTGCACGACTCCGTCGCGATGCGCGCGCCCTCGTGCGTGAGGCGCCCGTGCGCGCCGGGCCCGACGCCGATCCAATCGCCGCCGCGCCAATAGAGCAAATTGTGCCCCGCCCGCGCTGAGGCCATGCGCGCGTGATTGGAAATCTCGTACGCTGGAAAACCCATCGCGTCGCACACTTCCTGCGTCGCTTCGTAGAGGTCGGCGGCGGCGTCCGCGTCGGGCGGGACAAGCGCGCCGCGCGCGAAGCGCCGTGCGAAAGCTGTGTCGGGTTCGATGGTGAGCTGATACAGCGACACATGCTCAATCGGCAGCGCCAGCGCTTGTTTGAGTTCAGCGCGCCAAGCATCGACCCCCTGCCCCTCACGCGCATAGATGAGATCAAGCGATACACGCTGGCCTGTGGCCGCCGCCACATCCACGGCGCGCAACGCGGCAGCCGCATCGTGCCTGCGCCCGAGCGCCTTGAGCGCGGCGGCGTCCAGGGCCTGCACACCGATGGAAAAGCGATTGACGCCCGCAGCGGCCTGCTCACCGAACAGGTGCGCGTCCTCGGGATTGGCTTCCAAGGTGATTTCGCAATCGTGCGACAACGCAAACGCACTCGCGACGGCCTCAATCAGGCGCGCGATGTCGCGCCCTGGCAACAGCGACGGCGTGCCGCCGCCAAAGAAGATGCTGCTCGCTTCGCGCCGGCCAAAGCGTTGCGCATGAGCGGCGACATCTTGCGTGATCGCCTCAAGCAATGGCGCTGTATCGCCGCCCCGCGCTCGATAAACATTGAAATCGCAATACGGGCAAATCCGCGCGCAATAGGGCCAGTGAATGTAAACGCCAAAGCCGCTCATCGCAGTGCAGCGAGCAGTTTTTCAAACGCCCGCGCGCGGTGCGTCAGCGGCAGTTTTTCGTCGTGGCTCATTTCGCCAAAGGTGCGTGTGTCGCCCTCCGGCACGAAGATCGGGTCATAACCGAAGCCTCGCTCGCCGCGCGGCGGCCACACAATGTGCCCTCTCGCTTCGCCCTCAAAGCAATGCACCTCCCCGCCGGGCTCAGCGAGCGCGAGCACGCACACAAAGCGCGCGCCGACATCGCCGCCCGCAAGCTCGCGCCAAACGCGCTCCATCGCTGGCCGGAAATTCTTGTCAGGCCCGGCCCAACGGGCCGAGTAAACACCAGGCGCGCCGCCAAGCGCGAAGACCTCGAGACCCGAATCGTCCGCGAGCGCGGCAAACCCCGAGGCGTCAGCGGCCACCCTTGCTTTTAGAGCGGCATTGCCTGCGAACGTCGCCTCCGTCTCCTCCGGCTCGGGCAGACCGAGCGACGCGGCCGACACCGCCTCAACTCCCAACGGGGCTAGCAACGCATGGATTTCACGCACTTTTCCGGCATTGTGACTGGCGACAACTATCCGCCCCGCGAGAGCAATCATGGTTGCGACACTTGTTTGACGGCGAACCCGCCGGTCTATATCGTTTATCAATAAAGACGCTCTAAGACCATTATAGCAAGCGCAAGTGAGGGCGAAGTCCGTGAGAGCTTTAGGTAAAGGCTCGGTCGCATCGATCGCCAAAATCGGCCTCACGGTCGCCTGGTGGGCGCTTTGGCTGGCGCTCGGTGCACTGCTGGTGGCGGCGCTCGGCTACGCCGCCCTCCTCGGCTTGATTCAAGCAGGTTTTCCCGAGCCGGCTTGGTTCGCCGAATTGCTCGCACCCACTGATGACAACCCCGCCGGGTTCATATGGCCGGTCGCGGCGCCGACCTTCCTGATAGGCTCGGTGACGGTTGGCGGCGGGCTCGTCGTCGTCGATCGCCTACGCAAATTGTTCGACGGCTTCTCCTCCGGAGAGCCGTTTCGCAGGGACAACGGCGATCACATGCGCATGATCTGGGTTGCGATGTTCCTCGTGGAAGTTGCTCGGATAGCGTTGACCGCGTTGATGGGTGCGCTGCTCGCCATCTTCGGGCCAGCGCGCGGCGTCAGCTTGAAGCAGATCGAGCCCAACATCGACCTCTCCACCTGGATGTCGATCCTTATTCTGATCGTGCTGGCTGAAGTCTTCCGCGAGGGCGCGCGCTTGAAGGAAGAGCAGGAGCTGACGATCTGATGGCGATCCGCGTCACCCTCGACCGCATCCTGCTGGACCGCCGGATGTCGCTGACCGATTTGAGCGAAAAGGTCGGCGTGACGCTCGCCAATCTTTCCATCCTGAAAACCGGCAAAGCCAAAGCGATCCGCTTTTCCACGCTGAACGCGCTCTGCCGCGTGCTGGAATGCCAGCCGGGCGAATTGCTAAGCCATGAGCCGAGCGCGAACGATGCGGAACTCGAAAGCGCCGATCAGGCGGCGGAATAGCGCGCGCCTTTCACTTGAAGCGCAATTCCCGCCCAGGCTGCAGTTCGGGCGCCGAGGGCGCCGAGATTTTGTACGCGGCGTGGTCGGCCGACGGGTGCGCGACCTTGGAGCGGCGGCCTTCGTTTTGCATGCGAAGATGGGTTTCGCTCCACGGTGGAAGCTGCGCCGTTTCCTGGGTCCAGCGTGCGACCGATGCCTCGTCGCACCAGGTGAGCAATCTTGGCATCACCCCGCGGTGCGTTCCCGACAGCATGAAGGCCTTCATCGCCTCCTCGCTTTCCCAAACAGTGCGAGTCCAGAAAGTGTTGTGAACATCGCTCATGATCGAAACCGCGAGGCTGCCTCTCGCCGAACGCGCCTGCAGCGCCGAGCGAAAGGCTTGGACAAAAAAAGCAGGCAGAAATCGCCAATGCCGCACCCGCAATCGGGTGACCGAAACAACCGCCATTGGACACGCTCCGAACTCAGGGCAAGCGCCCAACATAGGGCATGAAGGTAATCGCGCCGATCAACATCGCCGCGATGGCGCATACCAGGACCGCCCCCGCGGCGATGTCCTTGGCGCGCTTCACGCCTTCGTGAAACTCCGGCGAGATTACATCGCAGAGGTGCTCGAATGCGGTGTTCATCGTCTCCGCGACCCACACCAAGGCGATCGCCGCGATCAGCCAGCGCCAATCGTTCGCGCTGACATGAAGCCCAAAACCCGCGCAAACCACCACGAGCGTAGCGATCAGATGCAGCCAAGCATTGTGCTGCGTGCGCAGCATGAAGGCAAAGCCGGCGAAGGCGTAGGTGAAGCTCTTGAGCCGCGCTGTCACGCTGAACCGCATCGCCCTAGCCCAATGCCGTCCGCTGCATCTCAAACAGCGTCCCACACCCCGCTTTCGCCAAGCGGATCAGCTCAGCGAATTCCTCATCGCTAAAGGGCCGTTTCTCTCCCGTCGCCTGGATTTCGATCATGCGGCCATCGCCGGCGAGCACGAAATTGGCGTCGACTTCGGCGCCTGAATCTTCCGGATAGTCGAGATCAAGCACTGCGGCGGCTTCAAACACGCCGCACGAGATCGCCGCCACTTGGCCAGTGATCGGGTTGGTCTTCAGCACCTTCTCTTCGACCAAGTACGCACACGCTTTCGCTAGCGCCACCCACGCGCCGGTGATCGCCGCCGTGCGGGTGCCGCCGTCCGCCTGGATCACGTCGCAATCGAGGGTGATGGTGCGGTCGCCCAGGACTTTGAGATCAACCACCGAACGCAGGCTGCGGCCGATCAGCCGCTGGATTTCCTGGGTGCGGCCCGATTGTTTGCCCTGCGCGGCTTCGCGGCGACCGCGTGTGTGGGTTGCGCGTGGAAGCATGCCGTACTCGCCAGTCACCCAGCCGCGCCCTTGCCCCTTCAGCCAAGGCGGCACGCCCTGCTCCACGCTGGCGTTACAGAGCACATGGGTCTGGCCGAACTTGGCCAGACAAGACCCCTCCGCGTAGCGCGAGACTTGGGTTTCGAGAGTGATTTCACGCAATTGGTCGGGTGCGCGGCCTGATGGGCGCATGGGGACTGTCTCCGCTAGTTCTGGCAAGTTAGGTTAATTCCACCTAAATCACCCTAACTTTCCTAGTGTTCGAGGGGGTTCGAATCGAAAAGTTTGATAAAGTTAGGCGCGACCGGCCAAACATGGAACGTGCCCCACGCTCCCGCCGTGTAGGAAACTTAGGGCAAGTTATGCCATGGCGACCTAACTTGCCCTAACAACATTATAGAGTTCCGTGAACCCCGCCCAAAACCCCTACAATCCCGGCGCCGGCACACCGCCTCCCGAACTGGCCGGGCGCGACGGCTTGATCAAGCAGGCCGCCACCGCAATCGAACGCATCAAACACGCAAAGCCCGCCAAGAGTTTCATCATGCTGGGCCTGCGCGGAGTTGGCAAAACGGTCTTGCTGAACGAGTTCGAGCGGCTTGCGGAAACCGCCGCCTGCCAAACCGCGATGTTCGAGGCCGATCCGGACAAACCGCTGGCCGCGCAGCTTGCCCCGCAATTGCACCGCACTTTGTTGCGGCTTGACCGCATCAAGCGCGCGGGTGCTGAGTTGAACAACGCCTTCGGCGCTTTGCGCGCGTTCGTGAGCGTGTTCAAAGTGCAACTCGGCGAGATGGAATTTGGCCTCTCGACCGCACCCGCCACCGGCGATCTCACTATCGATCTGACGGACTTGTTCGTCGCCATCGGCGAGGCCGCGCAAAAGCGCGACACCGTTGTCGTGATCCTGATCGACGAAATCCAATACATACAGAAAGCGGACTTGAGCGCGCTGATCATGGCGCTGCACAAGATCTCGCAGCGACAATTGCCGCTCCTGTTGTTCGGCGGCGGCTTGCCGCAACTGGCGCGTCTGGCGGGCGAATCCAAATCCTACGCCGAGCGATTGTTCGACTATCCGCCCATCGGCCCGCTTGACCCTGCAAGCGCCCGCCGCGCTGTCGCCGCGCCGGCGTTACGCGACAAAGTGGCTTATACGGACGAAGCGCTTGATTACATCGTCGCTGAAACCGGAGGCTATCCATTTTTCCTGCAGGTGTGGGGCGCGCATTGCTGGGAGGAAGCCCCCGCCTCTCCAATTACGCTTGCGAACGCAAAACAAGCGAGCCGCAACGCCCTCGCGGCGCTGGACGAAAGTATCTTCAAGGTGCGCTTGGCGCGCCTGACCGAGCGACAAAAAGCCTATGCGCGGGCGATGGCTGAGTTTGGCCCCGCCCTCGCCAGCTCCACGGATGTGGCGCGGTCGATGGGATTGGCGGCGGCGCAGGCAGCGCCGATCCGCGATGAGCTCATCAAGAAAGGCATGGCTTACTCACCCGAGCGCGGCCTGATTGGGTTCACCGTGCCCATGTTCGACGAATTCATGCGCCGCGCCATGGCGCCGCTGACCCCGCCCAAGGCGGCGAAGAAGGCGGCACGGCCATAGCCGCCTTTTCCAAACCACATCGCGTCGTTAGGTAGGGCGCATTCATGATCTCTCCGCCTCCCCCCGCCGATCTTTCCACGCTCGACGCGCGCGCGCGCGAAGTGTTCCGCGAGATCGTGGAATCGTTTCTCGCCACTGGCGAGCCCGTGGGGTCGCGCACTTTGTCCAAACTCGGTGGGGTCGGCCTCTCGGCGGCCTCGATCCGCAACACCATGGCCGATCTCGCGGCGCTGGGTTTGCTCGAAGCGACCCACGCCATGGCTGGCCGCAAGCCGACGCAAATCGGATTGCGCTTTTTCGTCGATAGCCTGCTGCAACTGGGCGACGTGCCGGAGGACGAGAAGCGCGAAATAGACGCGCGCATCGGCAGCGCCGGCGCCAACCCGCAAGACGTGATGGGCGCGGCGTCTGAATTGCTGTCCGGCCTCGCCGGCGGCGCGGGGCTGGTGGTGACGCCCGAACGCGACGCGCCCGTGCGCCACGCCGAAATCGTGTCGATTGGGCCAAGCCAAGCGCTGCTGGTGTTGGTGTTCGAGGACAACCAAGTCGAGAACCGCATCATCAACACGCCGCCCGGCCTGCCCGCGAGCACCTTGGCGGAGGCCGCGAATTATCTGAACGCCCAGTTCAAAGGACGCACCCTCGCCGAGGCCCGCGCCGCCGCCGGAGATTCTCTCGCCCGCGACCGCGCCGCCCTCGACCAAGCCGCCGCCAAACTGATCGAAAGCGGCCTGGTCGAATGGTCCGGCGAAGACCCTACCTTGGGCCGGGCGCTGATCGTGCGCGGGCGCGCCAATCTGCTCCAGGACCAGCAGGCCGTCGCTGATCTGGAACGCGCCCGGCGCCTCTTCGACGATCTGGAAAAGACCCGCGAATTGATTCAAGTCCTCGATCTCGCCAAAGAAGGCGAAAGCGTCCGGGTCTTTATCGGCTCGGAAAACCCGCTATTTTCGCTCTCGGGGTCGAGCTTGATCGTCGCTCCCTATATGAACGCGGAACGGCGGGTAGTTGGCGCGCTTGGCGTGATCGGCCCAACAAGGTTGAACTACGCCCGGGTGATCCCGGTCGTGGATTATACCGCCCGTGTCGTCGGCCGCGTGCTCGACGGGCGCGGGTAGGATAAGCAAAGAGGGATATTCATGACGAACGACGCGGACCCTAATCCGGAGATGGAAATCGCCGCCGCCGAGGCGGCGCCGGACGTGGCGGCGCTTGAGGCAGAGCTCGCGAAAGGCCGGGATGCGTTGTTGCGCGCACTGGCGGAAACAGAAAACACCCGCCGCCGGGCCGAGCGTCAGGTCCAGGATGCCCGTGTTTACGCGATTGATCGCTTCGCAAATGACTTGCTTCCCGTGGCCGACACGCTCACCCGCGCGCTGGCCGCTGCGCCGCGTGACAGCGGCGACGAAACACTGCGTGGCCTGCTCGCCGGCCTCGAAATGACCGAGCGGGTGATGTTGGACGCCTTGGCGCGCCACGGCGTGCGCCGCGTGGGCGCAAAGGGCGATGCGTTCGATCCAAATGTGCACCAAGCGGTCGCGCAAGCCCCCTCTGACAAGCCTGCGGGAACCGTGATTGAAGTGATGCAGCCCGGCTATGTGCTGGGTGAGCGAACGCTGCGCCCCGCGATGGTTTTGGTGTCTGGAGGCGCGGCGAACGCCCAAGCCGCCGCGCCGACTGTGGATATCAAGGTTTAGGCCCGCAGCTATGCGCATTGCGTAGCGCGCTCTGCGCCAATGGAGGCGCTGAACACCGCCTTTTGGCCAGATTCCGGCTTACCTCGAACATGAATGATCGTTAACCATGGCGACGTGCGCCATTTGTCGTGGTCAAAGGGGCCAGCGATCGATCGCAGCGAGGGAGACGGATATGCGGGCAAAGCTTTGGTTTGGCGCGGCGACAGCGGCGTTCATGATGGCCGCCTTGGCGCCACCCGCCAGCGCCCAGGAGGCCGACCAAGCCGGCGATGCGAGCACCACCGCGCGATTGACCGCGGGCGAGACCGCCGCCGGCGAAATCTCGCCAGCAGGCGACGCCGATTGGTATCGGCTTCGCGTTGAGCCCGGCCAGCGTTATCGGCTCGCACTCGATGGCGTCGAAAACGCCGAAGGCGCAACCATCGATCCAACGCTGACCGTGTACGACGCCGAAGGCAACCAACTTGCCTTCAACGACGACAACGACGGCTCACTCAATTCCGCGCTCCAGTACGCAGCCGCGCAAGCTGGCGATGTGTTCGTCGAAGCGCGCGGCTTTAGCCAAGAAGCAACCGGCGCCTATCGCCTGAGCGTCAGTGCTTCACCCATTCCCCCCGATGACGTCGGCAATGACGCGCGCACGCGCGGGCGCATCGTTTCCGGGCGCGCCGCCGCCGGCAACATCGAATATGAAGGCGATGTCGATTGGTATCGCTTGAGCGCCCGCACCGGCCAGCGCTACCGCATTTCGCTTGCGGGCGCGGAGGGTGAAGCTGGTCTAGGCGACCCCTTGTTGCGTGTCCGTGACAGCGAGGGCGTCGAGCTCACCTCCAGCGACGACAGCGAAGGCACGCTGAACTCGCAACTCGATTTCGTGCCGCAAAGCAGCGGCGATGTGTTTCTCGAGGCCGCCGGATACGGCGATAGCTACACCGGCGCCTATTCGCTGAACGTCGTCGCCGAGCGTTTGCCGACGGACAACACCTCCGGCGACATCCGCACGCGAGGCCGCATCGTACCGGGCCAAACCATCCCCGCCGCGATTGATTATGAAGGTGACCGCGATTGGTACAGAACCCGCCTCATCGCGGGACAATCGTACCGGTTCACGCTGGCCAGCTCCGGCGATACGCCGCTGAGCGATCCGCTGGTGAAGCTCTACGGCGCTGACGGCGAAGAGATCGCCATGGACGACGATGGCGGCGAGGGCTTCAATTCCTATCTGGAGTTCACGGCGCCGACGACGGGCAATTATTTCATCGAGGCCGGCAGTTTCGGCGAAGGCGGCGCGGGCGGCTATACGCTTACCGCGCTTGACGGCGACATCCCCAGCGACACCTCAACGGATGCGCTGCTCAGCGCCGATGGCGATTATCGCGAAGGCGTACTCGGGACCAGCGGCGATCGCGATTGGTACCGCGTCGATCTCAAGGAAGGCCAAGGCCTGCGCGTCGGGCTTACAAGCAGCGAAGGCGGCGAAGCGCTTGGCGACCCCCTGCTCGTGATCTATGGGCCAGACGGCGCCGAGCTCGTGCGCGATGACGATGGCGGCGAAGGCTTGAACGCATGGCTTGAATTCCAAGCCACGGGGCAAGGCGCTTACTTCATCGAAGCGCGCGGCTTCACCGATGATGCGCAAGGCCGCTACACCCTCTCCCTCACGGCCGGCGAAATCGGCAATGCCGCGGACTCGGCGGAATACATCACGGCCAACAGCGAAGGCCGCGTCAGCATGATCAACGCCGAAGGCGATTCCGATTGGTTCGCGATCGAGCTGATCGAGGGCCGCCCCTATCGCTTCGCGGTCGAGGGCGCCGAGCCCGGTCCGCTGCCCGACCCGCTGCTGGTTCTGTTTGACGCTCAAGGCGCCGAAGTTGCGCGCGATGACGACGGCGGAACCGGGCTCAACGCCTACCTCACCTTTGCATCGACAACCGGCGGGACCTATTACGCTGCGGTCTCTGGCTACGAAGGCGGCGGAACCGGACGCTACCTCTTGCGTGTGACCGACACCGACGTGGCCGGGAACCTGAATACCGATGAAGTCCTGGACCCAAGCGCCGACGACCGCATGAGCCGCGTGGAGATGCCAGGCGATCTCGATTCCTACCGTGTCGAACTTGAAGCTGGCGTGAGCTACACGATCGACGTGAGCGGCGCGGGCGACAATCCGCTCGCCGACCCGTTCCTCACCATCCTCGACGGACAAGGCGAACGTGTCACCTCCGACGATGACAGTGGCGACGGGCTCGATGCGCGCATCCGTTTCACGCCCGAACAATCTGGCTCGTTCCTGCTGCAGGCGAGCGGGCTCGGCGGGTCAACCGGCTGGTATAAGATTTCGATCGTGCGTCAGTAGGCAAAACGCCGGGGGACGCGCGCTGGCCTCGGGAGCAATCCCGAGGCCGAGTGCGGCGGCGCTGGACAGGAGCGCCGCCGCGCTTGTTTTTTGGTGATTGCGAGTGCGCGGCCTCCGAAACTCGGTGGATTGGCGCCCGCTTATCCCACGCCAGTCCGCACGAGTCGCGCTACACCCCGCCCCAAACCCGCCACTCACCCCGCCGCCCGCACCGGCGCATTTTCGCCGAAGACTGTCATCGCGCCGTAGACGGCTTCCCCCGAATTTCGCATTGAAGGTATATGCCCGCAACGTTCGCATACGCTCCCGTCCGCTCTAGCGTTTGGCTGCGGGTAATCGGAAGCGGTGCATTCGCCGCTCTCGCAGTTGGAGTTGGCATTTGGGCCATGGAAGAGCGCCCAATCGGCTCAATTGTGTTGGTAGCTTGTGGCGGATATTTCGCGTTTGTCTCAGTCGGATTCGTCCGGCAGCTCTTCGATCCGACGGGGCTAGCGGCTGACTCGGAGTGATTTTCGTACCGGCACTTGTGGGGTCGATGCCAGCTCCCCTGGAGCCGAGTCTCTGAGTTCAAGGTCGTCAAATATCGAACGATCCGGGTGATCGGGTTCGACTTAGCCAATGCGCAAGACACACCAACGAGGCGCATCAATCGGGGGGCTATGGGGGTCAGCGACTACATCTTCGCGCACAGTTTTGCCGCGCCAATAGAGGCAGTGTGTGCGCAACTGAACGAATTGCGTCAGCGGGCGATCGGCGGATCGAGCGTCTGAAACGGGGCCAATCCGGCTCCGATCGCCTCGACATTACGAGCGGCTTGATGGTTGGGCACTCAGCGCGGCACGCGGAAAATACGGGGATTGGCGCCGCCCTATCCCCCACGCCAAACCGGGACCGCCGGCTTCCAGCCGGCATTTTTTGCTTCAAAACAAGGGCCGGCAAGATGCCGGCGGTCCAACACCACAAAATCTATCCGACCGACTTCACCCCGCGCGTACACTGCGTTCCGTTTCACGGAGGGGTGCGGTGGCTTGTTTGGAGGAAAGTGTGGAGGCGATTCGTGCGCTACGAACGCTGCCGGTTGCGATACTTGCGACCAAGGTCCGACGATGCCTACTTCAGCCAGCTGCAATTCATGCGGAACGCGTTGCAGAAACGGACTCAGCATAAATTTAGGTCTTGGCCGCGGTGCGAATAATTCATCGAGCTGCTCTTGTGGAACAAGCTGCAGCCGGCCAGGATTGCTTAGCGGTCTGGGAAATTGCGGATGCGGTGGCGGTTACGGAAACGGCTTGGGCCTGGGTTCGCGCTCAAGCTGCGGCTGCGGTGGAGACGCCAATGACTGTTCAAGCTGTTCGGATGGCTGCCGTGTTGGTTCCGGGCATTTTCACGGGTTCGCCCATGAACATCAAACTGACGACCAAGCAAGACTTAGCGTTGGCGTCGGCCATATTGAGAGCCCTACCGCCAAACCAATTCGATGCACCCCTCCACCCGTTCACCGACGACCGAATTTGGCGCTAACCGTTAGGACTAATCCCACCACCATTGCTCGATGGCTTGTGGCAGTGCTGCGCTTTTGGCGGTCGCTTTTTCTAATTGACCTGCGGTCGCGATTTGGAGCAGTTCGGACTTCAACAAGCGGTTCGCATCGAACTCGACACCACCGCCGACGCCGACGACCATGTGTTGCAGATGCCGTCCGTTTTCTCGCGTTTCAAAAGTGCGATGATTGACGACCGACATGACGGTTTTCGGAGTTGCGACTGGCTCGATTTGGTAACGCAGTTCGTTCGAATCCGGCGTGCCGCAATAGTACTGCGGCGTCCAGCGGATTTTTCCAGCGTTCGTTTGATGACGAATGATCGTAGCCGTCAAAGC
>JANNQT010000015.1:0-41900 GCA_031400895.1 Alphaproteobacteria bacterium | reverse complement strand
GCAACGCATGGCCCTCCGCGATATCATCTAACGCCTCTCGTCTGCGCCGGTTGTACAACAGATCACGCGGGGCGCGCGCGAGCGCACCACCCCACTACCTTCTTTGAGCTCACGCGCTCGCCGCGCCCCGCTCTCCCGCTTTTTGTGTTGTACAAAAAGCAAAGCCAAACCCGGAAGCGCCGCGCGCTGTCCGGCGTTCGCCGCGAGCCAAAAGCTTCGCACCATGCGGGGAGAAGGTGGCCGGAGGGCCGGATGAGGGGAAACCGGTGTTTCAAGCGTCGCGCCAACGCGGCGGTCCGGAAAGCCCCTGCCGGTTTGGCCGCCACCTTCTCCCCCGAGGGCGCCGGCGGGCCGGGGCGCCGGGCCGCGCCGCGGCAATCTGTTCGCTCGCAAGCGCAAGCGAATTTCGCGCAATCGCCGCCAATCGATTGAATATCTGGCGCAATTATTTCTTCATTGTGAGCGCGCAAGGAATCATCCAGACGTGTCGGATGGCAATCCTCGCGCGCGCTGCTCCAAAGCCGAATCTGAAGCCCGCGCCGCTTGGCGTGGTGCGCGCCGCGCCGGTGCTGGCGATTGTGGATAAATGCGTCGAGGTGCGGCTCGGCGGCATGATGGCGGTGGCGTTGCCGGAGGGGGCGCTGTGGCTGGAGCTGGGGCGGGCGCTCGTGGTCGCCGACCTGCACCTGGAGAAAGGTTCGGCGCTGGCGCGCCGCGGCCAGATGGCGCCGCCCTACGATACGCGCGACAGCTTGCGCCGGCTCGCCGCGCTGATCGATCAACACAAACCGGACCTGGTTGTCTCGCTCGGCGACGCGTTCCACGATGGCGGCGGCCCCGCGCGCCTGGGCGAGGAAGATCGCGCCCAGCTGCAAAGCTTGATCGGCCGCGCCGATTGGCTGTGGCTTGAGGGCAATCACGAAGGCAAGGCGCCGGAAACGCTGGGCGGCGTCGTGCGCCAGCAGCTGCAACTCGGCACGCTGTCGCTGCGCCATGAACCAAGCGGCGCGGTGCGCGAGATCGCCGGCCATCTGCATCCGTGCGCCAAGGTGTTCGGCCGCGGCCACAGCGTGCGCCGGCGCTGCTTTGCCTATGACGGCGAACGCATGGTGCTGCCGGCGTTTGGCGCTTATGCGGGCGGGCTCAATATCCGCGACCCCGCCTTCGCGCCGATCTTCCCGGACGGCGCGATCGCGTTGGTGCTGGGCAAGGACCGGGTGCAGCCAGCGCCGCGCTCGCACCTGTTGCCGGACTAAAATCCCCGCAGCGCGGTCGCTACCGGTACGATCAGGCAGATGATCATGATGCCGCCGGTCAGCACCCGGCGCAGTAGCGGGTACCAGGCCGGCGCTGCGGAATCGGCGGCGCTGCGATGGTCCCAGGCGTATTGCGCCGCGAACAGGCCGGCGTACCCCGCCGCCGCGCCCAACGCGCCCGGCGCCAACACCACCGCCAACGCCAGCGCCCACCCGCCCAGCGCCGGCAGGGCGCTGAACACCAGCCGCAGCGGCGCGGGCGCGCCCGGCGCGCGCATCAGCTCGAAGCCGCAGCGCACGCCGCCGAGGAAGGAAAGTAGCGCCGCCGCGTAGATGGCGAAACTGATCACGCCCAAACGCGCGGTGCCCGCATGGCCGGCATAGAGCGAAACCAGCGCCGAAATCGCCAGCGGCGCCAGCGCCAGAAAGCCGAGCCGCACGGCGATGCGCGGCAGACCGAGGGGGGCGTCCTCGCTCACGAGCGGCGGAACAGCACCGCAGCGCCCCAGCCGATCGCCAGCGCCATCGCCACCACCAGCATGCCGTAGAAGATCGAGGAATTGTTGGCGAGATCGTGGATGCTGCGCTCGATGCCGACGCGGGAAATGTTCACCACGCTGCGCTGCGAGGAGATCAAGCGCCAGTCGCGGAACAGATAGGTGTCGGCGTAATATTCATCGATCGGCGCATTGGCCGGCAAACGCACCACGGCGCGGAACAATCCGCCAGTGTAGCGGGTGATGGCGCGCTGGTGTTCGGCGTCGGTGACGCCGACGTGCTCCTGGTAGAGATCCTGCCTGAGACGCAGCCGCACCAGCGCGGCGCGATAGTCGGCGCCGGTGCTGCCGGGCGGGGTGCCGCTGGCGAGTTCGGCGGCGGCGGCCGGATCGAGCTGGTAACGGCGGATGTCAGCGCCGGAGGCGATGTCGCGCAGTGGGCGCGTACTCAGCACCGCGAAGAAGCCCGGCGCCTTGGAAAACAGCACCGGATCGCCATTGATCCAGAGCCCGAACACGCGCCGCTTGCGCAGCACCGTCGCCGGCTGGCTGGGCCCGCGCACGACGACGACGATGTCGCCGCGTCCGCGCCGGTCGGGGTTGAAGCCGAACACATTGATCGACGAGCCGCGATAATCCGAGCCGACGCTAATGCGCTCTTCCAGCACCGCCGAAGGCAGGTCGCGGGCGACATCGCCCGGCTGCTGGGCGGCGGCGGCGCCTGTGAGCACGAGCAAGGCGAGAGCGGCGAGCCAGCGTTTCACCCGAACCTCCCGCCCAACACGTAGGTCTCCTCCGGGGCGATGACGACGTCGGCTAGGAACTTGGCGCTGGCGGCGATCAAAATGGCCCCCAGCAGCGCCCTGATGTGCTCGTTCTTGAGCCGCGCCCCGAGCCGCGCCCCGAGCTGGGCACCGACGACCCCGCCTAGCACCAGCAAACCCGCCAGCACCAGATCGACCGTCTGTGTCGCCCGCGCCTGCATGATCACCAGGATCGAACTGACCACCGACATCTGAAACAACGAAGTGCCGACCACGACATTGGTCGGCATGCGCAGCAGGTAGATCATCGCCGGGATCAGGATGAAGCCGCCGCCCACGCCCATGATCGCCGCCAGCGCCCCCACCGCCAAGCCAAGCACCAGCGGCGGGATCACGCTAATGTACAGTCCCGAACGCGGGAACAGCATGCGAAACGGCAGCCGGTGGGCGATGGTGCGGGCGGGGCGGCGAAACACGCTCACCCCCTGATGCGCGCGCCCGCGCATCACCGCCAAGCTCTCCGCCAGCATCAGCGAACCGACCCCCGCCAACAGCACCAGATAAAGCAACGAAACCACCAGGTCGAACTGGCCCAAGCTGAGCAGGCGCTGGAACAACCAGATCCCGCCGCTTAGTCCGAGCAGCCCGCCGATAGACAGCAACAGCCCCATGCGCCAGTCGATGCTGTTGCGCCGGGTCTGGGTCATGATGCCGGAAAATGAGGTCGCCGCGATCTGGCTGGCGCCGGTCGCCACCGCCACTGGCGCCGGCACGCCCAGGAGAAAAAGCGACGGCGTCATGATGAAGCCGCCGCCGACCCCGACCAGCCCGGACACAAAGCCGACGGCGCCGCTCACCAACAAGATGAGAGCCACGTTCACCGGCATTTCGGCGATCGGCAGGTAAATCAAATTATTCGCTCTGAACTGGACGCAGCCGCGCCTTGCCCGCGCCCGTTATGGGCGCCGCGAGGGGGAAGGGCAATCGGCAATGGTGGCAACGCCGAGAAAGAAGGCCTCAGGTCCCGCGCTGCTCGAATTCGCCGTTGGCGACCGCGCTTGCCGCGCGAGGGCGGAAGGCTTGCGCGCGGCCCCGGGCCTGCTGGGCCTGGGCTTGGGGCAATTGCGCTTCAAGCGCGGTGGCGCGGGCGCTCGCGTCCTGGTCGCCCTGGCGTGCGGACACCAGAAACCAGAACAGCGCCTCCGGCGCGCTCGCGTTCACGCCGCGGCCCTGCTGGTAGAGGATGCCGAGATTGTACTGGCTGTCGGCGACACCGAGTTCAGCGGCCTGGCGGAACCAGCGGAACGCCGCCGCTTCGTCCAGCGGCGCGCCTTCGCCGCGGGCGAAATAGACGCCGAGATCATGCATGGCGCGGCGATTGCCGGCGGCCGCCGCGCGCTCGGTCCATTGCCGGGCCACCGACAAATCCACCGGCACGCCCTCGCCGCGCTCGTAGAGCTTAGCCAGGCGATATTGCGCCATGGCAAAGCCCCGGTCGGCGGCGCGCCGCAGCAGCGCCACCCCGTCTTGGTTGCGGCCCGCGGTCAAGCGCTGCAGCCCCAATTCGTATTGCGCCAGCGGATCGCCCGCTTGCGCGGCTTGCTCCAGCGAGACATTGCGCGGCGCCAGCGGACCGGCCACCAGCGGCGGCTCTTCGCCTTCGTTGAGCGGCAGCGCGCCGGCAGTGTCCTCAAGCAATTCCGGCGGCGGCGCCGTGAGCGCTTCGGGCGGGGTCGGCGCGTGCGCATCGACACTCGCCGCCGTGGCTTGCGCCGGCTCGGGCGCGCCGCGATTGGTGAAATACCAGGCCCCGCCCACCGCCAGGGCGACGATCGCCGTGGTCGCGCTCCAAAGCACGATCCGGCTCGATCCGCGCAAACTCAGCCGCGGCGAGGTCTCCCGCTCCGGGCGCGCCTTGGCTTGCGCCTGCGCTTGCGCGGCCTTGCGGGCGTTGGCGAGGTAATCGTTGCGGCCTGGCGGGGGCGCAGGCTCGGCCAGCGGCGGCCCGGCGGCGATCGCGTGCCCCAGTGTCTGCTCGGGTTCGACCAAATCGGGCGCGAACGGGTCGGGCGGCGTGTCGGGCGAGGGGTTCCAGAAATCGGCGCCGCGCGCCGGCGCTCCGTCTCGCCGGTCGTGTTGGTCGTGTTGGTCGTGTTGGTCGCCGTCTTGGGCGCCGACATGCTCGACCAGCAGATCGTCATCGAGATTGGCGCCAAAATCCATTGGCGGCGGCGGCGTCTCCGCCGGGCGCGCGGGGGCTTCGTCTTCGTCTGAAAAATACAGGTTGAGATCTTCGGCTTCCTCCGCGCCGCCGGCATCGGCGGTGGGCGCGGGCGGCGTCAACGGGCCCGCGCGCAGCGGCCTGGCGGCGTCGCGCGGGGACACGTAAGTCACATAAGCGTCGGCGTAATCGGTGGGGGCGTCCCCGCCCTGCCGCGCGAACGGGGTTGAAGCGTCGGGCTCATCGCCGAAATCGCGGCCGCTCTCGAAGCGGTCGAGCTTGGAGGCAACGCTGGACATCGCCTTCTGCACCGGGGCGATGGCGTCGGCGGAATTGGCCTCCACCTCCGCCAGCCGCTGCATGATCGAGCCGATGGCTTCGCTGACGCGCGCGCCGGCGCGCTCTTCGCTGTCGAGCATGCGTTCGCCGAGATCGCGCGCCAGCGTCTCCTGGCGCTGGTTGAAGCGGTCGGCCATGCGCGCAACCTGCTCGCCCACTTGCTCGATCGCCTGGGCGCTGCGGTTCTCGACCGCGCCGACGCGCTCCTCCAGCCGCTCGGACAGGCGCCCAACCTCAAGCCCGAGCCGATCGTAGGCGGCGCCTTCGCGGCGCTCGATCTCGTCGAAGCGCTGCTCCAGCGTCGCCGACATGAGCGCCAATTCCTCGCGCACGGCGGCGGCGGCGGCATCGTCGTTGCGGGCTTCGACCGCGCGCAGGCGCTTGTCCACCGTCTCCGACATGCGCCGGATCTCGAGCGAGATCGCCTCGATGGTCTGCGCCTGGCGGCGCTCGGCGGCGGCCAGCCGGCGGTTGACGTCGGTGAGCGCGCCCTCGCTTCCATCGCCGCCTTCGAGCGCGGTCTTCAACTGGTCCGCCAGATCGCTGCGCGCGTCGCCGACCATTTGCGTCAGCCGCTGCTCCAGCATATCGCGCACCGCCTCGGTCTCCTGCACGGCGCTGCTCTGGCGCGCGCCCATAGCGGAGACGGTCTCTTCCAGCGTGCGGATAGCGGTGTTGGCTGTGGATTCTGTTTCGGCCAAGCGCTCGCCCAGACGCTGCAGCGCCTGATCCAGCGTGGTCGCCGTGTCGGCGCTTTCGACGCCCGCGAGCCGCGCCTCGAAAGCCGCCAGCGCATCGGCGACCGGGTTGGCCTCGGTCTTGCGCTCGAGCGAAGTCAAGCGCTCGGCGATGTCCTGCTGGTGGTGGCGCAGATCGGTGAGGTCGCCGCCGCCGGCGCCGCCGTCCTCGACCTGCTTGACCCGCGCCGCCAGCGACAGCTGCGCGTTGCGCAGATCGGCGATCGCCGCACCCGCCGCCTGCCGCAGGCCCGCCGTCGACTCGCGCGAGCCAGCCTCGGCGCGTTCGATGCGCGAGATCAGCGTGGTCTGCTCGGCCTTCAATTGATCGATGGCGCCGATGCGCTGGGCGATCTCCCGCTCAAGCCGCACCACTTCCTCGAGCAATTCCTCGCGCGCGCCGCGGGTTTCGTTGCTGGTCTGGTCGCGCAATTCGCGCACCGCGGTCTCGACCGCGCGCCGAGTGGAGGTCTCGGTCTCCGCCAGCTGAGCGCTCATCTGCTCTTGCAGCAGGCGCAGCTCGGCCACCGCGTCGGCGGAAGCCTCCGCGGCTTGGCGCGCGGCCTGCTCGGCGGCGGCGCGGGCTTCGGCGAAACCGAGCGCCTGGGCGCTGTCGCGCTGCTCGATTTCGGTGGTCAGAAACGAAGCGGCGGCTTCGGCCCGGCGCGCCACTTCCTGGGCGAGCGCGACCTGGTGCTCCAGCTGCTCGCGCAGACCGTCGAAATCGGCGGCGGCGTCTTCGAGCGCACGGCGGCCCTCGTCGCCAGCTTCGCGGAATTGTTCGAGCGCTTCGGCCACCCGCTCGGCGTTCTCGCTGGAGAGCACCTCGGCGTCTTCGATCCGCGCCGCCAAGCCGAGCACCGAGCGGTCGATGGTCGAGACCGCGCGGTCGAGCCCGGTGACCGCGAGCTGCGTGCGCCGCTCGATCGATTCAAGCCGCTGCATCAGGCGCGCGGGATCGGCGGTGCGTGCGCTCGACTGCGAACCGACGCGCCAATCTTCCTCGCCGCCCTCGTCGTGACCGAAGGCCTGGCTCGGCCGCGGCGGACGCGGGCGCGGCGCTGGCGTCGGCGGCGCGGCGACCGCGGCTTGTTGGTTGGTGAGCAGGTGGTCGAGATATTCGCCAAGGCTCATGCCCTGACGTTCAGCCGCTTCGCGCGCGGCCTCGCGCACTTTCGGGTCGATGCCCTTGACGTTTCTGCCTTGCGCGCCGCTCATGGTTTCAGCCCTCGCGTACAAACAGCGCCGCCCAGCGCTATTCCCGCCCAACCCCAAAGCGATATCCCAGAGAATCGCTCATGATTGCGCAGTGTTGATCAAACTCGGGCCGGTGTTAATGGCGGGTAAAATGATGGACGGGGAGAAACCATGACAAAAGCGCCAAATGCTTCCGGCCCCGAAACGCAAGCGGCGATCTATTTGCGCGGTCTGAACGGCGCCAAACCGGAAATTCCCTCGCGTTTCATCGAATTGGAAGCACGCGCCGAGGCGGCGATGTCGCCGGAGGCGTTTGCTTACGTCGCCGGCGGCGCCGGACTTGAAACCACCATGCAGGCCAACCGCGCCGCCTTCGCGGCTGTGGAGATCGTTCCCCACATGCTGGGTGGCGCCGGAACACGCGAGCTTGGCGTTGAAATATTCGGCGCGAAGGCAGCAGCCCCGACCCTCAGTTCGCCGATCGGGGTGCTGGAAATGGCCCATCCCGAGGCGGACCTCGCGGTGGCGCGGGTGATGGGCGAACTCAATCTGGCGATGATCATATCGAGCCAAGCCTCGCACCCGATGGAGGCGATCGCCAAGGCCAATGGCGAGGGCCCGCGTTTCTTCCAGCTCTATTGGGGCAAGTCCGACGCCATCGCCGAAAGTTTTGTCAAACGCGCGGAAGCCTGCGGCTGCCAGGCCATCTTCATAACCCTCGACACCACCATCCTGGGTTGGCGCCCGCGCGACCTCGATCTCGGCTATCTGCCGTTCCTGCAAGCCAAGGGCATCGCCCAATACACTTCCGACCCCGCCTTCCGGGCGCTGCTGGCGCAGCCACCGGAGGACAACAAACTGGCGGCGGCAGTGCAGTTCACGCAGCTGTTCTCCGATCCAAGCCTGGATTGGGCGCGCATCGCCAAGATCCGCTCGTGGACGAAATTGCCGGTGATTCTAAAGGGTATTGTGCGCGCCGACGACGCCGCCAAGGCGGTGGCGGAGGGCTATGACGGGCTCATGGTGTCCAACCATGGCGGCCGCCAAGTGGACGGCGCCCAGGGGGCGCTGGCGGCGCTGCCGGGTGTGGTCGCGGCGGTTGCCGGGCGCGCGCCAGTGCTGTTTGACAGCGGCATCCGCTGCGGCGCCGATGTCTTCAAGGCGCTGGCGCTCGGGGCCAAGGCGGTCGGGATCGGGCGACCTTACGTCTATGGCCTGGCGCTCGGCGGCGAAGCGGGGCTGCGTACGGTGCTGCAAAACCTCATCGCCGAACTCGACCTGACGCTGGCGCTCTGCGGGTGCAAGTCGGTGTCGGCGCTGGGTCCGCAATTGTTGACGCCAGCGTCATTTTCACGTTGACGCGGGCGTCAACGGCAACGTAGAGGGGCGGACGGAGAGGGCGGACCGATGCCAGACACCCACAGCTACACCTATACGATCTCCCAACTCGCCCGCGAATTCGCGGTCACGCCGCGGGCGCTGCGCTTCTACGAAGACAAGGGCCTGCTGGCGCCGCATCGCCAGGGGCTGAACCGGGTCTATTCGCACAAGGACCGCGCCAAGCTGCAGTTGATCGTGCGCGGCAAGCGGGTCGGGCTGTCGCTGATCGAGATCAAGGAAATTCTCGACCTCTACAAGGTCGACCAGCGCGCTCAGGCGCAAACCGCGCTGAAGCGCTTCAATGCCCGCATCGTCGCGCTTGAGGGCCAACGCAAGGACATCGATGGCGCCATCGAGGCCTTGCATGACGGCGTGCGCCAGCTTGAGGATTTCCTAAGCAAGCCCGCCTCTAGCGCCGCCATGGGCGCCGCGCGAGCGTTCGAAAAAGAAGCCAAGAAGCGTTTGGAAGAAGTGCACTGAAAGAATAAAATTAGAGGCACGAAGAAAAAAACTCGTCATTCCGGGCGAGCGGAGCGAGACCCGGAACCCAGGGGATCGTAGCACGCAGTGTTTGCTGCCCCTGGGTCCCGGATCGCGCCTCGCGCGTCCGGGACGACGGGCCCTCTTCGAACTCCGACTTCTACCGCCGACCACGACCAGGAGTAGACGATGCCGTCTTACCATGCCCCCCTCCGCGAATTCCGCTTCCTGTTGAACGATGTGCTCGACATCGGGCGCTATTCCAATCTCCCCGGCTTTGCCGATGCGCCGCTCGATGTGATCGAGCAGGTGCTGGAGGAGGGCGCGAAGTTTTGCGAGGGCGTGCTGGCGCCGCTGAACAAGGTAGGCGATGAGCACGGCTGCGTGCGCGCCGCCGATGGCTCGGTGACGACCCCGCCGGGCTTCAAGCAGGCGTACAAGCAATTGGTCGAGGCCGGCTGGCCGGCGCTGTCGAGCGATCCTGCTTACGGCGGCCAGGGCTTGCCCCACATCGTGGCGCTGGCGTGGAGCGAAATGGTGGCCAGCGCCAACATGGC
The DNA here is from genome assembly GCA_031400895.1 of Alphaproteobacteria bacterium. GTDB lineage: Bacteria > Pseudomonadota > Alphaproteobacteria > Caulobacterales > Aquidulcibacteraceae > Vitreimonas. The sequence continues at coordinate 32,472 of JANNQT010000015.1, read as the reverse complement.
GTTCGGCATGTATCCGGGGCTTTCCCACGGCGCCTACGCTGCCATCCACCAACACGGCAGCGACGAACTGAAGCAAAAATATCTGCCAAAGCTGGTCACCGGCGAATGGACCGGGACCATGAACCTGACCGAACCGCATTGCGGCACCGATCTGGGTTTGCTGCGCACCAAGGCGATCCCGCAAGCGGACGGAAGCTATCGCCTGACTGGCCAGAAAATCTTCATCTCCGCCGGCGAACATGATCTCGCTTCCAACATCATCCATCTGGTGATCGCGCACATCGAAGGCGCGCCCGCCGGCACCAAGGGCATTTCGCTTTTCGTCGTGCCAAAATTCCTGGTCAATGCCGATGGTTCGCTGGGCGCACGCAATGGCGTGGTCTGCGGCAAGATCGAAGAGAAAATGGGCATTCACGGCAATTCGACCTGCGTGCTCGATTACGATGACGCGGTCGGTTATCTTTGCGGCATTGAGAACAAGGGCCTCGCGGCTATGTTCACGATGATGAACGTGGCGCGGCTCGGTGTTGGCCTGCAAGGCTTGTCGCAGTCGGAAGTCGCCTACCAGAACGGGCTTGCCTACGCCAAGGATCGCCTGCAGATGCGCGCGCTCACCGGCGCGAAAAATCCAGGCGGCCCCGCCGATCCGATCATCGTCCATCCCGACATTCGCCGCCTGCTGATGGACGCGAAAAGTTTCAACGAAGGCGCGCGCGCGTTCGTGTTCTGGACCGCGCTTTACGGCGATCTGCTGCATGCCTCGCCCGACGAAAAAGTGCGCGAGAAGGCCGGCGATTATATGGGCCTGATGACCCCGGTGATCAAAAGCTATCTCACCGACAAAGGGTATGCGAACGCCACCAATTGCCAGCAAATCTTCGGCGGCCACGGCTATATCGAAGAACACGGCATGAGCCAGTTCGTGCGCGATGCGCGCATCACCATGATCTACGAAGGCGCCAACGGCATCCAGGCGTTGGATCTGGTGGGCCGCAAACTCGGGGCCAATTCCGGCCGCGCGATCTTCGCCTTCTTCAAGGAAATGGACGAATTCGCCGAGGCGCATGAAGCCGATGCCGAGATGAAGCCGTTTGTCGAAGCGCTGCGCTCATCAAAGGCGCAGCTGCAGGATGGCGCCATGTGGCTGATGCAAAACGGCATGAGCAATTTCGACAATGCGGGCGCCGCCGGCCACGATTTTCTCAACCTGTTCGGGCTGACCGCGCTGGCTTACATGTGGGCGTTGCAGGCCAAGGCGGCGCTAGCGGCGAAGCAGAGTGGCGGCGACGGCGATCCGTATTACGATGCCAAGCTCGCCACCGGCCGCTATTTTCTGGCCCGCCATTTGCCGGATGCAGGCGCGCACCTGGCCAAGCTCAAGAGCGGCGCCGAACCGGTGATGGCGCTGAGCGCGGAGGCGTTCTGATGAGCGCCTATACCGCAACCCTCACCTGGAAACGCGGCGAACAGCCGTTCTCCGACGGCAAATATTCGCGCGGTCACGACATCGCCTTTGACGGCGGTTTTTCGATTCCCGGCTCCTCCTCCCCGCAGGTGGTGCGTCCGCCGCTGTCGCGCGAGGACGCCGCTGACCCGGAAGAATTGTTCGTGGCGGCGCTAGCTTCGTGCCACATGCTGTTCTTTCTGGATTTCGCGCGGCGGGGCGGGTTCGTGATCGACGCTTATGTCGATACGCCCGAGGGCGTGTTGGCGAAAAATGCCGGGGGCAAGATGGCGATGACGAAAATCACGCTGCGGCCGCGCGTGGATTGGTCCGGCGACAAGCGCCCGAGCGCCGCGGAGATTGCGGATTTGAATCACAAAGCGCACGAAGCCTGCTTCATAGCCAATTCGTTCAATGGCGAAGTGGTGGTGGAGGAATAGATTTGCCGCGCTTTCGCCGGCCCGGCGGGAGCGGTCAGCGGAGTAGGCGCGGTTCGCGCCAGGGATGACTCCGGTCCCGCCTAGGGCGCAAAGCGGCGTGGGCCGCTGAATTTGGAGAAGACGATGGCTGAAGCTTATATCTATGACGCGGTGCGCACGCCGCGCGGCAAGGGCAAGTCCAACGGCTCGCTGCATGAGCAGACCGCGCTGGCGCTGGCCACGCAAGTGCTGGAAGCCGTGCGCGACCGCAACAATCTCGACACTTCGAAAGTCGACGATGTCTATCTCGGCTGCCTTTCGCCTATCGGCGAGCAGGGCGGCAATATCGCCCGCATCGCCGTGCTGAACGCGGGCTATGCCCAGAGCGTCGCCGGCGTGCAGGTGGAGCGCTTCTGCGCCAGCGGTCTGGAAGCCTGCAACATCGCCGCGGCGAAGGTGAAATCTGGCGAAGCCGATATGGCCATAGGCGGCGGCGTTGAAAGCATGAGCCGCGTTCCGATGGGCTCGACCGGTGGATCGTGGGCCACCGATCCCTCGATCGCGATGAAATCCTACTTTGTCCCGCAAGGCGTTGCCGCCGATGTGATCGCCACCAAGTTCGGCTTCTCGCGCGCCGATCTCGACCAATACGCAGTGCAAAGCCAAGAGCGCGCGGCGAAAGCCTGGAAGGAAGGCCGCTTCGAGAAATCGATCGTGCCGGTGAGGGACCAACTGGGCGCCACACTTCTAGATCACGATGAATTCATGCGCCCGGAAACGACTATGCAAACGCTGGCCTCGCTTGAGCCCTCATTCAAAATGCAAGGCGAGATGATGCCGGGTTTTGATGCGGTGATTCAGCAGCGTTATCCAGAAGTGGAGAAGGTCGACCATGTCCACCATGCCGGCAATTCCTCCGGCATTGTCGATGGCGCCGCCGCCGTGCTGATCGGCACCAAGGAAATGGGCGAGGCGCTGGGCCTGAAGCCGCGCGCGAGGATCCTCGGTGGCGCCTCGGTCGGCTCGGAGCCTTCGATCATGCTGACCGGCCCTGAGTTCGCCACGCAAAAGCTGATGAAAAAACTCGGCCTGAAAAAGTCCGACATCGACCTCTGGGAGCTGAACGAAGCCTTTGCCGCTGTGGTGCTGCGCTGGGTGCAGGCGCTCGATCTGGACATGGAAAAGGTCAACGTCAATGGCGGCGCCATCGCCATGGGCCACCCGATCGGGGCGACCGGAGCGATGATCCTGGGCGCCATGGTCGATGAATTGGAGCGGTCCAACAAGCAGCGCGCGTTGGTCACGTTGTGCATTGGCGCGGGCATGGGCACGGCGACCGTGATCGAGCGGGTTTAGGGGTTCTGCTTGCATCAAGCATCATACACACCCATCCCCGGATTGCGCGAAGCGCAAGTCCGGGGCCCATACCCGCAGACGTTGGTGTCTATGGGCCCCGGGCGCGCCGCTGTTGCGTCGCCCCGGGGATGGGTGGGTGTCATCTTCGCACGCGCGAGTGACGCGCCATGAATATCGGTTTCATCCTCTTCCCCAATGTGACGCAGCTCGATTTCACCGGGCCGCTGCAAGTGCTGCATCGCATGCCGGGCGCGAAGACGCATATTCTGGCGAAGACGATGGATGCGGTTCCCTCTGATTGCGGGCTCTCGCTCGTGCCGACGGGGACGTTTGCGACAGCGCCTAAGCTCGACATGGTTTGCGTGCCGGGGGGCTTCGGCGTTTCGCAAGCGATTGCGGACGCGGAGACCATGAATTGCGTGCGCGAAGCGGGCGCGCACGCGCGTTACGTCACCTCAATCTGTACCGGCGCGTTTGTGCTGGGCGCGGCGGGATTGCTGCAAGGCAAACGCGCCACCACGCATTGGGCTTACCACGATCTGCTGCCGCTGGTCGGCGCCATCCCCGAGCGAGCGCGCGTCGTGCGAGACGGCGACACCTTCACCGGCGGCGGCGTCACCGCCGGCATCGATTTCGCGCTGACTTTGGTGGAGGCTGTCGCTGGCGCGGAGGCGGCGCGGCGCATCCAGCTTGCGTTAGAATACGATCCGGCCCCGCCGACGCCATTCGCGGCGGCGCGCGAAAGCGCCATCGGCGCGATGAGCCAATTCTACGCAGGTCGCGTTGAAGAATTTTCCGCTGAACTCAAAGCGGCGGTCAAGAATTAGGAGGAACAGATGGAAAACTTCAAGCTCGATTTGGACGGCGACGGCATCGCCCTCATCACTTTCGACGTGCCCGGCCGCTCCATGAACACGATCACCGGCGGCGTGATCAAGGATTTGATCGAGATCGTCGCGCGGATCAAATCCGATGCGGCGATAAAGGGCGCGGTGATCGCCTCGGGCAAGCAGAGCGGCTTCTGCGCCGGCGCCGATCTCGGAGAGATGAACCAGCGCGGCGCCGAGGCGGCGCCGAAATCGGCCGAGGACAAACTCAAAGCGCAGTTCGAGCAAGGCTTCTCCTTGAACAAAGTTTATCGCGAGCTGGAAACCTGCGGCAAGCCAGTGGCCGCCGCGATTGAGGGCCTGGCCCTCGGCGGCGGTTTGGAAATGACGCTGGCGTGCCATTACCGCGTCGCCGCGGACAATCCGAAGCTGAAGCTCGGCCTGCCGGAATCGAAAGTGGGTCTGCTCCCCGGCGCTGGCGGCACGCAGCGCCTGCCGCGTCTGATCGGCGTGCAGAACGCGGCGATGATGATCCTGCAGGGCGCTGACAAGTCGCCGCAGGAAGCCAAGAGCCTCGGCTTCGTCAACGAAGTGGTCGCGCCGGGAACCACGATCGCCGCGGCGAAAGCGTGGGTGAAAGCAAACCCCAAGGCGGTCGCGCCGTGGGATGTCAAAGGCTATCGCGTCAAGGACGGCCCGTACACACCGGGCGGCGCCATGACCGCGGCCGGCGGCAACGCCATGGTCTCGAAGCAAACCAATCTCAACTATCCCGCCCAGCGCAACATCCTCTCCTGCATCTACGAAGGCATGCAGGTGCCGATCGACGCGGCCTTGCGCATCGAGAGCCGCTATTTCCTGAAAACCGCCGCCACGCCGCAAGCCAAGGGCATGGTGCGTTCGCTGTTCGTGTCGATGCAGGCGCTGAGCAAGGGCGGCAACCGTCCCCAAGGCGTGCCCGAAAGCAAAGTGAAGAAGGTGGCCGTCATCGGCGCCGGGCTGATGGGCGCGGGCATCGCCTACGTGCAAGCGAAAGCCGGCATCGAGACCGTGCTGATCGATGTGTCGATGGAGGCCGCGGAGAAGGGCAAGGATTATTCCAAGAAGATCGTCGATAAGGACATCGGCCGCGGCAAGACCACAAAGGAAAAAGGCGAGGCGCTGCTGGCGCTGATCAAGCCGTCCACCGATTACAACGATATCAAGGGCGCCGATCTGGTCATCGAAGCGGTGTTCGAGAACCCGGCGCTGAAGGCCGAGATCACCAAGAGGGCCGAAGCCGTGCTGGGCGAAAACGCCGTGTTCGGCTCCAACACCTCGACGCTGCCGATCACTGGTCTTGCCGAAGCCAGCGTACGGCCGGCGAATTTCATCGGCATACATTTCTTCTCGCCAGTCGAGCGCATGGGGCTGGTTGAGCTGATCCTGGGCGCAAAGACCACGCAGGAAACTTTGGCCAAGGCGATTGACTACGTGCTGAAAATCCGCAAGACGCCGATCGTGGTCAACGATCATCGCGGTTTCTATACCTCGCGCTGCTTCGGCACTTACACCATGGAAGGCATCGAGATGCTGATGGAGGGTGTGGCGCCGGCCATCATCGAAAATGTCGGCCGCCAATGCGGCATGCCGATGGGGCCGCTGGAAGTTTCCGATAGCGTCGGCCTCGATACCGCGCTCAAGATCGGCAAAACCAACGCTGAACTCGCGCAAACCGATTACAAAAAGGATCCGCGCGGGGCGCTGTTGTCGTGGATTGTCGAAGAAAAAGGCCGCGTCGGGCGCAAGGCTGGCAAGGGCTTTTACGAATACGGCGAGGACGGCAAACCGGCGCGCATCTGGCCGGAATTGTCGCAAAGGGTCGAAACCAAAATCGCCGAGTGCCCGCCGGCGCTGAAGGAAGAGCTCACCAAGCGCTACCTGTTCCGCCAATGCATCGAAGTCGCGCGCTGCTTCGAGGAAGGCGTCATCACCGATCCGCGCGACGCCGATGTCGGCTCGATCCTGGCCTGGGGCTTTGCGCCGTACTCGGGCGGGTGTGTGAGTTACATGGATCTGTTCTGGGGTACGAAGAAGTTCGTCGAAGAAGCTGACCGCCTGGCGGCCACCTACGGCGACCGCTTCAAGCCGCCAGCGCTGCTGCGCGACATGGCGGCGAAGAACGAAAGCTTTTACGAGCGGTTCGGGAAGAAAGCGGCTTAGAGCGCCAACCCTCTCCTCCAACGTCATGACCTTGCTTTTCTCTCCGCTCTCTTTCGCCTCCGGCGCCACGTTGAAGAACCGCTTCATGCTGGCGCCGTTGACCAATCTGCAGAGCGCGCCTGACGGCGTGCTTAGCGACGACGAGTATCGCTGGCTCACCATGCGCGCGGCGGGCGGGTTTGCGCTGACGATGACTTGCGCGGCTTCGGTGCAGGAGGAGGGGGTCGGCTTTCCCGGCCAGCTTGGTTGCCACGACGACAAACATCTGCCCGGCCTCACCCGGCTCGCCGCCGGGATTAAGGCGCATGGCAGCCACGCCGTGATCCAGCTGCACAATTCCGGCATGCGCGCGCTCAGGGCGCATGGCAGCCATGGCGAATCGAATACCGAAGGCGCGCGCGCGCCGATGTGCCCGTCCGACAACGAAGAGTTCGGCGCGAAAGCAATGAGCCTCGACGAAGTGCGCCGCGCCCGCGATTGCTTCATCGCCGCGGCGGTGCGCGCGCAGCGGGCCGGCTTCGACGGCGTCGAGCTGCATGGCGCGCACGGCTATCTGATCTGCCAATTCCTCAGCCCCGAGATCAACCGCCGCGAGGATGATTATGGCGGCTCGCCGGAAAACCGCGCACGTTTTCTGCTCGAATGCATCGACGGGGTGCGCGCCACGACCAAGCCCGGCTTTAGCCTCGGAGTGCGGCTTTCGCCCGAACGCTTCGGCCTCGACCTCATCGAAATCCGCGACCTGGCGCAGCGTCTGATGCGAGAAGCGAAAATCGATTATCTCGACATGTCGCTGTGGGACGTGTTCAAGGAACCCACTGACGAGAAGTACAAAGGCAAGCCGCTGGCGCAATACTTCACCGAACTCGATCGCGGGCCGGTGCGGCTCGGCGCCGCCGGCAAGCTCACCACCGGGGAGAGTGTGCGGCGCTGCCTCGATGCCGGCTTCGACTTCGCCATCATTGGCCGCGGCGCCATCCTGCACCACGATTTCCCCGAACGCGTGCGCGCCAACGCCGATTTCACCCCGGCTGCACTGCCGGTCAACGCCGAGCATTTGCGCGCCGAGGGGCTGGGCGAGGCGTTCGTGACTTACATGCGCACCTGGAAGGGGTTCGTGGCCGAAGCGGCGTGATTTTAAAGCAAATCCCTTCTCCCCTCCAAGGGGAGAAGCTTAGGCCGCGCTCGGCGCAAGCGCGCGTTATTGACTTCTCAACACTTTACGCCCATATCCCGCCTCAGCGACCGTTCGCGCTCACCAGCGCTGAACGCGGTCCTCCGGAACGCCACCATCGACGTTCGGCTTTGAGCGCTTTTTTAAGCAAGCTCGCCGCCTTTCTTCGCCGTCGCTTCGTTCCTCAACTCTGCACCCGCGCGATGACGCGTGGGGCGAGAAAGTATCTCTGTGACCAATTCTCCTAATGAGACGCCAAACCAGGCGTTTGCATCCCTGGGCGTGTCCGCGCCGATCCTCAAGGCGCTTGCCGCCGAGGGTTATGCTGTCCCGACACCGATCCAAATCCAAGCCATCCCGATCGTGCTCAAGGGCCGCGATCTCATTGGCTTGGCGCAAACCGGCACCGGCAAAACCGCGGCGTTCGCGCTGCCGATCCTCGACCGGCTCAATGCCAGCCGCAAACACGCGGGCGAAAAATCGTGCCGCACTTTGGTGCTTGCGCCCACGCGCGAACTCGCATCGCAAATCGCCGACAGCTTCCGCACCTATGGCCGCTTCCTCGGGCTCTCGACCACGGTCGTGTTCGGCGGCGCCTCGATGCACAAGCAAAAGCAGGCGCTCTATCGCGGCGTCGACATTCTGGTCGCCACGCCGGGACGCCTGCTCGACCACATCAGCCAGCGCACGCTGCGCCTCGATGCGGTAGAAATTCTGGTGCTCGACGAAGCCGACCACATGCTCGACATGGGCTTCATCCACGATCTGCGTAAAATCGCGACGCTACTGCCGCGGCATCGCCAATCGCTGTTTTTCTCGGCCACCATGCCGGCGCCGATCGCCGAACTGGCCGCGCAATTCCTTGACAATCCCGAGCGCGTGGCGGTGGCGGCGCCAGCGGCCACCGCCGAGCGCGTCGAGCAGGCGGTCATCCACGTTGATCAGGCCAAGAAGCAGGATTTGCTGCACGCTTTGCTGGCCGACAAGTCGGTCAAGCGGGCGCTGGTGTTCTGCCGCACCAAACACGGTGCTGACCGGGTGGTGAAGAAGCTGGAAAGCGCCGGCTTCGAGGCCGAGGCGATCCACGGCAACAAGAACCAGGGCCAGCGCACCCGCGCGCTCGACGCCTTCAAGAAGGGCCATGCGCGCCTGCTGGTCGCCACCGAAATCGCCGCCCGCGGCATCGATGTCGACAATATCAGCCACGTCATCAATTACGATCTGCCCAACGTGCCCGAGCAATACGTGCACCGCATCGGCCGCACCGCCCGCGCCGGCGCCGGCGGCAAGGCGATTTCGTTCTGCGCGCCGGATGAACGCGCGTTTCTGAAGGACATCGAGCGGCTCACCAAGCAAGCCGTACCGGTGATGGAGACCGATCTTTCGCTGCGCACCCCGCGCGCCGACGAACGCGTGCCGCCAGCGCTCAAGACCGGCGGCGGTGGACGCCCGCAAGGGCGTCCGCAACAGCAACGCAAGCACGCGCCGAAGAAGCACCACGCCACGGAAACCCACGGTCACGCGCACGCCAAGCAGGGCCACGCTCCCACCCGCTCGCGCGAGGACGGCGCCAGAGAACGTGGCGATCGCCGCGATCGCAAGGGCAACGAGGTGTGGTCCAATTCCGGCCCCCCGCGCGGCCGCCAGCGTAAGCCGGCGCGGGTGTAGCGCCCTCTTGGACCGCGCGTCTGAAGACGCGCGGTCCATAGAGCCCTTGCGCCGGCGCCCTCCGGCGCCCATATCGCGCCCCTTATGCGCAAGGACATGTCCAAAATTATCGTCGAGCGGCCGCGCATTGGGCGGGGCGCTGCGCGTACGCAAAAGCCTGGCCGCACCCGGGCGCTTGTCGACGATGATGGCGAGAGCCTGCGCGCCTCCGCGCGTGAGCCGAAAGCGCGCGCGCAAAAGACCAAGAGCCTCAACGAAAACCTGAGCCCGCTGAAGCGCTATCTCGCCGCCCAGGTCGGACGCCCCTGGAACAAGGTCTATTCGGAGCTCTCGGAAAACCTCAAAACCACCTCCACGGTGCAGCAGCACGTGCGCGACCATGTCGAGGATTTCGTCGCCGTGAAAACCCGCATGCGCGCGGGTGAGGTTTATGTGTCGGGTCGCTTCGGGCGGGACTCGAAGCTGAGTGAATCTCACTACCGCCTCTACGTGCATCCGCGCACTGGGCTGTTGGGAAAGAACGAGGGCTGGAAATCCTGGAACGCCAAACACAAGGCGGAAGCCAAGCGCGTCAAGACCGAGCGCGCCAAGCGCCTGCGCGTGATCGATGCCGAAACGCAATTGCATTGCTTTGCGGGCGTGTGGTGGGAAGTGAAACTGGCGCCGATCCCGCACTTGCGCCGCGCCGGCGAGGACGGGCGCGTCCGCGCCGTGCAAGCGCGCTACACCGACGTGGTCAAACGCGCCAAGCTCTCGTCGCTTGGCGGCGAAGAACTCTATTGCCGCCGCGGCGTCTACGCGACCGACAAGCGCCAGCTGTCAAAAGCCGAACTCAAACGCCATGCCCTGAAGTGAACAATAGCGGACCGCCGGCTTCCAGCCGGTGTTAGATGCTACGTCCCTCGCACCGGAATGACGGAATAGGGGCGGTCCGGGGGCGGTGTCACACGCTCCGCCCGCAACCGCTCAGCGTGCGGTCGTCGATCACGACTTCGACGCTCGCGCCGAAGCGTTCGCCGCTCATCGGGTCGCTGCAGGGGAAGCGGCGGATGGTGATGGTGAGCGCGTGGCCATGGGCGCGTGTATTGTAGCGCGTGGCGCCTTCTTGCGGGTAGCTTGGCTCGGTCAACGGAAATTCGGCGCTGGCCTGGCCATAATCCCAGAGCAGCACCATGCGGTTTTGCTGGTAAATATCCAGCATCCAGCCCGGCTCGGAAGCGACGGCGCGGAAATCCACGCCGGCCGCGCGCGCGTTCTCCCAACTGGGCATTCGCGATAGCGCATCTTCGGTCGTGGCGGCGGGCGCTTGCGCCGGGGGATCGGAAATTTGCGGCGTGCAGGCGCCAAGCGCACAAGCCAAAATCAACGCACGCATCGCTGCCTCCTTATGCAAACGGCCCAAATCCCCGACTCCGTCATTCCGGACGCGCGGAGCGCGATCCGGAATCCAGGAGCAACAGCCGCGTTCTTCGCCCCTGGATTCCGGGCTCTCGCTTCGCGAGCCCCGGAATGACGGATCTTTGGTCACGAGTCAGATCTCGTTAGTATTACACAAACGCCGCCGCGTTTTCAGGCGCGGCGGCGTTCTTATTTACACACCGGATGCTCAGCCCTGGAAGGCGCTGATCATCACTTCGACGCGGCGGTTGCGGGCTTGCCCTGATGGGGTCGAATTGTCGGCGATCGGCTGGCGTTCGCCGAAACCGGTGATGATGACGCGCTGGCGGATGACGCCGCTTTGGATCAGCACCGAGGACACGTTCATCGCCCGCCGCTCGGAGAGATCGAGATTGTAATCGTCGGCGCCGACGGAATCGGCGTGGCCGAGCACATCGATCGTGGTTTGCGGATATTCGCGCAGCACGCCGGCGACTTCGCGCAGCGTCGGCACGAACGGGCTTTTCACCGCGTCGCGGTTGAAGTCGAAGGTCAGATCCGCCGGGAAGTTCAAGAGGATGCGCTCCTGGCTGACGCGGGTCACGCCGACGCCGGTGCCGGCCAGCCGTTCACGCAGATTGCGCTCCTGCTGGTCCATGTAATTGCCGATCAAGCCGCCGGCGATGGCGCCGACGCCGGCGCCGATCATGGCGTTGCGGCGATCGTCGCCCCCCGCCAGCGTGCCGGCGGCGGCCCCGGCGATGGCGCCGAAAATAATGCCGGTGCCGGTGTTGTTGGCGGTGCGTTCGCCGGTCACCGGGTCCACCGTGGTGCAGCCGGCCATCACCACCAAAGCGGCAAGGCCGCTCATCATTTTACGGATCATGTTATCCCTCCAATTTCACGGGCCAAATCTACACGGCCCAGCGGCGACATGCTGGGCGCGCCCGCCTGAGCGGGCGATGAACGCGTTCCGAGCATACGCCCGAATGTCGCCATCAACACATTATCGGCCCCGGGCGCGAGTTGATTGAGGTTAAGCTTGGGGCCGGCCCGGGTCAATTTGAACGAACGTTCAAGGCGGCGGCCCCAGGAAACGGCGCAACTGGCGCGCGAGCCCGGCCCGGTCGCGGGTCCCGCATTCCCAAACCACTAGCAGCTTCCAGCCCGCCGCCACGAGGGCGGCGGCGTTGGCGGCGTCGCGGGCGCGATTGCCGGTGATCTTGGCTGACCAATAGTCGGAATTGTCCTTTGGCTGGCGCGCGCCGCGCTTGCAATCGTGGCCGTGCCAGAAGCAGCCATGCACCAACACCGCCTTGCGCGCGGCGGCGAAGGCGAAATCCGGCCGGCCGGGAAGGCGCGCGCCTCGGCGGTAGCGGCGGCGAAAGCCCAGCGCGCAAACCGCCTAACTCACCGCGCGCTCCGGGGCGGTGCCAGTGCTCTTCACCGCCCGCATCACCGCCGAGCGCTGCTCGGGGGTGAACACATCGGCGCGCATCAGGCGCTCTTGCGCAGCGCGCCGGCGTTCGCCAGCGGGGCCAGCAATTGCTCGGCGAGCCAGCGCACCACCGGCACGCAAACGCCGTCGCCCAGCAAGTGCAGCGCCGCGGTCTGGCCTTCCGGCAGCGGATGATCCTCGGGTACGCCCATCAGCCGCGCCGCTTCGCGCGGCGACAGCAGGCGCGAGCGCAGTTGCGCGCCCTCGACGAACAGCAGCAATTGCTTGCTCGATCCCCCCGCCGGCGTGCGCAAACACCCCGCCAGCCCATCAAAACGCGCTTCCGCGCGCTGCACCCGCTCGCCCCGCTCAACCCGGATGCGGCGGAACACAGCCCCGACCGCGGGCTTGGCGCTGGCGGCAATGGCGTCGAGACGCGCGCGCTGCAGCGGGCTCATCTGCGCGACCAGGGCCTGGGTCTGCGCTTCGCCGCGCCAAGGGGCGCTCGCGGGATCGTCGAGCAGATCGGCGAGGCTGGTATTGCGCTTGGCCGGCGCTGCTAGGCGCCACCAGACGAAATGCCGCCGCAGCGGCTCCGGCAGCCGCGCCACGACTTTGCGCAGCGCCGGGCTGTGAAACGGCCCGCTGGGGCCGGAAACAGCCAGCGGCGCTGGAACCTGCCGCGCGGCGACGATGAACAGCCGCGGCCGCGATTGCGGGGTGAACAGAGCGGCATCGATTTCCAGCGCGCCGACGCGGTAGCCCAGAGCATCGAGCGCATGCACCAAGGCGGTGAAATCAGCGCCGCCGTGCGAACTCAACAGCCCGGTGACGTTCTCAAGCGCCAGCACTGGCGGGGCGTTGGAACCCAGCTTCTCGATCAGCCGGTGGAACCCCCAGAACGCGCCCGATCGCGGTGCGGCCAGGCCCGCTCGGGCGCCGGCGAGCGAGAGGTCTTGGCAGGGAAAGCTCGCCCAGGCGAGCGCCGCCTGGGGCAGGGCCGCGGGCGACAGCCGCCAGACATCGCCCAGGTTTATTTCGTCTTCGCCAAAGGCGGCGCGGTAGGCGCGGACCTTGGCGGGGTCGATGTCGTTGGCGAAGACGCAGGCGAAATGCGGGGCAAGTCCTACGCGGGCCAGACCCCCGCCGGCGAAAAACTCGAGAAACGGGGCGCCGGAATCAGCTTGCATCAGGCTATAATAGTGCTCGGAATCGGAATTGCGTGATCCCATCACGCAATTTCGGGTTCCGGTACAAATGTATGATTCTGTACCCACTTTCGTGACACTGAGCTTCCCGTCCGTGACTCAGGCTTCAATGAAAGTGGGTACTAGGAGCGCCGATGGTGAGTCTGCCACCGGCGCAGCGCCGTCCACTAGCCTTTCTTCGCCGATTGGCGTCTAATGGCGGTGGGCGGCTTTGTTGGGGAATGATCGATGCGGGCTTGGCGCCGCGGCATAGTGATAGCGCTGGTTGCGGCGGCGGCGCTGGGCGCTTGCCAGCGCAACCCGGACGCTTCCTCAGGCGAATCCGGGCCACAGGCGCCTTCCAACGCCGAACGCGAAAGCGGCATCGCCGCGGCCCAGTTCAAGGAATTGGGCGCGCCGGCGAACGCCACGCAGCGGTCGCTGCTGGAGGGCGAGTTCGAGGCTTCCGGCGGCGTCGGTCCCGGCGGCGCCGGCGAGGGCGGCTGGAACTTGACGCTGCTCGACGATTACGCGGAATTCTCTCGCCCAGGGCTCGAGCCGGGCGGCGGCTTGACCGGGCAGCGTGACTATCGAGAGCACGGGCTGCGGGTGGTGGCGGGTGAACTGACCATCACCATTAAGCAGGAAGCCTGCTCTGTGAGCGGCGTCGAACTGCCGTATGTTGCCCACGTGCTGTACGAGGGCGTACCCTATCAGGGTTGCGCGCGGCGCGGCGTCGCAGCCGGCGCGCGTCAGACCTGGGCCTCGGTGCTGCCCGAGCTAATCCCGGCCATCGATGCGTGCTTGTCGCGGCTCAATTCCGGCGGCGCGCGCGTCACTTTCGCCACCGAGTTGGAGGAGGGCGAAGTCAGCGTGCGCTTGCGTGAAGTCAACGGCACGCGCCGGGTCTGCACCGCCACCAATGCCGGCGCCAATGCGCGGCTTGAGCATTTGTCCGACCTCGATACCGCCCCCGGCGAAGGCGATCCCGAATTTCAGCGCGGCGGCGCCGAGCCGCGGCGGCAGAATTGCCGCAGCGCCGAACAAGCCATTGGCGGCGGCGAAGTGCTCGGCTGGCTGGTCCGCCGCTCCGGCTGCTGAAGCGCTCTACCCGCCGAACAGCGGCCCCAGCCAAGCGGCCAGGTCACCCATCCATCCGACCACGGCGTAGAGAAAAAAACTACCGAACACGAAGGCGGCGTAGGTCGAGACCGCGCAGGCGGCGATCGTCACCAGCATCAGCAGGCCGTCGCGCTGTAGCAGCGCCAGCGCCGTCAGCGCCACGGTGATGCCGGGCGGCCAATTGCCCCCCGGGATCGGCAGGATCAGCACCAGCGCCAGAAACAGGGTTTGCAGACCGATATAGATTGTGAACGGGGGGCGGGTCAGGAACGCCAGCCTCGGCTTGATCAGATACTCGATCCGCGCCAGCGCTGGGGCGGCGATCTTGAAGGTGCGGCGCAAGGCGTTGCAATCGACGCGCCACGCGCGCACCCGCTTGGGCGTCCACATGGTGCGCGAGCCGAGGATCAATTGCGCCGCCGGGGCGAGCATCAGCGCACCGAAAATGGTGGAAATGCCCGGAATATTTGGGATGCACATCGGCAGCGCCACCACTAGCAGCACCACGCCGTTAGCCCGCGAATCCAGCCGCTCCAGCAATTCGCCGACGCTGACGCTTTCACCCGGAAACGCTTCTGCCAAATCGTTGAGCAGCGTCGAAGTGGGAGGGGGCGGAGGGGGAGGCGGGGGGGAATCCATGCGGGCGAGCACCTTCACATGGGGCGCCCCGCGGGCTTTTGCCAGCGCAATCAGGGCGCCGCGCCCGGGCGGTGCGCGAGGGCAATCTGCTCAAGCGGCAACGACAGCGCGCCTTTGCGTTCGATGCGCACGCTCTCGATGACGAATTCGGCGCGGCCGTTGCCGCTGACGCGAATTTCCAATGGAGCGATGCCGCGCTTGGCCAGAAAAGCTGGCGCGACCTCGACATCGAAGCCAAGTTCGCCGTGGGCGTGGGCGGCGAGCCCGCTGACGCTGGCGATCGGCTCGCCGAAGGCCATGAGATCGAGCTTGAGCCGCAGCAGCGGCAGGCCGGGCTTGGGCAGCGCGTAAGCCAGCGTCACCCGATAGAGCGCCGGGGCCAGATCGAAATAAGGCCCGCCGGTGACGATGTCGCCGCGATGGCCCTCGGGAGCGGTGACGCCGCTGGCGTCGGCGTGGACGCCCACCGCCAGCGCCAGATCGCGCAGGCGAAGCTCAAGCGCGGCGCTAGAGCGCAGCACGCCGTCGCGCAGACGCGTCGCGAACGGCGCCAGCGCGCCATCCACCAGCTGCCGCGCCATGCGTTCGAACTCGTTGTTGATGGCGTTGACGATGACGATGCGCTTCCCGGCGGGCGCGGCCAGCGCCGCCATGCGCAGCAGGCCGGCGATGTCGAGTTGCGCCAATTCGGCGGCGTCGGGGGCGAAACTGGCCGGTGGGCGGTGGCAGTCGCGGAAACGCGCGACCCCTTCGGCGCCGAAAGCAACCACCAGCACCTGCCCGCGCGCGATCGCCGCCATCGGCTCGGCGCTTTCGCCCCAATGCAGCGGCTGACCGGTCAGCGGCCCGCACACCAGCGGCGAGAGCCCGCGGCCAAGTCCTTCGAGCCGGGTTCTAGTCGCCGCCAGCAGCCGCGCATCCGCGCCAATCCAGCCGATTTCCGCCCCGGGGGGTAAGGTGCAGAGCCGGTCGGCGACGAAATGGCTGACCGCTTCGGGATCATAGTCGAGCGAATTGAAGCTCTCGCCGCAATAGCGGCTTTCGATTACGCGCGCGGGCGCGGCTGGCTGAAGTTCGAGATAGGCAGCGAGCCGTTGCAGCGGCGGCGCGAGCGAAATGTGCTCCAATTCCCGGCCGGCGAGCCCCCAGGTTTCCCGTTGTTCCGCGATCGCCGCCTCGCTGACGCCAGTGACATAGCGGCTGAAATCGTTGCTCTCTTCCTCGCGGTTGTTCATGCGCGTGACGCTGCGCGCGTGGTCGCAATGGAAGAGCGTCGCCGCCTCGAACGAGCCGATGGCGCCCAGGTGCAGGCGCAACCGCACGGTGAGATTGGCATCGACATGGAACGGGCGGGTCATGCTTTCGTCGAAGCCGGCCACCGCCTCGAAGGCCTCGCGCCGCAGCAGCTGGAAGTCGCCGGGATTGTCGTACAGCACCCGCGCGTCGCTCAGCACCCGCTGCACCAGGCCGAGCCGCGCCCCATGCGCGATCAGGAAGGCCAACGCGTAGGCCGGCTGGTTGCGCGGCAGCATTTCCCACAAATGCTGCGGCAGTTCGGAACGCGGGGCCTGGTAGAAAGCGCCCTCGGCGCTAGCCAGCGCCGCGCGCAGCGCCCCGGGGCCGGGCTCGGCCAGCAGCACGTCGGTATTGGTGAACAAGAGCCACGGATTGGCCGGGTTGGCGCGCCTGGCGGCGAGGTTGCGCGCCAGCGCCTCGGGAATATGTCGCGCCGGCAGATCGAGGTGGGCGAGGTCGCGTTCGCGCACCCGGATCACCAGCAGCCGCGCCAGCGCCCGCTCGGTGAGCAGATCGTCGATGGCTTCGGGAAAGCTGGAGGCGGCGTCGGGCGAGCCCATGTCGGCAAAGACGATCTCATCGTCCTCGCCGAGCACAGCTGCCAGCGCGTTGAGGCTTAGCGCCGCGCGGCGGTGCAGATTGGCCCCGTGCTGGTCGTTGCGACCGTAGACAATCACCGAAAGCATGGCCGCTCTCTACGCCGGGCGCCGGCGGTGAACAAATGCCAATTTGTGGATAAAATGTCCGCGGGGACGAACCGCGCTGCGGGTGCGCCGTTGCCAAGCGCCCGGGCCTCACCTAGTCAGCAATCACGAGAATCAAAGGCCCGGGCGACCCCGGCGCAAGAAAGCGGAGCCGGGTAGTGCGGATATCGGTGATCGGGCTGGGCAAACTGGGCGCGCCGCTGGCGGCGGTTATGGCATCCAAGGGCCATGAGGTGGTGGGGCTCGACCTCAACCCGACGTTTGTCGAAATGATCAACAATGGGCTCGCTCCGGTGCAAGAGCCGCAGCTGCAGGAATTGATCGACACCTCGCGCGAACGCCTGCGCGCCACCGGTGATTATGCCGACGCTATCGCCAACAGCGACATCTCCATGGTGATCGTGCCGACGCCGAGCGATCCCTCTGGCGTCTTCTCCAATAACGCGGTGCTCGCCAGCATGGACGCGATCGGCCGGGCGCTGAAGCAGAAGACCAGCTACCACGTCGTGGTCATCACTTCGACGGTGATGCCCGGCGCCACCAATGGCGTGATCCGCGAACGCCTGGAGCGCGCCTCGGGGCGCAAGGTCGGTGTCGATCTCGGTCTTTGCTACAATCCCGAGTTCATCGCGCTCGGCACCGTGGTGCGCAACATGCTCTATCCAGACATGATCCTGCTGGGCGAAAGCGACGCGCGCGCCGGCGACATGCTGGAGCAAATCTACCGCACTTCATGCGAAAACGATCCGCCGGTGCAGCGGATGAATCTGGTCAACGCCGAAGTGGTGAAAATCTCGGTCAACACCTACGTCACCACCAAGATTTCCTACGCCAACATGTTGGCGGAAATCTGCGAGCGGCTGCCGGGCGCCGATGTCGATGTGGTCACCGAGGCGCTGGGCAAGGACACCCGCATCGGCGGCAAGTATCTCAAGGGCGCGGTCGGCTATGGTGGGCCGTGCTTCCCGCGCGACAACATAGCCTTCTCTGTGCTGGCCAAAGGCCTCGGCGTCTCGCCCGACATCGCCGTTGGCACTGACGCGATCAACCGCCGCCAGGCCGACCGGCTGGTCCAGATGGTGCGCGCCAATGCCGCGGGGGCCAAGTCGGTGGCGATCCTCGGGCTTTCCTACAAGCCCGGCACGCCGGTGATCGAGGAGAGCCAGGCGATCACGCTGGCTTCGGCGCTGTTGGAGCAGGGGGTGCGGGTGATCCTGTGGGACGCGCTTGCGCTTGAGCCGGCCAAAGCGGTGCTGCAGGGGGCGGAAGCGGCCCTCAGCGCCACCGATGCGGTTGCCAGCGCCGACGCAGTGGTGGTGATGACCAGCGAGGCCGAATTCGCCAATCTGCCCGGCTACGCCTTCGAGCGGCCAGGGGAGGCGAGCTTAACCGTGATCGACTGCTGGCGCGCCTTGGACGCGAAATCGCTCCCCGCCAACGTGGTGTTGATCTATCCCGGCCAGGGGCCCACGCCAGAGCTGGCGGGGCGCGCGGTCGCCGCCGCCTGAGCGGGGCAGCCGGCGGGAGTGGATCATGGGTGCGGACAGGGGAGCGGCGCTGGGGGAGGCGGTGCAAGCGCCAAAGCCCGCTCGCGCCGCCGCCAAGCCTGACATCGCCATCTTCTCCGCTCCCAAAGCCTTCATCGGCCATATCGGCGTGATTCAGCGCAACGCCGTGCGTTCGTGGCTAGCGTTGGGCAAGCGCGCGGAAGTGGTGCTGCTTGGCCGCGACGAGGGCGTCGCCGAGATCGCCGCCGAGTTTGGCATTCGCCACATTCCCGACATCGCCTGCAACGAGTTCGGCACCCCGCTGCTGAACTCGCTCATCGAGGTGGCCGAGGCCAACACCAGCGCGCCGCACCTGTGCATGATCAATGGCGACATCATCCTCACCAACGACTTCTTCCGCTTCGTCGATAAGCTGCCGGAGCTGGAGACCGGGCTCTATATCGGCCTGCGCTCCGATCTCGACGTTTTCGATCCGCTCGATTTCGAGGCTGAGGAGTGGGACAAGCAGCTGCTGCGCAAAGTGCACAGCGAAGGCAAGTTCCGCGGCGGCGGCGACGACAGCTTCAACGGCACCGATTATTATGTCTTCCCTCGCGGACTGTACAAGAAAGTGCCGCCGTTCGCGATCGGGCGCTTCTTCTGGGATTCCTGGTTGATCGCCGATCCCTGGCGGCGCGGTTATAAAGTGGTGGACGCCAGCGCCGACATTCTCGCCGTGCACCAGAACCACAATTACGGCCACGTGAAGAGTTCCAACGTGGTCGATATGTACCGCTATTGGGAGAACCCGGAACTCAAGGAAAATTATCGCCTCGCCGGCGGCTTTCACAACAATATGGGCCCACGCGAGGCGCCGTTCCGACTTTCGGCTGGGGCGGTCGTGCGCAAGCCCGGGCGCGCCATGTGGCGCAGCCAGCTTTACAATTGCTGGTATTATTACCCGATCATGCTGCGTTCGAACTGGTTGTTTCGGAAAACCCCGCTCGGCCGCGCCTTCAATACGCTGTTCCCCTTTAGCCAAACCAAGGGGCGGCACGGATTTTCCGCCAAGGGATTGGTCAATCTGTTTCTCCATGGTCTGGTGCGCCCGGCCTGGAAGGTTTTGCCTGCACCAGTGCGCGGCGGCGCGCACGCCACGATTGCCTGGCTGCGGCATCCCCATTTCGGCCGCCGCAAGCGCGAAACCGCTGACAGCTTCGACCCGGCGCAACGGGCTTTTTCCGATGTGGCCCGCCCCGGCGATCGAGCGCTGTTGCCGGCCTGGGCCACCCACACCGCCGAGGGCGCGTATTCCTACGGCTTCTTCCGCGCCCGCCGGCATTGGCGCGACGCCGACCTATTGTTCGAACACATCGTGCTTGACCGCGCCGATCTGGGAATGCTTCCGGTCTCGGCGCTGCGCGCGATCAACACCAATATGCGCGAGACTTTCCGCAATGAAAAATTCAGCGTGCGCACACGCTCCACCCTGAAAGCGCGGGTCGCCGATCCTGTCGAATGGCCCGAATTGAACGAGAGGTTGGCAATGACGGACGAGCGTCCGAACAGCATCATCGCGGTGCTCAATGTGTGGAAGCGGGGCCCCGAGCTGCTGCGGCGCCAGATCAAGGGGCTGCTGGAACAAACCGCGCCGCCGCAGGAAATATGGGTGTGCGCCTTCGGGGTCGAGGATGGCGAGGTGTACGAAAATGTCGTCGCCGAATTTGCGCGTGACAACATCCATTGCTTCCGCTCCAGCAAGAATTTGAAATATCATGGCCGCTTCCAGCTGGCGCTGCAGGCCGACAGCGAATATGTGGCATTCATCGACGACGACATCGTCATGGGCGCTGATTTCCTGCGCCGCTGCCGCGAGACCATGGAGGTTACCCCCGACGCCGGCGAGGTCGGCATCTATGGCTGGCGGCGCCTGCCAGGTCCGGACAAGGACGGCAGGACCGAGCGCTATATCAAAGGCGAATGGGCCGAGGCGCTGCCGCCTGAGCGCAAGGATGCCGGCGTCGTCGAGGTCGATTTCCTCTGCGGCTTCCATTTCCTGCGCCAGCGCCACATCCGCTATATGTTCCGCGAGGCGCCCTGGACCTTGAGCACCGGTGAGGATTTCCAGCTCGCGTTCGCGTTGCGCAAATATGGCGGCCTGCGCGCTTATGTGGCGCCGATCGATCCGAAGGACCCGCGCACCTGGGGCTTGTCGCAGGATTGGCGCGATTTGCGCGAGCACGCCACCACCGTGGGCGACGCCGACGCGGTGCGCGACACACTCTATTGGAAGCTGATCAATCGCGGTCACACCGTCGCCTGGATGCGCGAAGCCGCCGCCAAGGGCGAACGTTTCGTGCTGGCGGCGTTCTCCACAGCCGCGGAAGCCCGCCTTGTGCGCGCCGAGGCCGATAGACTTGCCGCAAGCGACAAGCCGGCGAAGGTGATTGCGCTCTATTGCGGCGGCGAGGCCGGGCGCGCGCCGGCGGCGGTCAAGAGCTTCGGCCTCGACCCCGAAGCGCAGGTCAAGCACAAGTGGGAGTGGCTCGACCTCGAGATCGCCGCCGCCGAGGCGCGGCAAACTCCGCAGCTGCGCAATGCCGACGCCGTGGTGGCGTTCCGGTCGCTGGTGGAAGCGCTCAAACCGGCCGGGTTCATTGCACCGAAGCAAGACGCCGCAATGTCGGCGGCGGCGCAATTGGCCTGCGATGGCGTCGACACCAAGCTCACGTTGGTCTAGCGAGGAGCCATACGATGAGGCGCGCCAACGCGCGTCGCGTTTAGGTTTCAACCTGTGACGATTGAGGCGACCCATGGATGACCGTCTAAACCGCGCAGTCGATCTGGTTGCAGCTTTCGATTGGACATGCGGTGACTTAGAGGCTCGGAAAGACGCGATTAACGCGCTTTGCGCGTTAGACTTGGAAGTAGCGCTGGTAAAATTGCGCAATGGCGCCGTGATGCGCATCCGCATGGCGGACAAGGTGATTGCACGTAAAATTCTTGAGGAGGGCGCCTATGAGGTTGCGGTCGCCGCCGCGATAGAGCGCATCCTCCGCCCGGGGGACTGCTTCATCGATGTCGGCGCAAATATTGGCTGCCACGCGATTACGGCGGCCCGAAGCGTTGGCGTCGGTGGGCATGTGTTCGCGTTTGAGCCCAATAAGGCCAATCGCGCTGAATTGTGCGCCAACCTCGCACTCAACAACTTGTCCAACGTTCTGGTGTGGCCGTGTGGGCTGGGGACATCGGTGCGGATTCACCGCATGCAATCTGACCCCTCCAACCCGGGCGGCGCGAAGATCGCGGACGATTGCACCGACAACTTCGAGCCCATTCAAGTAGCGCCGCTCGATTTGATGCGGCCTGCGCGCACCGTCCGTTTGGTGAAGATCGATGTCGAAGGTTACGAATTGCAGGTATTGCAGGGCGGGCGCGGCCTGTTCTCCGCCGAAGACGCGCCCGCGTGCATTCTCGAATACAACGCTGTTCGATACGAAGAGGAAGAGGAGCGGCGGCTGCCGCTGTTTGAGTATTTCTCGAGTCTGGGGTGGAACGTCTACACCGTGTCGGAGAAGGATGGCGGGCTTACCTTCAACCTCCATCTCGCCCCCTATATCGCCGAGGACTTCATCGACATCCTGGCGATCCCGCCTCGTCTGCAGCAGGAAATCATCGGTGAAAGCTTGCTCCTGATCTACGATCATGAAGCGATGCAGCAGAAATATTCATGGCGCAGGAAGCCTGACGCGGGCTGAGGGCGCGTGCCTCCGGCTTGCGCGGGAGGTGACGCGAGAGGAGGTGGCCGATGCTCGACGTTCACGAGGATTTGCGGCGTTCAGACACTCTCGCGGTCGCCTTTACCGGCGTCATGGATGGACTCGGAGGAATTCCGTTTGAATTTCATCGATCCATTTCGCAATCGCCTTGGGCTGGTTTGTTCGTCCGCGACACCGAGAAAATTTGGTACCAGTACGATCAATCGAGTATCGACGCACTGGTGAGAGCGGTTAACCGCGGCGCCAGCGAGGCCGGTGCGACACGAGTTGTGTGTCTTGGCAATTCGATGGGCGGGTTTAGCGCCATTCTGTTCGGACGGTTTCTGAGGGCGGACGCGGTCATCGCTTTTGCGCCGCAGACATGCATCGAACCGACACTCACTGATGCGATCGGCGATTTCCGATGGCGTCAGTGGCAAGAGACGATCCGCTCGTATCCTCAGGGCGATCTCGCGGCGTGCGATCCCGGGCCAGCGCGCAACGTGGCCAGCCGCCTGCGTGCGGGCGGGCAACTCACCCAGATAATCGAATCAGCGCTTAGTTAACCCTTTGCGATGCCGACGCGTCTGCAGCGGGAGATCGGCGGCGTAGCGCTCGCTGCGCGAGGAATAGACCGCCTCAGACCGCAGTCACTTCCACCCGATCGAGGCTAGCGGTGAAGCCGGGCGTAGGCACGGCCACCTGCATGCGGAATGCGGTGAGGGAATACGGCGGTAGATTTGCAGGCACTTCGAACACAAGCGTTACGCGTCGCGGGCCAGTCGCGTTCTGGACGGTGCGATACGCCGCCCACGGATGGCCGCCCACCAAGACGTCGAAGTAAAGTTCCACCCCGGGGCCGGTGTCGCCTTCGAAGGTCAAGTCAGCGTCTATGCGCCACTTGCCCGCCATGAGAGCGAGGCTGGGTCCCGTCATCGCAACCCCTCGCTCGTCGAGGTTCATGGTTGCGATGTCAGGCCTGGCCTTGAACAGGATAGGGGGCCAGGCGGCTGATGGAGCGGGATCGGCGTAGCCCAAAGCGCTGACAATTGGCGCCAGGATGGCGTCGATCTCGTCGGCATTAGGGCCTTCGCGCCACTTGCCGGTGCGCCCGTCGCCGCGGTGACTAGTCTGCCATTGGGTCTGGATGCGAACGACGCCTCCTTCGCTCTCCGTCACGCCGACCGCGGTCATAGTTGAGTCTAAGCTAGCGTCGCGGCTCAGATCGTGCGCGAGCGCGTCGAGAGCCGCTGGTGAGACCGCCACACCAAGGACTTCGGCGAGCTCGGCGAGAGTATCTCGGGGTCTGTCGGCGAAGCCGTCCTCGTAACGCCAAACCTTGGACCTCGGGAACTTGCGGCAGATCAGGCTGGCTACGCCTGCGTCCCAAACCTGGCGAATCCGATTGACCGGGATACCTCCGAATCCCTGCAAGAACGAGGTCACGGCGTCGCGCGGGTCGCGCAGCGAAATCAGGGCCACGCCCTCGCGACGCACGTAGTCCATAACGACACCGTCGGGCCTGTGGGTCTTCATCAGCACGTGCGGCGTTTGAGCCGCCATGAGCGTCTCAGCCTGAGCCCAGGATTCGCCATAGGCGTGTTTGACCTCGCCAGTCTGCGACAAGATTCCGAACGCTGCGTAGTTTAACCAAGTTGACGCGCTGCGTGGGACGCCCAAACTGAGAACGAACATGTACCCCTATCCCCGGGTCGATTTGCTGCGTACGCGGCTTTCAGTCCACGCATGAGTCTTGTCAAGACCGGCGCTAATTCTGGGCATAGGCGCCAAGGGCTCGCGGGTGATGCGAGCCGGTTCGAGAACATTGACGCGCTGCCGCCTCGCGGCTAGCTCATTGCCCTGGCGACTATGATGTTTTTGCCTCTGATTACGGGCGATGCGCCGGCAATTGGGGGGCTAGCCAGCCCGTTCGCCCCACGCGCGAGTAGAATCTGGGGCCCGGAACACGATTGTGCGGTGTCTCCCGCTCGCGCGCGCCGAGGTTTCGTGTTGTATAACGTCTCGATGGTTGCGAGACTGGCCAGGGGATTTCACGAGCATGAGCAAGGCTGACCGGAAACGGACGAGCGCCGACATCATGGGCGCGGCGCTCGCAGCGTGCCGGCGGCACATGACTTTTGTCATTATTTTCAGCGCCGCGCTGAACCTGCTGTTCCTCGCCCCCTCGCTTTACATGATGCAGGTTTACGACCGGGTGCTGACCTCCGGGGGCATGCTGACTCTGGTCTATCTCTCGGTGGTGCTGGTGGCGGCGCTGGCGGTGCTGGCGTTCATGGACGGCCTGCGGATGCAGCTGCTGGCGGCGATGGCTAGGCGGTTCGACCGGCTGCTGGCCCCGCACGTGCTGCTCAGCGCCTTTCAGGCCGAGGGGCGCAAGGCGGCGGGGCAGGTCCACGTGCTGCGCGAGTTCGACACTCTGCGCGCGGCCATGTCCGGGCAGCCGGCGCTGGCGGCGGTGGATGCGCCCTGGACGCCGCTCTACATCGGCGTCTGCTACCTGATCCATCCCTGGATCGGCGCGTTGGCGCTGGGCGGGGGCATTACCCTGGTGCTGATCGCTTTCGTGAACCAGCGCGCCATCCGCAACGCCATGCGCGCCAACGACCAGGCGTCGGGGGCGATGTACTCGATGCAATTGGCCGACAGCGCCCAAGGCGAGACCGCGCGCGCGCTGGGCATGCAGGCAGCCCTGGTGCGCCGGCAATTGCAGGCGCGCGAGGCGCTGTCGCAAGCATCGACCAAGGCCGCCGGCGCCAATTCGGTTTATTCCGCCACCACCCGCTTCTTTCGCTTGTTGCTGCAATCGATGTCGCTCGGACTTGGCGCCTATCTGGCGCTGCAGCAGGAGATTTCCGCCGGCGGCATCATTGCCGCCTCGATCCTGACCGCGCGCGCGTTCGCGCCGCTTGAGCTGATCGTCGGCGCGTGGCGCCAGTTTGAGCAAGGCAGCCAAGCTTACCGCACGCTGAAGGAAGTGCTGAAGACCCAGGAATCCCAGCGCGAGCACACGACGTTGCCAGAACCGCGGGCGGCGGTTTCGGTGGAGAATGTCAGCGTCCGTTCGCCCGCCGGCGACCGGCTGCTGTTGTCCGCCGCCAGCTTCAAGGTCGAGCCGGGCGAGATCATTGGCGTCGTCGGCCCGAGCGGGGCCGGCAAGACCACGCTGATGCGAGTTGTCGCTGGCGCGGCCAGTCCCGACCAGGGCGCGGTGCGGCTCGACGGCGCCCGGCTTGCCGACTGGGACCCCGACATGCTCGGTCGCCATATCGGCTATCTGCCCCAGGACGTGGGGCTGTTCGCCGGCACCGTGGTCGAGAATATCTCCCGCTTTGAGCAGCAGCTCGGCTACGACCGCGACGCGGTGGACCAGGCGGTGATCGCCGCCGCCAAACTCGCCGGCGTGCACGAACTGATCCTGGCCATGCCGCGAGGTTATGACACCCCGATCGGTCCCAACGGCAAGGGCTTGTCGGCCGGCCAGGCGCAGCGGGTGGCGCTGGCGCGCGCGCTCTACCGCGATCCGGTGTTCATCGTGCTCGACGAACCCAACGCCCACCTCGACGCCGAGGGCGAGATCGCTCTCATCAACGCGCTCAAATCGGCGCGCGAGCGCGGCGCCTCCGCTGTTGTGGTCGCCCACCGCGCCGGCTTCATGAACATCGCCGACAAATTGCTGATCGTGCAGGATGGGCGTATCGAGGCGTTCGGTCCGCGCGACCAGATCGCGCAGAGGTTCGCGACGCCGCCGGGCGGCGGGCAGCGCCCGGTCGTGGTCTCCTCCGAAGGAGGGCGGCGGCCATGAGCGTGCAAGTCATCGACAACACCGATGTCGCCGAAGAAGATTCCGGCAAGGGCCAGATCCGGGTCGGCTTGATCGCGCTGGCGTTGTTTTTTGTTGGCTTCGGCGGCTGGGCGGCGGTGACGCCGTTGGACGCGGCGGTGGTGGCGGACGGCGTGGTGGTGGTCTCGGGCAACCGCCAGACCGTGCAGCACCGCGATGGCGGCGTAGTTTCGCGGCTGGCGATCAAGGAGGGCGACCACGTCACTCGCGGGCAGATCCTGGTTGAACTAGGCGCGCCGGAACTGGTGGCGCAGGAGCAGGCGCTGTTGTCGCAGGTGGTCGATCTGCAAATGCAACGCGCGCGGCTGACCGCAGAACGTGGCGGTGATCGTGGCTTGGCGCGTCCGGCGGAATGGGCCGCGTTAGACCCAAGCGACCGCGAGATCGCCGAAGCCGCGTTCGAACGCCACCAGCGCGAGGTCGGCGGCGGCGGGGCCTGGAGCGCCTATGATGCCCGCATTGTCGGCTATCGCGGCGAGATCGAATCGATCAACCGCCAGGAATCATTGTTGCAGCAGGAAATCACCGGCATGCGCGCGCTGGCGGCCGAGGAATTCGCGCCCGAGACCCGGCTGCGGGCGCTGGAGCGCTCGTTGGCCGAGCTGCAAGGCCGCCGCGCCGAACTCACCGCCCAGATCGCCTCCACCCAGCAGGAACGCTACGAGGAATTGCGCCGCGTAGATGCGCGCCTGGCCGAGCTTTCGCCGCAAATGGCGGGCGCGCGCCAGCGGCTTGAGGCGAATCGGCTGCGCGCGCCCGCCGATGGCGTGGTGGTCGGGCTGCAAGTGCATACTGTGGGCGGGGTGGTGCAGGCGGGCGAGCGGCTTATGGACGTGGTGCCCGAGGGCCAGGAGCTCATCGTCGAAGCGCAGGTGCGCCCGGAGGACGCCGACGACCTGCACACAGGGCAATCCACCGAGGTGCGGATCACCGCCTTCGGTGGACGCAACCTGCCGATCGTGCATGGCAACGTCCGGCAGATTTCGGCCGACCGCTTCACCGACGAACGCACTGGCCGGCCTTATTTCCTGGTGCAGGTGGTGGTGCCGCCGGAGGAATTGCGCGCGCTCGACGAAAGCGCCAGCAACGGAGCTCGCCGGTTGCGCGCCGGACTCTCGGCGCAAATAGTGGTGCCCACGCGCTCGCGCACCACGCTGCAATATCTGCTGGAGCCCCTAAACCAAACGCTCTGGCGCTCGTTGCGGGAAGAATAAATCTGGACCGCCTACGCCCGACCCGCCGAATTGCCGCGCACGCGGCTTTCGATCCAGGCATAAGTTTTTTCCAGCCCGGCGCGTAATGGCTGGCTCGGGGCCCAGCCTAGTTTTTCCGCGATCAGGCTGTTGTCGGAATTGCGCCCGCGTACGCCGACCGGGCCGTCTATGTTCTTGATCCGCACGCGTTTGCCGGAAAGCTCGGCGACCAGGCGCGCGAGATCGTTGATGGCGATCATCTCTTCAGAGCCGATGTTCACCGGGCCTTCGAAGCTGGCTGAGCGCGCCAGCCGCAGCGTGCCTTCCAGGCATTCGTCGATGTACAGGAACGAGCGTGTCTGCTTGCCGTCGCCCCAGACCAGGATTTCGCCGCCATCCTCGGCCTCGGCCACCTTGCGGCAGAGCGCGGCGGGGGCCTTCTCCTTGCCGCCGGCCCAAGTGCCCTCCGGGCCGAAAACGTTGTGATAGCGCGCGACCCGGCACTTCATGCCGTAATTGCGATTGTAGGCGAGGTAGAGCCGCTCGCTGAACAATTTCTCCCAGCCATATTCGCTGTCGGGATTGGCGGGGTAGGCGGAGGCTTCCTCGCAGTTCGGATTATCCGGGTCTTCCTGGTTGTGCGAGGGGTACATGCACGCCGATGACGAATAGAAAATATTGGCGATGTTGCGTTTGCGCGCGGCGTCGAGGACATTGAGATTGATGGTCGCGGAATTGTGCATGATGTCGGCATCGTGTTCGCCGGTGAAGATGTAGCCGGCGCCGCCCATGTCGGCGGCGAGCTGGTAGAGTTCGTCGAAGCGCCGGTCGAGCACGCTGCGCACGAGGTATTGGTCGCGCAGATCGCCGACAACGAAATCGTCGGCGTGAGTGGGGTCGTATTCGGGGAATTTGAGGTCCACCGCCCGGACCCAGAAGCCCTCGCGCTTGAGGCGCTTCACCAGGTGGGCGCCGATAAAGCCGCCGCCTCCGCACACCAATGCCGTCTTCATGCCGATTCCCGACCTCCCCGGTTCCGCTTGGAAGTTTCACCGAATACGCGAATTAGCACCGCCACGGGGGATTCTCTAGCTCGCATTTGGTGAAAGACCGCAGCGACGGGGTGGCGCTGTAGCCTCGTTTTAGCTACCACTCTGGCGAATCTCGGCGCGTTTAGCGCCTGAGAGGGATGATCGGGGAGGCGCGTCGTGACGGTCGAGGTAGATCCGACCCCGCATTGGCGCCGCCACCTTGGCTCCGGCTCGCCGCTGGACGATTTCTTCACCGGCTTCGCCCGCACCCGCACCTGGACGCTGTTGGCGCGGCGAGACATTGACCTCCGCTACCGCCGTTCGCTGATCGGTCCATTCTGGATTTCGATCAGCATGGGCGTGATGGTGCTGACGCTCGCCTATCTGTACGGCGGCATCTTTGGTCAGGGCGCAACAGAAGAAGGCGAAAAAGTTTACAAATCCTATTTGAGTTTTCTCGCCTGCGGCTTCTTGGCCTGGGGCTTCCTCAATGGTCTGGTACAGGAGGGTTGCGGCTCGGTGATTGAAGCCGAAGGGTACATACGCAATGTGCCCATGCCGCTGACGCTAATCGCTTGCCGCGTGGTGTGTCGTCAACTCGTGTATTTCGCGCACAATCTTGTCGTCATCATTCCGATCGTGCTGTGGCTTGGCGTCGGGCTGAAATTGACGATTTTCGAGGTGGTCTGGGGGGTCGCGCTTTACATCGCCGCCGGCCTCGGCGTGTGCATGGTGCTGGGCCCGCTCAGCGCGCGCTTCCGCGATCTGCCGCAAGTTGTCGCCAATCTGATGCAGGTGTTCTTCTTCCTGACGCCGATTTTCTGGGACCCGCTAGCGGTTCCCGAGCGCGCGATCCTGGTGGACGCCAATCCGTTTTACCATTTCGTGCAGCTGATCCGCGGCCCAATTCTCGGCGAGGGCATATCCGAGCTCAGCTTGACCATCGTGCTCGCCTGCATCGGCGTTCTCTGGGCTGCTGGCATCGGCGTGTTCCTGTGGTCGCGCCGCCAGCTCTATTTCTGGCTATGAGCGCGCCCATCCGCCTGATCCAGATCGATGACGTATCGGTCGATTATCCGGTGTTTGACGCCAGCGCCCGTTCGATGAAAATGGCCGCGCTCGGCAAGCTCACCGGCGGGCGCGTGGTTTCCAAGTTCGCCAGCATCAACGTTCGCGCACTGGACCAACTCACGCTGGATATTTTCGAGGGCGAACGCATCGGGCTCATCGGCCACAACGGCGCCGGCAAGAGCACGCTGTTGCGCTTGCTGGCGGGGGTTTTGCACCCCACCAGCGGCGACATGCTGGTTAGGGGGCGCGTGGTGCCGATGATTGAGGGCGCACTCGGAGTGCATTCCGAGTTCACCGGCTACGAGAACATTGAGCTGCCCTTGCGGCTGATGGGCGCCACCGAGGATGAGATCGCGCGCGCGCGCGTCGAGATCGAGGAATTCACGCAGCTTGGGCCCTATATGAGCATGCCGCTCCGCACCTATTCAGCCGGCATGCGCGTACGGCTTGCGTTCGCGATCTGTACGGCGGTGAAGCCAGATGTGCTGGTGCTAGACGAGTGGCTCGGCGCCAGCGACGCCGCCTTCATCGAGCGCGCGTCCAAGCGACTCAACACCATGCTCGAAGCCGCCAAGGCGATGGTGGTCGCGTCGCACTCGACGGACTTGTTGATCGGCGTCTGCAACCGCGTGCTTTGGCTCGAGCGCGGACGCCTCGTCATGGACGGGCTGCCGCGCGAGGTGATCGCCGCCTATACGCGCGCGCAGGCACTCGGCATCAGCCAGCTCGACTCAGTTTGGGAAAACGAAAACTTGGTGTTTTAACGGATCGATCCGACTGCGTATTGACAGGCGACGCGGCGGACTTATCACTCTCGGCTTGACCCTGCGAGCGCGATTCGAGGCGGCTATTTCCCGGCGGGAGCAAATATGAAATACATCAACCAGCGCGGCGCGGGGGAAACCGTAGCGTTCGAGCCCGAGGGGCAAGTGAAGAAGTCCATGGATTCTTCCTTTTTCCGGGGAGAAACCGTCAACTTCAATCCGTATCGGCGAGACTTCGCGATGCCCGATTTTCTCGCCAAGTTCGTGCTGAAGGGATGGCTTCCGGCCCAAAACCTGATCGACAAGAACACCCAGATCACCGCGTTCGGAAGCTGCTTTGCGCAGAATATTTCGAAGCATTTGTCAGGGGTAGGCTTCAAACTCACCAAAGACAGCGCTCCCAGTATCCATGTCTCCTACATGGGCGAAGGACTGGTGAACGTGCACGCCATTTGCCAGCAGTTCGAGTGGGCGCTGGAAGACAAGAAAATCCCCGAAGGACTATGGCACGGGTGGACCGCAGAGGAATACGGCGTCAGCGAAGACATCCGCATCGCCACCCAGAAGGCGTTCCTTAGCACGGATTTTTTTATCGTCACCCTGGGTCTGTCGGAGATCTGGTATGACGAGCCGACGGGCGAAGTGTTTTGGCGCGCGGTGCCGGTCGGCCGTTACGATGCGACGCGCCATCGCTTCCGGGTCTGCTCGCACGCCGAGACCAAGGATCGGATCGAGAAAATCTACGCCCTCATCCGCGGCCATATCCCCGATGCGAAAGTCCTGTTTACGCTATCGCCGATTCCGCTGGCGGCGACGTTCAGGGACGTATCCTGCCTGAGCGCAAACAGCGTCTCGAAGGCGATATTGCGCGTGGCCCTGGATGAATTCCTGCGCGAGCATTCCGAGGATATGAACACGCGATTATTCTATTTTCCGTCCTACGAGATCGTCAACGAGCTGTTCCACGCCAAGTACATGGAAGACGGGCGCCACCCCAGTGGCGACATTATCGGCCTAATCATGAAAGTGTTTCAGGCGGCCTATTGCGATACCGATCTGCGCCTGGAGGAGGTCGAACAAACCTACCAAGCGGCGCGGGTGAAGAACATGCGCGACGCCCTCAATGCCCTGGGGGGGTGAGGCTTGCCGGGGTCGGATCAATGCCGCCGCAACCGCAGCTCGGCCCAATCCTTCGCCAGCAGGGCCGTATCGTCGGCGTGATCAATGACCCCTTGCGGCGTCAGTTCCTCCACCGCAAACCCATTGGCGCGGATCTCGCTCAGGAATTGCGCCGGCGGGCAGGTGTGGGAAATCATCGGCGGCGCCAGTTCCATGAACACGACGATGTCGCGGTTAGCTTCCAGCACATCCTGCGCGCCGCGCCAGATCAGCGGTTCGGCCCCCTCGGCGTCGATCTTCAGCACGTCGACGCGCAAATCTCCGTCCAGCAAATGCGACAGCGGCGCCGCGCGCGCCTTGAGCGAGCGCACGCCGGTAGCTTCGTCCGGGGCCATGGCGATGGAGGCGCTGCCGAGATAATCGCCCGGCACGCCCAGTTCGACTTCGCCCTCGCGGTCCAAAGCCGCCGCGCACACCACTTTGGCCCAGCTGGTGCAGCCGTTGACGGCGAAGGTTTTGCCGATCAAGCGCGCCAGGCGCGGATTGGCTTCGATGGCGACCACACTGCCGCTGGGGCCGGTGCGCTCGGCTGCGAGCAGGGCGTAATAGCCGCAATTGGCCCCGATATCGACCACGCGCGCGCCAGGGCGGATGGCGGGGCCAAAGCTGCGCACCACCCAGGGCTCCCATTCACCTGCCACCAGGATCGACGGGGTAAGACTGACATCGGAACCATCGAGGTAGATTAAGAGTCCATTGGACAGCCGCGCCAGAATGATTCCGTCGCCGACATAGTGGCTGGCCTGGCCGATTCCGCTCCGGATCCATTGGGCGAGTTTCGCGCGAATTGTGGATAACATCTGCGCCCGCCCTTGCTCGCGACTCATCCGCGCATGCGAACAAGCGGAATAAAATAGCCTGTTCGCGGTAGTTCACTATCCCTGTTAGCGCCAGCATCGGCGGCGAGCCAGGCCAACGCCCATGTCCATGGCGTCGAGGGGAACTTTACATACAGGAACATCTCTGGGTAATTTTGACGCAATGAGAAAGCGGGGTTGGAAATGGTGATCAGGGTCCACTTCGAGGGCAAGGAATTTTTCGGGCCGAAGCCGCAGCTCTCCTTTATCGAATTACCGGTAGGCTCGGCCGATGAGGCGCAAAGGATTCTGAGCGAAGCGCACGCGCGCGGCTTCTTGCAGACCAAGAACGAATGGGTGCCCTTCCACGCCATTCGCCACGTTGAGCGGCTTTAGAGCGTGCTCGCCAACATCAGCATTGTCAGTTTGTCCTGGCGCGCAAGCCGAGGCGCACCGCTTGCGCGGTCACGCCCATGT
>JANNQT010000014.1:0-8427 GCA_031400895.1 Alphaproteobacteria bacterium | reverse complement strand
GCGCCGCCGCGCCCTGCCCGCGGCGACCGGCGCGATGTCGTGGCGGAGGTGTCCGCACCAGACGCGCCGCCGCCGATGTTCGCGCCGGCGCCGCGAGGGGTGGCGCTGATCTCGGGCTTCGAGATCGGCGCGCGTCTGCCGGACGGGCGTTGGCTGCTGATGCGCCAGGGCCGTAATTGGGCCGAACTGGGCTGGATCGGCCGCGCCGCCTTGATCCTCGCCGGGGCGCTGGCCGTACTTTCGCTGCTGGCAGTGCTGTTCGCGCGGCGGCTGACGCGGCCGATCCGCAGCTTCGCCGACGCGGTGCAGGCGGTGGGCGTCAATCCGCAGAGCGAGCCGGTGCGCGAGGAGGGTCCGCGCGAATTGCGCGGGGCCGCGCGCGCGGTCAACACCATGCAGGCGCGGCTGCGCGCGCTGATCGCCGACCGCACCAAGACGCTGGCGGCGGTGGCGCACGACATGCGCACGCCGCTGATGCGGCTACGTCTGGTCGCCGAGAACACCCCGCCCGAACAGCGCGAACGCCTGGCCAAGGAGATCGCGGAGGTGGAAGCGCTGGTGGCCAGCTTCATCGCCTTCGCCCGCGACGATCCGGCCGAGGAGGCGCGGGTGCGGATCGACCTCGCGGCGCTGCTGCAAAGCCTGACCGACGATCACGCCGAGTCCGGGCGCGACGTCAGTTTCGCCGGCGAGGAGCGCCTGATCGTCACCGGGCAATCGCTGGGCCTGAAGCGGCTGTTCAACAATTTGATCGACAATGCACTCAAATACGGCGCGCGCGCGCGCGTCAGCTTGAAGCGCGAAGCCGGCGCGGTGATCGTCGATATCGCCGACGACGGCCCCGGCGTGGCGCCCGGGCTGCGTGAAAGCGTGTTCGAGCCGTTCGTGCGCTTGGACAATGGTGAAGCGCGCGCCGGCGCCGGGCTCGGCCTGCCGGCGGCGCGTTCGATCGCCCGCGCCCATGGCGGCGATGTCGTTATACTGGATGCCGAGGCCGGGGGCTTGGTGCGAGTGACGCTGCCGGGGTGAGCTACTCGCCCCGAAACCGTCCGTCGCCTTCCTCGGTCACCAGCACCACGTTGGGATTTTCCGGGGCGGTGTCCTCGAACAGGCCGATGTCGAGCTCTTCCTGCGGGCCCGCGCCCTGCAGCGGCGCGGCAATGCGGGCGGCCAGTTCGCTGCGCTCCACCGGCGCCAAACGCGCTGCCAGCCCCGGCGCATGCAGCGGCCGCCAGAAGGTCACCAGCAGCGCGAACCGGCCTTCGCGCTCGACGATCTCGCCCAGCCCGCTTTTGATCAGCGCGCCCCAGCGCTTGAGCACTTGCTTGTGATCGACATAGAGATTGGGCAGGGTTTCGCGCGCCAGTTCGGCCGGCGCGCCCAGCAGCACGCGCGCTTCCTCCGGAGTGCGGGCGCGCCCGAGCGGTTTCTTGATTGCCGCAGCCCCGGTGCGCGCCACCGGGGCTGGCGGGGCCGGGCGCCAATAGCGCATCGCCACCCGCCAGGCGCCGTCGCGCCAGTACAATTCGTAGATACCCGAACCATAGAGCGCCGGCTCATCGCGTTCGGCGGCGTCGGGGCTGTCATAGGCTTGCGGCAATTCCTCCGCCGCCAGGAACACCGGGCCGCCGGCGAGCACCATGGCTTCGTCCTCGGTGCGGGCGCGGGGCGCTTCGGGCAGACGCGCCGCCGTCAGATTCGCCGCCAAAGGGAAAACGCTCATGCGTACCGAACTTCCGCTGCGCACCCGCGATTGCTCTGTTAAGGCGGGCGTTTAGATAGTGTCGGCCAAAAGCGGCGGAGAGCCAAGCATGTCGAGCCCAGCGCCGGCGATTGAGTTCGACGCTGGCCGCTTGCGTGGCTGGGGACTGGCGGCGAGCGCGGCGGCGATCGCGGCGGCGCTGGCGATCTCCTGGGGCGCGCGCGCGCCAGCTGCGCCGCCCACGGCCAAGCCTGAGCTAGGTTTCGCGGTCCAGTTCCGCGGCGGCGGGCCGATGGCGCGTGCGCAGGCGCTTGCGGTCGGCGGGGCCCGCGAGCCGGCGGCGCTGGAGATCGTCCGTCAGCTGCAGCGCCAAGGCGAGTTCGCGGGGCTTTGTTTCGAGGCCTTCACCCCGGCCGCGGAGGTGCTGCTGCGTCCCTGCGCCGACGCCGGCGAACCTGGCCAGTGGCGCCAGCTTCTGCGGGCCATGCCGGCTGTTGTCTCGGTGCGCGCCCATGCTCTAAGGGCTAAGCCTGAACCACAATAGGAGCGGCACATGCAGGGGAACGCGCCCATCGGCGGCTTCGAGGAACGTATCGTCGCCACCGCCGACGGGCTCACGCTTTATGCGCGCGACTATCCCGCCTTGGCGCCCGCGACTGGGCTGCCAGTGCTGTGCCTGCATGGGCTGACGCGCAATTCACGCGATTTTGAGGTGGTGGCCCCGCGCATCGCCGCTTGCGGACGCCGCGTCATCGTCCCCGACACGCGCGGGCGCGGCAAGAGCGCCAACGATCCCGATCCGACCCACTATAATCCGGCGATCTACGCCCAGGACACGATCGCGCTGCTGGACAAGCTTGGCGTCGCCAAGGCGGTGTTTCTTGGCACCTCGATGGGCGGGATCATCACCATGGTGACGGCCGCGCTGGCGCCGGACCGCATCGCCGCGGCGATCCTCAATGACATCGGCACGCATCTTTCGCCCGAAGGGATCGCCCGCATAGGCGGTTACGTTGGGCGCACACGTGTACTTGAGTCGTGGCGCGAGGCCGCCGAGGCGATACGCGCGGTCAATGGCGCAGCGCATCCGGGCCGGCTGGATGACGACGGGTTCTGGGAAATCTTCGCCCGCCGCACTTTTCGGGAGCGCGACGACGGCGCGCTAGAGCTCGACTATGACCCCCAGATCGCGATCGGCTTCGCCGCCGCCGCCGATGCGCCGCCAGCGGACCTGTCGCCGCTGTTTCAAGCGCTGGCGGCCAAGCCCATATTATCGCTGCGGGGGGGGCTGTCGGACTTGTTGAGCCCCGAAACGGTGGCCAGAATGCGCGCGCTCAAGCCCGACCTCGAGAGTGCCGTGGTGGACGATGTCGGCCACGCGCCCACACTCGAAGAGCCGCAAGCGTGGGACGCCATCCTCGGCTTCCTGGCCAAGGTGGAGTGAGGCGTTCGGTAGTGGGTCAGTTTGAAATGTCAGGGGTCGAGGACAGGAAACGGCGCCAAACCCGACGGTCACAGACGCGGAGACCAGGGGAAGCTATTCGGCGGATGCAGACATTTGCGGATTCGCGCTGGTCGAACCGAGGCGGTATACTGACAAGCAGCTCGGAGCAGCCCATGATCAAAGAGGTCTCCGCAATCGAAGCCATTCGCAAGCGGCCCGGAATGTATGTGGGCGATGTTTCCGATGGCTCAGGATTCCACCATCTGCTTGATGAGTTAGTGAACAACGCCCTCGCCGAGGCCTGGGCGGGTCACTGCAAGAGCATCCACATCTCTCTGAACACCGATTGTTCAGCGACCGTGCGAGACGACGGGCGCGGGATTCCGACTCAAGCGTGGCGCGGCGAACCCATTCCGCAGCTCATCATGACGCAACTTCATCGGGGCGGAAAATTCGGCGATGTCACAGATGCAAAGCCCGCTGAATTGCGAGGGGTTGGCGTCGTCGTTGTGAACGCGCTCTCGGAAAGGCTCGAACTTCATATTTGTCGCGACTCTGCTGAGCACTACATGAGATTTCGGCGCGGGGCGGTGGAAGTGCCGATCAAGTTGGTTGGGGACACGAGTCAACGCGGCACCGAGCTAACCTTCAACCCAGACCCGGAAGTCTTTGGTTCGCTTCAATTCGATCTGGCTCGGATTGAGCGGCGGCTGCTTTCACTCGCGCACCTTGACTTGGCAGTGAGCATTTCAATCGTCGACAGACGCCCCACGGCGCCAAGCAAGATCACGGTGCAAATCTAGTGGAGGGCAGCGCGGGTCAATGTCCGCATCGGGCCAATCCGGCTCGCTCCTTACAGATAACGACCGGCTAAGCCGGTCAAGAGCGGCCGTTCAAACCGGGTTTGGGACCCGGTGGTTGATCACACGAATTCAAACTGAGACACTAGGCGTTCAGCCGGGGTTCAGCTTGGCGGGCCGAGGGTGGCGCCCCGGAGCATGATTGATGAAACGCAGATTGATTTCGCTGCTGGCGGCAGCGGCTTTTGGCTTGACCACGATGGCGCCGGCGCCGGCCCAGGCGCAGCCGGGCTATCATGAGCGCGGCGACGAGCGCCATGGTCGCTACGAGCGCCATGGCCGCTACGACGATCATCGTGGCTACAACCATCGCCGCCGGCATTATCGCGATCGCGACAACAATGATGACGCTTTGGCCGCTGGCGTCATAGGCCTGGTGCTCGGGATGGTGATCGGCGCCGCGGCGAGCCAGTCGGATGAGCGCGAGGTGCGCTGCTACGACAATTATCAGCGCTGCGAGCCGCCGCCCGGCTATTACGACCGCTCCTACGACCAAGGCTACGATCCGCGCTACCAGGCGCCGCAATGCACGCGGCGCGAGCGGCAATGGGACCGCTACGCCCAGCGCTACGTCACCGTGGACGTGCCCTGCTGAAAAGCGTGCCTTGCCGACAACAGCGCGGGGGCCACGAACAGCTTTGTGTGCGTTCCTCCATAATTCCGCGCCGATGACGCGCTAAATAGGCGTCATGCGCTATGTCTGCGATGCGCCTGGCGGCGCCACCTGGTTCAGAATCGAGACCGAAGCCGAGGCGGATGCCGAAGCCGCCCTGATGCGCCACGCCGTCAACACCTATTTCCGCAACTACGAAGAAGCGGCGCGGGAAAGCTATCGCGCGCCGCCGGGGATGGCCTCGTTCGAGCAGGAAATTGGGCTGAAGGACCATATCGCCCGCGTCATGCCGATCTTTCTCACCCTGCGCGCCGACGACGGAACCGGTTTGGCTACCGCCATGGTGCCGCCGGGCGGCCGCCGCACGTCGCGGCTAAAGCCGCTCATCGTCGGGCAGCGCAACAGCGATCCCTACCAGCGCCACGCCGCCGCCATCGCCGTCCTCGCCGCGCACTTCAAGCTCGAACTGGAGCGCGAGATCTGCTTCCCTTATGGGTAACTTCACTAGGCCGGCCCGCGAACGCCAGGGCTCGCCGCTTCACATCGGAACGCCCCTACCCCGCGCGCGGGAACTCGAACGGCGAGCGCGGCGTCAGCCCGAACGAACCGCGCGGATTGTTGTAATCGCCGAGCAGCAATTCGTAATGCAGGTGTACCGGGATGCGGTAGCTCGCGGTGTTGCCCATCAAGCCCAATTGCTGGCCAGCATTCACTTGCGCGCCTTCGACCACGCCGGCGGCAAAGCTGGAGAGATGCGCGTAGCGGGTGAACACGCCGAGGCCGTGATCGATCAGCAGCATGTTGCCGTAATCGTCGCGATATTTGCGCTCCACCACCCGCCCCGCCGCCGCCGCCAGGATCGGGCCGCCATCGCGCGCATGCAGATCGATTCCCTTATGGCGGCGCCCATCGCGATCGCCAAAGCCCGAGGACAGGCACGCGCCGATCGTCGGCGCCACCGCAAGGCGCACGCCCTGGACGTTGACGGTGTTGGCATAATTGCGCACTAGGCCGTTTGCGTCCGTGGCTGGCGCGTTCGACGGCGTCATGCCTTCACAGATTGGCAGTTGGGTTTGGAATGAAAGCGCGCCGGCCGGGGTTACCACTTCGTCGGCCTGCCGCTCCACCGGGCCTTCGACCGCCTCGATCATGATCGCTTCGCCGGCGGCGGAGGCGGCGGCGGCGGCGTCGCGGCGCAAGGACGAGAGCTGATCGCGCGACATGAAGCTGCTCAGCCGCTCGAGCGTGACATCGTCGATGCCCAGCCGCCGCGCCAAGTTCGGCACCCGCGAGGCGATCGGGGCGGTGATTGCTTGCGGCGCGGGGTAAATAGAGCCACCCAGCCAGCCCAGCCCGATCAACACCAAGCCAATTCCAAGTCCACGAAAGAACCCAAACATCCCTGGCATTTGAAGCCTCCATTGCCGCTGGGCCGGCGCCCATGGTTAAGGAGCACATTTTGTTTCGGCTTCAAATCGTTTTTGTTCGCCGCAGCCGCTCCCTCTACAAATAGTGTTGATAAGGCGGCTTTACCCCCCACCGATTGTGTTTCGGCCTTGCAGCGACTCATTTCGCCCGGCATTTTGTTGGCTCTGGCAAACAAAAGGGGCCGGCTTATGGAACTCGTTCAAACGCAAGTTGAAGCTTTGGATTTGTGGCGTCGGGTTACCGTCACCACGGTGCGCTCGGATGCGCCTGACCTCACCGCCCGGCAGCTTGCCGTGCTGATGACAGTGCGGCTGCAGCCGGCGCCGCATACGGTGCGGGGCCTTGCCGCCGCGCTTAATGTCGGCAAGCCGGCGATCACCCGCGCGCTCGACACGCTGACCCGGCTCGGCTTCGTGCAGCGCCGGCGCGACCCGAAGGACGGACGCAACGTGTTCGTCGAGCGCACCGAGAAGGGCGACAGCTTCCTCGAGCAATTGGGTCAAACCATCCTGCACGGCGACGCGCCGGTGCGTCCGCGGCTCGAACTGGCGTCCTGATCGGCGCTTGAGCGGCAAGAAAAAGCGGCGTCCCGGTGGGCCAGGACGCCGCTTTCGATTCCGGGTCGGACGCGATCAGTGCGGCGCGGGCGCGGCCGGCGCCGCGGCTGCGGCAACCGGTTCTGGCGCTGGCGCTTCCGGCAGCGGCGCCGGCAGCGGCAGGCTGTGCGGCGAAATCGAGCGCAGATAAGCGATCACCGCAGTGCGATCGCGATCGTTGCGGATGCCGTTATAGGTCATGCGGGTGCCGGGAACGAACGTGCTGGGCGCACGCAGGAAGTCGTTGAGGTGCAAATAGTCCCAGTTCGCCTCCATCGCCATCATGCCGCCAGTGTAGGTAAAGCCAGCTTGGGAAGCGATGCCGCTGCCGAAGGCGTCATGCAGATTGGGGCCGGTCCCATTGGCGCCGCCGGCGTCGAAGCTGTGGCAGCTCTTGCACGAGGCGCCGACGAAGCGCTCGCCGCGCGCGATCAGTTCGGCGAGCCCGGCCTCGTCGGCGAACAGCCGGCCGAAATCGGGCGGGCCGGCGGGAAGCTGCGGGCCGCCACCAGTTGGGGTTTCCACCACTTCCGGCAACCAGCCCGGCTGCTCGGGATAATGGTTCTGCACCACGGCGTTGGCGCCCATCCCGAGCCCCATGACCCCAAGCAGCGAAGCCAGCACCGCCCCGGCCATCGAATTGAATTTAAGGTCGCTCATGTTCCCGCCTTGGAAAACTCTGGCGGCTTTATGACCTGCGTCGGCGGCCCCGCCAAGACGGAGCGCGCCGGGCGCGGGCGGCGAACCGCCGCAGGAGGCGTGCAAAGCGCCCGCTCCGGGACTATCCCCAGCCCCCATGAACCCGATTGTCGTGATCCCCGCGCGCATGGCCGCGAGCCGCCTGCCCGGCAAGCCGCTGGCTGACATCCATGGCCGGCCGATGATCGCCTGGGTGGTCGAGCTCGCGGCCGCGGCCAAGCTCGGTCCGGTGCTGGTGGCCGCGGGCGAAGCCGAGATCGCCGCGGCAGCGCGCGCGGCGGGCGCCGAGGCGGTGCTCACCGACCCGGCCCTGCCCTCGGGCTCGGACCGCGTGCACGCCGCGCTGGCCGCGTTCGATCCGCAAGGCCGCTACGATGTCGCGGTCAACCTGCAAGGCGACATGCCGACCATGCGCGCCACCGACATCGCCGTGGCGGTGGCCGCGCTCAGCGCCAACGCCGACATCGCCACCCTGGTGTCGCCCTCGCATGCCGCTAGCGACCGCGACAATCCCAACGTCGTCAAAGCGATCCGCGCCGCCGACGGACGTTGCCTTGCCTTCACCCGCGCCGCCGCGCCGTGGGGCGAGGGGCCGATCCTGCGCCATGTCGGCATCTATGTGTATCGCCGCCAAGCGCTAGCGCGCTTCGTCGCCGCGGCGCCCTCCCCGCTCGAGCTGCGCGAAAAGCTCGAACAAATGCGCGCGCTGGAACTGGGCATGACCATATTCGCCGGCGCCATCGCCGACTTCCCCAAAGGCGTCGATAGCCCCGCCGATCTGGAAGCCGCGCGCGCGGCGCTGGCGGGTTAGTGCCGAACTTTCTGTTGCCTCGTCCCTTCTCCCCATGCGGGGAGAAGGTGGCGGCGAAGTCGGCGGATGAGGGGTTTTTCCGCATTGGCCGCGTTAGCGCAACGCCGATGGCGTGCTTGCTGCAGAGACCGAATTCCCCTCATCCGGCCCTTCGGGCCACCTTCTCCCCGCATGGGGAGAAGGGAGGCGCGCGGCGAACGCCGGACAGCGCGCGGCGCTTCCGGGTTCGGCTTTGCTTTTTGTACAACACAAAAAGCGGGAGAGCGGGGCGCGC
>JANNQT010000013.1:0-38074 GCA_031400895.1 Alphaproteobacteria bacterium | reverse complement strand
GCCACCGCCAGGTGCTGGCCGTTCTCCTCGCGCACGCGCAGCGCCTCTTCGACGGCGCCAGCGGAATCGAGCCTCGCGCGCGCAAACAGACGCGTCAGCCGCTGTACAAAGCCCGCTCGCCGTGGTGCGGGGACTTCAGTTGCCTCGGCAGCTTCGGTCATATCGTTTGCGAGTTTGGTTCAGGCATAGGGGTCATCCACGCCGAGGGACGCGAGAATGGCGCGCTCGCGCGCTTCCATCGACTCAGCGGCTTCCGGTTCGAGGTGATCATAGCCTACCAAATGCAGGAAGCCGTGCACAATCACATGGGCGGCGTGGTCCTCAAACCGTTTTCCCTGAAATTGCGCTTCCTCGACAATGGTTTCGAACGCCATGGCAATGTCGCCAAGGAACCCCTCTTCCCCGCCCATTGCAGGGAACGCCAGCACGTTGGTAGGCCCTTGCTTGCTGCGGAACTGGGCGTTCAGGGCGGCGATGGCCGCGTCGTCGCCCAACAGCACCGACACCGTTCCGCCCCGGTTCTCCGCCGCAGCGGCCGCCGCCAACGCCGCCGCCAAGCTCTCTTCGCGTCCGCACCAGAGCGGCGAGCCGGCAAGGATATCGACTTCCAGACGCGCCTCAGCCACGCCCGGCCTCGTCGCGATCATAAGCCTCGACGATCCGCGCCACCAGCCGGTGGCGCACCACGTCCTGGGTGGCGAAGCGTATCACTTCGACGGCGGCGACATCTTCCAGGATCGAGATCGCGTGCGCCAGCCCCGACTGGTCGGGGCGCACCAGATCGATCTGCGAGGGATCGCCGGTCACCACCATGCGCGAGCCTTCGCCGAGCCGCGTCAGCACCATTTTCATTTGCAGCAATGTGGCGTTCTGGGCTTCATCGACGATCACGAACGCATTCGCCAGCGTGCGCCCACGCATGAACGCCAGCGGCGCCACTTCGATCTGCCGGCGCTCCCGGCGCGCCTTCAAGTCGTTCTCGTTCATCTGGCTGCGGAACGCATCCCAGATCGGGGCGAGGTAGGGATCGACCTTCTCGGCCAGATCGCCCGGCAGATAGCCTAGCTTCTCGCCTGCCTCCACCGCCGGGCGGGTGACGATGATGCGGTCGAACCGTTCCTGCTTCAGCGCCTCGACCGCGGCGGCGACGGCGAGGAAGGTCTTGCCGGTGCCGGCGGGACCGACGCCGAAGATGAGATCGAGCGCTTCGTCGCGCAGCGCCTCGACATAATGCACCTGCCGCGGCGTTCGCAGCACCAGCCCGCCCACTTGCGGCAGCGCCATCGGCCCGGGCTTTTCCTGCGGTCCCTCCGAGAACGAAATCGCCGCCAGCACTTCGCCTTCGCGCACCCGGCCCTTGCGCCGCGCCAGATCGGATAGCGCATCGATAATGCGCTGCACCCGCTCGAGGTCGGCGCCGCAATCGGCGCGCGCGCGGGCGGTGAGCTGATCGCCCTGCGCGTCGAGAGTGACGCGGTAGGCCGGCGCGCCGCGCGGCGCGCTGGGGTCGCGGAAGGCTTCCTGGATGTGCGCCAGATGGCGATGCAGCGGGCCGAAGATCGCCTGCGCCACGCCGGGATCCGACAGCGTGATAATGCGGACCAGTTCGCCCTCGACGCGGAAATTGCTCACGCGGCCTCCCGTTCCAGCGCCGTCCCGGTCAGCGAGTTTTGCGAGGCGCCGATGATACTCACCTCGACAAGTTCGCCGACGCACGCGGCGCCATGTTCGAAATGCACCGATTGCATGTAGGGCGAGCGCCCGTGCTTCTGCCCCGGCATGCGCCCATCGCCCGTGACCAGCACCGACAGCACCGCGCCGATGCGCGCGGCGTTGAACGCGCGCTGCTGTTGGAACAGGAGCGCCTGCAGCCGCGCCAGCCGCTCGCTCTTGGCCGCCTCCGCGACCTGCCCATGCATCGCCGCCGCCGGCGTGCCGGGCCGGGGCGAGTATTTGAACGAATAAGCCGAGGCAAAGCCGATCTCGCGCGCCAGCGCCAGGGTCGCCTCGAAATCGCTTTCGGTCTCGCCCGGGAAGCCCACGATAAAATCGGTGGAGAGCGCGATATCCGGGCGCGCGGCGCGCAGGCGGGCGACGATGTCGCGATAATGCGCGCCATCGTGCTTGCGGTTCATGGCCTTAAGGATGCGGTCCGAGCCCGATTGCACCGGCAGATGCAGGAACGGCATCAGCCTCGGTTCACCGCCATGCAGTGCGATCAGATCGTCGGTCATCTCCCCCGGGTGCGAGGTCATGTAGCGCAGCCGCGCGATCCCATCGAGGCGCGCGAGCCTGGCCAACAGATCGGCGAAGCCGGTTCCGCCCTCGCCATGATAGGCATTGACGTTCTGCCCCAGCAGCGTGATTTCGCGCACACCGTGCTCGGCCAGCGCCCGCGCTTCGGCCAGCACGTCAACCACCGGGCGCGAATATTCCGCGCCGCGCGTATAGGGCACCACGCAGAAGCTGCAGAACTTGTCGCAACCCTCCTGGATCGACAGAAACGCCGTCACCCCATCGGGCGCTCGCGCGGGCAGCGCGTCGAATTTTTCCTGGGCGGTGAAATCGGCGGCGAGCCGTTCGCCCATTTTGCGCGCCGCGCGCGCGATCAGCTCCGGCAGCTTGTGATACGCCTGCGGTCCGACCACTAGGTCCACTTCTGGCGCGCGGCGGATGATCTCCTCGCCCTCGGCCTGGGCGACACAACCGGCGATGGCGATGGTGGTGGTCTTGCCTTCGCGTGCGCGGCGCTGCTTGTGCGCGCGCAGGCGGCCGATCTCGGAATAGACCTTCTCGGTCGCCTTCTCGCGGATATGGCAAGTGTTGAGGATCACCAGATCGGCCTCGTCGGGCTTGTCGGCCATGGCATAGCCCAGCGGCGCCAGCACGTCGCGCATGCGCTCGCTGTCATAGACGTTCATCTGGCAGCCATAGGTCTCGATGAAGACTTGCTTGGACGGGACGCGTTCGCTCATCAGCGTTTCTTGGCCTTGTCGTCGAGCGGCACGCCATAGAGTTCAAGCCGATGATCGACCAGCTTGTAACCGAGCCGGCGCGCGATCTCCTGCTGCAGCCGCTCGATCTCGGGATCGACGAACTCGATCACTTGGCCCGACTTGGTGTCGATCAAATGGTCGTGGTGCTGGTTAGGCGCTTCCTCATAGCGCGAACGACCGTCGCGGAAATCGTGCCGCTCCAGGATGCCCGCCTCCTCGAACAAGCGCACCGTGCGGTACACGGTGGCGATGGAAATGCCGGCGTCGA
Source organism: Alphaproteobacteria bacterium (assembly GCA_031400895.1). Classification (GTDB taxonomy): domain Bacteria; phylum Pseudomonadota; class Alphaproteobacteria; order Caulobacterales; family Aquidulcibacteraceae; genus Vitreimonas. The sequence continues at coordinate 34,810 of JANNQT010000013.1, read as the reverse complement.
CCGCGGCGGCGCGGCGGTGCAATTCCTCGACATCGGGGTGGTCATGGCTGGCCGAGATCACGCGCGCGATGACGCGGCGCTGCTCGGTCATGCGCATGCCCTTCTCCACACACAAATGTTCGATCCGGTCCATTGTTCCTCTGGTGTTCCTCTGGCCATACGTTTTCCGGCGGACACTGTCCACCGCGCGCGGCTCAAATTGGCAGGGCGCGGCGCAGGACGATGGCGTTAATGGCGCCGCTGTCGTAATAACCGGGGCGCACGCCCATCTCGGCGAAGCCGAGCTTGGCGTAGAGCGCCCGCGCCGCGAAATTGTCCTCCGCCACCTCCAGGTGCAGCGCAGCCGCGCCGCGCGCTAGCGCCAGCCCCGCCGCCTCCGACACCAACGCCGCGCCGAGGCCGCGCCGCCGCGCCTCGGGCGCCACCGCTAGCGTCAAGATCTCCGCTTCCTCGGCGACAGCCCATGCCAGCACGAAGCCGTTTCCCCGAAAGTCGGCGAACGCGAACGCGGCTGGGTTCTCCAAGAGCTTGACAAATTCCGCCGCGCTCCAGCCACGCGGGAAGGCGCGCGCGTGCAGCGCCGCCAGCGGCTCGGCCGCTTCCGCGCCCACCGCCACGATCATGACCCGCCGCCCGGCAACGTCACGTGCGGCGCGCGCAGATACATCGGATCGGGCGGATAGATTTGCGGATCGAGCCGGCCGGCGCGGCGCGCCAGCGCGGCGGCGTCAGCGCTGATTCCGGGCCCGATCAGCGTTGGCGCGCGCGCCGCCAGCAATGCCTGATGCGCGCCGCGTTCGATCGCGCGCGGCGCGATCAGCGGCGCGGCATCTTGGTAGAGCGCGAAGTAGGAGGCGCCCGGCGTTTCGATCAGCGCCGCGCGTAGCCCCGCTTCGCTGTCGCCGAGCGCTAACGCTTCCAGCGTCGACACGCCAAGGCATGGCTTGTCCAGTGCCAGCGCCAGCGCGCGCGCGCGAACGACAGCCCCACGCGCACGCCAGTGAACGAGCCTGGGCCCTTCGTCACCGCGATGCGATCAAGCGCGGCGAAAGCGACGCCGGCTGTTTCCATGACCTCGCGCACCATCGGCGCCAATCGTTCGGCTTGGCCCCGCTGCATCGGCTCGTTTCGCCAGGCCAGCAAATCCTCCCCGCGCGCGAGCGCGACGGAACATGCGTCCAAGCATGTGTCGATGGCGAGAACGAGCATTTAGGTCGCGCTGGGTAACGGCTTCAGGGCCGCGAGCGCTTCAGCGGTGCTTTCGATGGAGCGATCCCAATACCCGACATTCGCCATAAGATACAGATCGCAATCCATTGTAGCGCGTTTCGCCGCGGCCACGCTAAACCACCTGCTCCACTGAATTCACTTCCGGCACGTAGTGCTTGAGCATGTTCTCGATGCCCTGCTTCAGCGTCAGCGTTGAGGACGGGCAGCCTGCGCACGAGCCTTTCATCGTGAGGCGCACAATGCCGGTTTCGTGCTCCCAGGAATGGAAGGTGATGTCGCCGCCATCCCGCGCCACCGCGGGGCGCACGCGCGCCTCGATGATCTCCTTGATCTCCTTGACGATGCCGGCGGCCTCGCCCTCGTAGGCGATCTCGGCCTCTTCGCCTTGCGCTTCCTCGGCCAGCACCGGGCGGCCGGCGACGAAATGGTCCATGATCGCGGCCAGCAGGTGCGGTTTCAGGTGCGGCCACTCGACCAGGTCAGCCTTGGTGATGGTGAGGAAGTCGCTGCCGAGATAGACCCGCTCGACCCCATCGACAGCAAACAGCGCCTGCGCCAGCGGCGAGCCGGCGGCGGTTTCCGCGCCGGCGAACTCGCGCCCGCCTTTGCCGAGCACGTCGCGCCCGGGCAGGAATTTCAGCGTGCGGGGGTTTGGAGTGGATTCCGTCTGGATAAACATGGACTCGAGGTGGCGTTTGCCGCCGCCCGGGTCAAGCCTTCGCGCCCACCAATGCGCCCACCGGCAACGCCAGCGCCCGCACTTGCGCCCGCGTCAGCCCGCCCGGGACCACCAGCACTGGCGCCGGGCGTCCGCCCAGCCCGGCGCTGCGGCCGAGCTGCGCCACCAGCGGCCACGGCCCGCGCGGGCCGGCTTCCGAAGCCAGCACCAGCAGGCTGATCGAGGGATCCTCCTCCAACAGCTTGCGCAATTCCGGCTTCAGGTCCCCATCGCGGATCACCGGTTCGGCGGTGATGCCGCACTCGGCCCACACCTCGGCGGCGAAGCGCTGGGTCAGCGATTCCGCCGCATCCTGGGCCTGGCGGCGCATTTCCTCGCTGATCGAGGCCCAGGGCGCGGGATCGTTGGGCTCGATCACCCTGAGCATGATCAGCCGCCAACCGGTGCGCTTGGCCAGCTCCCCGGCATAAGTCAGCGCCAGCGGGAACTCCTCGCTCTCGTCGGCGACGACCAGGAGGGCGTTGGCGGAGGGTTCGCTCATGGTGCGCAAATATGCACCGCTAGCGGGCGCCCCGGCAATGGCGGTTGGAGGTCAATCCCGGAGCGCGGGCGCTACCCCCAAAACCCCACCTTCCCGCGCACCTCCGCCATGATCGGCGCGGCGATGGCGCGGGCGCGCGCGGCGCCGTCGCGCAGGATGGCGTCGAGCGCGCTGGGATCGGAATTGAGGCGGCGCATTTCTGAAGCGATGGGCGCAAGTTTGGCGGCGAGCGCTTCTGCTAGAGCGGGTTTGAACACGCCGAAGCCCTTGCCGCCGAATTCGGCCAGCACGTCGTCTACGCTGCGTTCGGTGACGGCGGCAAAAATGCCGACCAGATTTTCCACTTCCGCGCGGCCCTTCAGCCCATCGGCTGATTCCGGCAGCGGCGCGGAATCCGTCGTGGCTTTCTTGATCTTGTTCTGAATCGCATCGGCATCATCGGTGAGATTGATGCGGGTCATGTCGGAGGGGTCCGACTTGGACATTTTCTTCGTCCCCTCGCGCAGGCTCATGATGCGAGCGCCTGGTCCCTGTATCAAAGGCTCGGGCAGCGGGAAGAAGCCGGGCGCTTCGTAGTCGTTGTTGAACTTCTGGGCGATGTCGCGTGAGAGCTCCAAATGCTGCTTCTGGTCCTCGCCCACGGGAACATGCGTGGCTTTGTACAACAGGATATCCGCCGCCTGCAGCACTGGATAATCGAACAGGCCCACCGACATACGCTCGCTGTGCGCACCGGCCTTGTCCTTGAACTGGGTCATGCGTTCGAGCCAGCCCATGCGGGCGATGCAATTGAACACCCAGGCAAGCTCGCTGTGCTCGCGCACCGCCGATTGCACGAAAATGATCGAGCGCGCGGGATCGACGCCGGCGGCGATATAGGCGGCGGCGACTTCGCGCGTTTTCGCCGCGAGTTCTTTCGGGTCCGGCCCCGCCGTGATCGCGTGCAGATCGACGACGCAATAGATGCACTCGTACTTGGCCTGCAGGGCGACGAATTTTTGCAGCGCGCCGAGATAATTGCCCAGATGCAAACCATTGGTGGGCTGCATGCCGGAGAACACGCGTTGCGGGCCTGAGTAAACGGGCGGAGGAGCGTCAGTCATCAGCGCTGCCTATCAGGCGTCCGCGCCGGGCGGCAAGGCGCTTCCCGGTTCGCGCTTGAGCGCATTGCGCATTTCCGACGGTTTGACCGCGCCCAGCGCCAGCGCCAGCACGCCGTAAAGCGTAAAGCCCGCGCCGCAAACCGCCAGCACCGCCAATTCCTTCGAGCCCCACAGCGCCGCCACGATCGCCGGGCGATGGAAGGCGGCAATCGCTACCGCCGCGCCCATCAACGCCGTCGCCGCCAGCACGCGCCAGAGCCGCGCCGCCGCCGCCGGCCCCAGCCGGTAAATGTTGCGCGAGGCGAGCGTGCCGGCAAGCAACGCCACATTGGCCCATGACGCGAGGCTGGTGGCGATGGCGAGGCCGACGAAGCCCGGCTCGCCCGCGCCGCGCATGGCGAAGAACAGCGCGACGCCGAAAACCACGTTGAGCGCCACCGTGATCAGCGCGAACTGCATCGGCCGCCTGGAATCCTCGCGCGCGAAGAAGGGCGGGGTGAACACCTTCACCAGCACAAACGCCGGCACGCCCCAGGCGAAATGCTGCAGCGCCAGCGCCGACATGCGCGCGTCCTCGGAAGTGAACGCGCCGCGGGTCCAGAAGCCGTCCATCAGGAAAAACGGCGCGGCGCCAAGTGCGGCGGCCGCCGGCAGGGTCAACGCCATGGCCAGCGTCACCGCTTCGTCGAGTGTCTTGCCCTCCTCGGCGGCGTCTTTGGCCTGGGTCGCGCGCGCCAAGCGCGGCAGAATGGCGATGCCGATGGCGACGCCGATCAGGCCGAGTGGCAATTGGTAGAGCCGGTCGGCGAACGAGAGCCAGGATTTCGCGCCCACCTCAAGCGAGGCCAGCACCTGCGAGGTGACGATGTTGATCTGCACCGCCGAACCTGCCACCGCGCCAGGCAGCGCCACCGCGGCGATGCGCTTCAAATCCGGCGTCAGCCGCGGCCAGGCGAAGCGCAAACGCACCCCGAGCCGGCTCATGCCGTAGGCGAGCAGCATCGCCTGCAACACGCCGGCAATGGTGACGGCGATGGAAGCCGCGTACGCCGCCCGGTAGGGATCCTGGAACGGCAGCACCGCCCCCAGCACTACGAGATTGAGCAGCGTCGGTGCGAACGCCGAGAGCGCAAAGCGCCCGGCATTGTTGAGCACGCCGGCGAACAGCGCTGACATCGCCATGCCGACTAGGTAAGGCATGGTCAGCTGCGTCATGGCCACGGTGAGATTGAAGTGGATCGGATCGTCGCGATAGCCGGCGTGCACCACCAGCATGATCCAGGGCATGGCGATCTGCGCGACGATGCAGAGCGCCGCCGTCAGCGCGATTAGCCCGTTCATCGCCTCTGAAGCCGCCTGCCGCGCCGCCGCCGGCCCGCGCTCGGCCTCGATGCGCGCATAAATCGGGACGAAGGCTTGCGCGAACGCACCCTCGGCGAACAGGCGCCGGAACAGATTGGGGAATTGCAGCGCGGTCTGCCAAGCGTCGCCCACCGGCCCAGCGCCGATGCGCGCGGCGATCACCGCGTCGCGTGCGAAGCCAAGCACGCGGCTGCCAAGCGTGAACGCCGATTGCACCAGCGTGTTGCGGGCGAGACTCATGGATTCCCCTGGCGGCGACCGGGGTCTCTAGCCCGGCCTCAGCGCCGCGTCGAGGCCGGGGCCGAGGCGTCGCTGGGCTCGGCCGATTCGCCTGCGCGCAACACAGCTTCAAGCCGGTTGCGCAAGCCGACGCCGCGGCGGACATTGGCGATCTGGCCGCCGCCCAGCTCCTGCACGTAGAACACGTCGCAGGCGCGCGCGCCCGCGGTGTCGATATGGGCGCTGACGATCGAGACGTTGGCTTCCGCGCAAGCGCGCGCCAACTCCGCCAGCAGCCCCGGCCGGTCGCGCCCCGAGGCCTCGATGACGCTCGCCTGCGCGGTGGCCTCGTTGTCGATACGCACCCAGGGCTCGATGGCGAAGGCGGCCAGGCGGCGCGAAGGGGTGGCCGCGGCGGGCGGCGCGTGATCCTCCACCGCCGCCCGCTCCAGTTTTCGCAGCAATGTTTCCAGTGCGCGCGGATGCTCCTCTCCGAACGGGCGCCGGTGCGTGGTTTGGATCGAGAAGATGTCGAACGCGGCCCCATCCTTGGTGGTGTGCACGCGCGCGCCGGCGATGTCGGCGCCGCTGGCCGAGATCGCCGCCGCCAGGCTTGCGAACAGGCCGGACCGATCATGGGCGTAGACCATGATTTCGGTGACGCCCTGCTGGGCGCGCACCCGCGCGGCGACATGGGGGATCGCCCTGTCGGCGTGCGCGGCCGTCATTTCGCGCGCGTGCCAAGCCAGCGCATCGGCGTCGTGATTGAACCAATAGCCGTCTTCGAGCGTCGCCAGCCAATCGCCCAGCGCGCCGTCTTCCTGGGTCATGCCTGCGCGCAAGCTCTGCTTGGCTTCAGCGGCAATCTCGCCCTGATGCGCGCGCACTTCTTCTTCGTCGGAACAGCCCCCATGCAGCGTCGCTTCGGTGAAGCGATAGAGATCGCGCAGCAATTGGCCCTTCCAGTCGTTCCACACGCCCGGGCCAACCGCGCGCATATCCGCCACCGTCAGCACCAGCAGCAAGCGCAAGCGTTCGACATTGCCGACGATGCGGGTGAAGTGCGCCACCGTGCGCGGGTCGGCGACGTCGCGCTTCTGGGCGGTCTCGCTCATCACCAGATGGTGGCGGACCAGCCAGCCGACCAGCTCCACCTCCTCGCGCGGCAAGCCAAGCCGCTCGCACGCCGCCAGCGCCGCGATCTCGCCGTCGATCTGCTGATCGCCATCGCCCTTGCCGGTGTCGTGCAGCAGCATGGCGAGGTAGAGCGCGCGGCGATTGATGATCTTGGCGAAGATCGAGGTCGCCAGCGGATGCTGCTCCTTGTGGCGGCCCTGCTCGATCTCGGCGATGGTGTCGATGGCTTGCAGCGTGTGCTCGTCCACCGTGTAATGGTGGTACATGTTAAATTGCATGCGCCCGACAATGGCGCCGAATTCCGGCACGAAGCGCTCCAGCACACCGGCATCGTTCATCAGCCGCAGCGCCGCGCCGGGATGACGCGAAGAGCTGATAATATTGAGAAACGCCTGCCGCGCGGCTTCGTCATTGCGCCAGCTCGGGCCGATCCGCCGCGCCCGCCGCGCGACGATCCGCAGCGCCTCCGGGTGCACGTCGAGGTCGCGGCTCTCGGCGATTTCGAACAAGCGCATGATATTGGCAGGCGCTTCCAGCACTTCCGGGCCGTCGAGATTGAGCCTGCCCGCCTCGATGTGAAAGCCAGGCGCCGGCAACGTCAGCGCGGTCTTGCGCACCGGCAGGAAGCGCCGCAGCCCCTGGGGCGCGTTCTTGCTGTGGTCGGCTTCGAGCTTGGCGCAGAGCACGCGGGTGAGCGCGCCCACTTCCTTGGCGGTGAGAAAATAGCGCTTCATGAAGCGCTCGGCGGCGCTGTGGCCGCCGCGGGCGTTAAAGCCAAGCCGGCGCGCCAGTTCCGGCTGCACGTCGAAGGTCAGCCGCTCTTCGGCGCGGCCGGCCAGGAAATGCAGATGGCAGCGCACCGTCCACAGAAACCCGAGCGCGCGGCGGAAGAGGGAATAATCCTCGGGCGTGAACACACCGGCGTCGAGATAGGCTTGCGGCGCGGCAAAGCCGTAGCGGCGGCGCGCCATCCAGAACAGCGTGTGCAGATCGCGCAGCCCGCCCTTGCCCTCCTTCAAATTGGGCTCGACCATGTAGCGCGCGGCGCCAATGCGGGCGTGGCGCTCGTCGCGCTCGCACAGTTTGGCGGCGATGTAACCGGCATGGTCGCGGCTGGCCACTTCCTTGCGGAAGCGGGCCAGGTGCGTATCAGCCAGCGCCGCATCGCCGGCCAGCAGCCGGGCGTCGAGCAGGGTCGTCTGGATGGTGACGTCCTCGCGGGCGAGCTTCAGCGATTCCTCGACCGTGCGCGAGGCCTGGCCCACCTTGAGCCCCAGGTCCCAGAGCGCGTGCAGGATCTGCCCGGTCACACCGCGCACGAACGGGGTCAGCTTGCCCGGGCGCAGGAACAATAGGTCGAGGTCCGAAAACGGCGCCAGTTCGCCTCGCCCATAGCCGCCGACCGCGAGAATCGCCATTGGCTCGTCCGCCTCGGCGGACTGGCTGCGCGCCTGCTGAAAAAGCGCCTGCACCATGGCGTCGGCGCCACGGCTGAGTTCGCCGGCGATGGCGTGCCCCTTTGCGCCCGCTTCAAGGCGCGCCCGCGCGGCCATACGCGAGCGCGATAAAGCCTTTGCAAGCAAAGTCTTGACCGCCTCTTCCCCGCCGTTGGCGAAGGCCTCCGGTAGGGTAGCGGCGAGCGATTCGAGGTCGGGGCCCGATTTTGGTGGCAAAGCGGGGGGCACGATGCTCATCTAGGGCTCGGGGTAAAAAATCTCACCCCGCAAACTTGCCTCAATCCGGAACTACATCCAAATATAGTCGCGATGGAGCGGATGGGCTCCGGGGAGACGTTCATGGCTAGCAAAGGCGGCAGGACCATTCGGCTGACTCCGGTCGACGAGGTTACTCACATCACCGATCACCCGGCCCGGGCCAATCTGGAAGCGATCATGGACCAGAAGCTGTTCGCGCAGCGCATCAAGAGCGAGCGCGCGTCGGCCTATTGGTTCGCGGCCTCGCTCTGGGGCGTGACCGGCCTCGCCGTGGGCGCGGCGATGGGGGTATTTCTGGCCCTGTCCGTGCAGAGGGATTCGGATGCGCGGATTCGGGACAGTATAGTCACCGGCATGGCGGTTCAGGACGCCAACGATACCGTGCGCGGCCGCCCTGGCCTGCTCGCCGATCCCCAGGAACAGCAGCAGCCTCGGCCTTGATGCCGTAATGGCGAACGACACCACGAAGCCGCGGAACCCGTGGGTTTTGCCATTTGTGCTTGGGGGCGCGGTTTTCGCGGTCGGGTGCATCTGCGGCGGGCTTATAGTGCTGGCGGTGCAAAGCAGCTCGATGCCGCTCATTCGGGACAATATCGTCGCTGGCATGGCCCTCCAGGACACCACCGGGCGTGCTCGCCCCGGCCCGCCTAGCGATCCCCAAGGCCAGCAGCCGCTATCAACGCCTTGAGTTCATAGAGGCGCTCGAGCGCCTGTTTCGGCGATAGCGCGTCAGGATTGATCTCGGCCAGCGCCGCTTCAAGCGCCGAGGGTGCGGCTTCCTCGATTATTTGCGCGAACAGCGGCAGGTCGTTGACGATCTCCACCCGCGTCGAGCCGCCATTGGCCTCCAGCCGCGCCAGCACCGCGCGGGCGCACTCGACGGCGCTTTTCGGCAACCCCGCCAGCTTCGCCACTTGGATGCCGTAGGACCGATCCGCCGGCCCCGGCGCCACTTCGTGCAGGAACACCAGATCGCCCTTCCACTCGCGCGCGCGCAAATGCGCGTTGGCCCCGGCGTCGAGCTTGTCGGCCAGGCGGGTGAGTTCGTGATAGTGCGTCGCGAACACCGCGCGGCATCTGTTGGCTTCGTGCAAATGCTCTGCCACCGCCCAGGCGATGGCGAGGCCGTCGAAAGTGGCGGTGCCGCGGCCGATTTCGTCGAGCACCACCAACGCGCGCGACCCGGCCTGATTGAGGATGGCGGCGGTCTCCACCATCTCGGTCATGAAGGTCGAGCGCCCGCGCGAAAGATCGTCGGAAGCACCCACGCGCGCGAACACGCGGTCGACGACGCCAAGCCGCGCTTTCTTGGCCGGCACATACGAGCCCGCCTGCGCCAGCACCGCCAGCAACGCGATCTGGCGCAGATAAGTGCTCTTGCCGGCCATGTTCGGCCCGGTGACCACCAGCAGCCGCGGGCCGCTTCTGCCGTCGGCGTCGAGGCGCGCATCGTTGGGGGTGAAGCCTTGCCCCTCGCGGTGCACGCCCTGCTCCACAACCGGGTGGCGCGCCGCTTCCGCCAACAACGCCGTGCTCTCGTCCACCTCCGGGCGAACCGCCTGCACCTGCTCGGCCCACTCGGCCAGGCCGGCGGAAACATCGAGCACCGCCAGCGCCTCGGCCACGGCGCGAATTTCGCGCTCGCAGCCGCTGGCGCGGGCGGCGAATTGCTTGAACAAAGCCAGTTCTCGCGCCAGCGCTGCGTCGCCGGCGCGGGCGATCTTGGCGTCGAGCTCGATCAATTCGTTGGTGGTGAACTTCACCGAGCCGGCATTGGTCTGGCGGTGGATGAAACGCGCGTTGAGCGGCGGCGCCAGCAGCGCCTCGGCCTGTTTGGCGGTGGCGTCGATATGATAGCCGAGCATGTTGTTGTGCTTGAGCTTGAGCGCGGGGATCGCGGTTTCTTCCGCGTATTTCGCCTGCAGCGCGGCGATCACCTTGCGGCTGTCGTCGCGCAACGCCCTGGCCTCTTCGAGCGTAGCATCATAGCCCGGCGCGATGAAGCCGCCGTCGCGCGCCAGCAGCGGCAGCTCCGGCGCCAGCGCCCGGTGCAGCGTTTCCGCCAACGCGGAGCAGTCGGCATGCGCGGCCAGCGAAAGCGCGGCGATCACGCTGGCGATCTCGGCTGGAAGCTCACCGCCGAGGCCGGCGCAGCGCAGCGCAGCGCGGTCGCCGGCATTGAGCCCGTCGCGCAATTGCGCCAGATCGCGTGGGCCCCCGCGCGCCAGCATCAGCCGGGTCAAGGCCCGCGCCAGATCGCCGGCGCCGCGCAATTCCTCGCGCACGCCGGCCCGCCGCTGCGGCGCTTCGACGAAGAATTGCACCGCGTCGAGCCGCGCCGCGATTGCGGCGATATCGGTGAGCGGCCGGCTGAGACGCTCGGCCAGCAAACGCCCGCCGGCGGCGGTAAGGGTGCGATCGACGCAGCCCAGCAGCGAGCCTTCGCGCCCGCCGCGGCCGAGCATGGTATTGCTGGCGCGCTCGATCTCCAGCGCCGCCCGGGTGGCCGCGTCGATGGCCATGAAGGCGCGCTCGGAATTGCGCCGGGGCGGCGTCAAGCGCGGCGCGGCGCCGGCTTGGGTCAGTTCGATATAGTCGAGCAACAGGCCCATGGCCGACAATTCCGGCGCACTGAAATCGCCGAACGCGTCGAGCGCGGCCACCTCGAACGCCGCCTTGACGCGGCGCGCGGCGGCCTTGGCATCGGCCTTGACTGCGGGGCGCGCCGTCAGCACCGCGCCGGCGGCCCGCGCGGGCTCGGCCAATCTCGCCGCGTCCACATCGCTTGCCAGCACTTCCGCGGGCGCGAGCGCCGACAATTCGTCGGCGATTGCCGCAGCGGCGAGCGCGCGCGTCTCGAAGGCGCCGGTGGACACATCGGCCCAGGCGATGGCCGCCTCGGCGCCGTCAAACGCAACCGCCGCCAGCCGGTTGGGCGCGCGCGCGTCAAGCAGGCCTTCCTCGGTCAGCGTGCCGGGCGTCACCACCCGCACGACGCCGCGCTGGACGATGGATTTCGCGCCGCGCTTCCTGGCTTCCGCCGGATCCTCAAGCTGCTCGCATACCGCCACCTTGAAACCGGCGCGGATCAGCTTGGCCAAATAATTCTCGGCCTGGTGCCAGGGCACGCCCGCCATTGGGATCGGCTCGCCCTCGTGCTGGCCGCGTTTGGTCAGGGCGATGCCGAGCGCGGCGGCGGCGGCTTCGGCGTCAGCGAAAAACAATTCGTAGAAATCGCCCATGCGGAAGAACAGCAACGCCTCGGGATGCTCGGCCTTGGCGGCGAGATATTGCGCCATGAACGGCGTCGTGCGCGCGGGCGCTGGATGGGTGGAATCGGCCACCGGTCAGGCTTAGCGGGTTGGGGGCCGGACTTCCATTGACGAGGGGAGTCGCGCCGTTAGGGTGCGCCCGCACCAGCCCCACGAGCCCCTAGACCGATGCCCAACGACGAGAAGCAGACTTTCACCGACGCCGAGGCGCTGGACTTTCACCGCCTACCCACGCCGGGCAAGATCTCGATCACGCCAACCAAGCCGATGGCGACGCAGCGCGATCTTTCGCTGGCCTATTCCCCGGGCGTAGCCGTCCCGGTCAAGGCCATCGCCGCGGACCCCGACAAGGCCTACGACTACACCGCCAAGGGCAATCTGGTGGCGGTGATCACCAACGGCACCGCCATCCTGGGCCTCGGCAATCTCGGCGCGCTGGCGTCCAAGCCGGTGATGGAGGGCAAGAGCGTTTTGTTCAAACGCTTCGCCGACGTCGATTCAATCGACATCGAGGTGACCACGCAGGACGTCGAGGAATTCATCATTACGGTGCGCAATATCGGGCCAACTTTTGGCGGCATCAATCTGGAGGACATCAAGGCCCCGGAATGCTTCGTGATCGAAAGCCGGCTGCGCGACGAGCTCGACATTCCGGTGTTCCATGACGATCAGCACGGCACCGCCATTATCGCCGCCGCCGGCTTGCTCAACGCTTGCGAACTGACTGGGCGCAAGCTCACCGACATCAAGGTGGTGGTCAACGGCGCGGGCGCTGCCGGGCTTTCCTGCATTGGCCTGATCAAGCATCTGGGTGTGCCGCACGAAAACGTGATCGTCTGCGATTCCAAGGGCGTGGTGTATCGCGGCCGCGCCGAAAGCATGGACCAGTTCAAGACCGCCCATGCCATTGACACCAAGGCGCGCACGCTCGCCGACGCCATGAAAGGCGCCGACGTGTTCATGGGGCTTTCGGTGGCGGGCGCGGTCAACAAGGACATGATCAAATCGATGGCGAAGCGGCCGATCGTGTTCGCCATGGCCAATCCCGATCCGGAGATCACGCCCGAGGATGTACATGAAGTGCGCAAGGACGCCATCGTCGCCACCGGGCGTTCGGACTATCCAAACCAAGTCAACAACGTGCTCGGCTTTCCCTATATTTTCCGCGGCGCGCTCGACGTGCGCGCCCGCACCATCAACGAGGAGATGAAAGTCGCCGCAGCGCGCGCGCTGGCGGCGCTGGCCAAACAGGACGTGCCCGACGAGGTCGCCGCCGCCTATAGTGGCAAGCGGCTCAAGTTCGGACCCGACTACATAATCCCTTCCCCGTTCGACCCAAGGCTGATCTCGGAAATCCCGCCCTTCGTCGCCCAGGCGGCGATGGACAGCGGCGTTGCCCGCAAGCCGATCGCCGACATGCAAGCTTACAAGCACAGCCTGGCGCAAAGGCTCGATCCCACCGCGGCCATGATCCAGCGGGTGCAAACCGCGGTGCGGCGCGCGCCCAAGCGCATCGTCTTCGCCGAAGGCGAGACGCTGGCGGTGATCCGCGCCGCCTATTCGTTTCAGGAACTCGGCCTCGGCCAAGCGGTGCTGGTCGGGCGCGAGCAATTGGTGCGCGAGAACATGGCCCAGGCCGGCGTGCCGGAGAACGCCGCGCTCACCATCGCCAACGCCCGCGTGTCGGAGCACAATCCCGCCTACACAGATTATCTTTACAAGCGGCTGCAGCGTTATGGTTTCCTGCACCGCGACGCGTTGCGCCTGGTCAACCAGGACCGCAACGTGTTCGCCGCCTGCATGGTAGCCGCCGGCCACGCCGACGGCATGGTTACCGGAATCACCCGCAATTACGCCACCGCGCTCGATGATGTGCTGAAAGCGATCGACCCTACCCGCGGCGAGCGGGTGATGGGCATGTCGGTGGTGCTGGCCAAGGGCCGCACTTTGTTCGTTGCCGACACCGCCGTGTGCGAGTTCCCCGACGCCGCCGAGCTGGCGCAGATCACGCTGCAGGCGGCGGCGATGGCGCGCCAATTCGGCGCAGCGCCGCGGGTGGCGCTGCTGTCGCACTCCAATTTCGGCAATCCGCGGCTGGAGCGCTCGGAGAAAATCCGCGACGCGGTGTCGATCCTCGACCGGCGTGAGGATCTCGATTTCGAGTACGAGGGCGAGATGAACGTCGATGTCGCGCTCAACGAGAACATGCGCGAACTTTATCCGTTCTCACGACTGTCGGAGGCCGCCAATGTGTTGGTGATGCCGGCGCTGCACTCGGCCTCGATCGCCACCAGTCTGCTGAGCAGCGCTGGCGGCGCCACCGTGATCGGCCCAGTGCTCACCGGCCTGGCGCGGCCAATCCAGATCGCGCCCCTGGGCGGCAGCGTGTCGGATATCGTGACGTTCGCGGCGCTGGCCGCGTTCCAGGCCGCGCGGCAGGAGGCTTAGCCGGCGGCCTACTCCGCGGCGGTTCCCTGGGCGCGCCGCGCCTCCGCCTCGCGCCGCCAACGCCGCTCGTCCAGTTCGCCGCTCAGCACGATCGCGCCGCCAAGCAGCAGAAAAAGCAAGGCCAGACCGAGTTCCGGCATCATGCTTCCATCCTCCGAACTTCAAAGCGCGAGGGTATGCAAGAGATAGCTGGTGAAGCCCAACCCGAAAAGGGAAAAAGCATCGTTTTGCCCCAACCCCCCGCCTTCCAGCAGCTTAATTGGCGGTCGCAGGGCGGCGGCTAAGGCGGCGGCTACTGCATCGCCTCTTTGCCCCGCCGCTGCCGCCACCATTCTAAACCTGCGAGCGCTACCGCCACCATGCCCACCCAGGCGGCGAACACGAACACTTCAGAAAAGCGCTCAGCCTGTGCCGGTAAACCCTGGTCCTTCACCGCATCGACAAACGCGCCGATGCGCGGCCGGAACATCACGCCGATCAGCAGCGCCAGCGATGCCAACAGCGCATACTGAACCGCAGCGTAATGCTTGTTCACGATTGAGGATAGCCACGCGACATGCACGGCGCTGGCGAAACCGCCGGCTAGGTTCTCCATCAGAATGACCGATGTGAGCCGCGTCAGGCCATCGCCCAAAGTGACGCCATCGAAAATCGTCGCGCCCGTCGCCTGCACCGAACCGACAAAGCCGGACAGCAACCAGGCAAACAGCGCCCCCAGGCCAGTGGCGTCCAGCACCGCCTGCGTGCCTGCCCCGCCGTGCGCGAGATCGGCATAGAGCAGATTGGTTCCAGCAGCGACCAGACCGCCGAGGATGAGCGCCGGCATGCGCCCAATCCAGAGCAACGCTAGTCCCCCCAACGCGATGCCGGCCAAAGTCGCCGCCACGCCGACCATCTTTGACGCCACCGCGACGTCCGAATTCGAATGCTGCAGAATAGTGAGGTAGAACGGGTTGGCGAAGGAGCCCCAGATCGAATCGGCGATTCTGTACGTCATCGCCAGCGCCAGAATCGGGATCGCCCACAGCCAATAGCGCTTGACGATATCCGCCAGCGGCGCAAGCACCCGCTCGTACAAGATGTCGGCGAAGCTCTTAGCCCCGCCGCCGGTTTCGAGCGCCCCTGGCTTGCGCGCGAGCCAGAAGGAAATCGCCAGCGGCATCCCCACAGTCACCAGCAAAATCCACGGCGTCGCCGCATCCCTGAACTGGGCGGCGCTCGCGCTTGGGTCGGCCAGGGTGTAGAACATAAAGCCCAGCAGCGCCGCGCCCGCCGCCGCCCAGCCGATGACGACCGGCCAGACCGCCAGACGCCGGAGCCGGCGCGCCTCGGGGTCCTGCGCAACGGCGCTTTCGGGTTTGGGCGCAAGCAGCGGCTCGGGCGCGGCGAGCGTGGCGAAGACCGCAAACGCCATCAGCACAGCCATGAACGTCCAGATCGCTGGCCAGCCGGAAGCCAGATCGAGAAAGGCGTTTCCTGAAACCGTGGCGCCGTCGACTTCGGATCCCGGGCGCTCCGTTCGTATCAAGCCGCTGAAGACGCCGATGCTCCCCAACTCGACCTGGATCGTGGGCCCCTCGTCGGGCGGTGCGATGGTGAGCTTGAGAATTGCGGCATCTGTGGCGGCGCCGTTGACGGCTGCCGGGATCACGAAGCGCTCCTCCAGGGGCCCGCTTTCGGGGGTAAGCGCCACAACCGCCGCATTCCGGGGATCGAGCGCGTAAGCGAAGTCTCCGTCCGCTTCGAGCGTCAGCGCGCCATACTGGCCCGAGATCGTCCCTGGCTCGCGCGCGCTATACTCTTGCGCACGGTCGATCGCCCACACATCAGCCAGCAGCAGCGCCAAGGCCCCGCCGATAATGGCGGCAAGCCGATAACCGAGCTGATAGCGCACGGTGATGGAGTCGAGCTGCCTATCGTCCTGCGCGGTCTCGATGCGCCAGGCATCGATCACGATGTCCTGACTCGCCGACGCGAAGGAGGCGATCACGGCTAGCGCCGCGAACGCTAGGAGACTCGTACGCGGGTCGAACAGCGTCATGCCGAACAGGCAAAGCGCGATCGCCAGTTGGCACAGCGCAATCCAGGCGCGGCGGCGGCCGATTGTATTGACGAAAGGCGGCAGGACCCAGTCGAACGCCGGCGACCAGATGAACTTGAACGCATAGAAAAGCCCGATCCAGGACAGGGCGCCGATGGCGCCGAACCCTGCCCCGGCATTGGTCAGCCAAACACCCATCGAGCCGACCAACAGCGAATAAGGCAGCCCCGCCGCGAAACCCAACGCCGTGGCGATCCAGAGAAGCCGGGCCACGGAGGGGAGCGGCGAGGATGCTGCGATCGCGGTCATGGCGACATGCCTTTGTTCGACTTGGGGACGCCCTCTGACCCGAGCGTGGCCGTGTTCCCGCGCCGCGTAAAGCGCTCCGCGACAGCCAGAAGCCGGCTGGCGTCGATTGGCTTGGTGAGGAAGTCGTCCATGCCGGCTTCGAGCGCAAGCGCGCGCTCGGCTTCGCCGGCGTCGGCGGTCAGCGCCACCAGCGGCTTGCGCGCGCACGGGCCGGCGCCGGCGCGGATGCGCCGCGCCGCGCCCAAGCCGTCGAGCCGCGGCATGCGGATATCGAGGAAAACCAGATCGTAGCTTTCCTTGGCGGCAGCTTCGACCGCCTCCTCGCCGTCCTGGGCCACGCGCACGCTGCAGCCGGCTTGCGTCAATAGCGTGCGCGCCAGCAGCGCGTTGATCGGATTGTCCTCCGCCACCAGCACCCGCAAGCCGGCGAGCGGGCGCGTGGCGAGCGGATTGGTTTGCACCGGCGCCGCCTCGCTCATCTGCTGGCCCAGTGCGGCGTTGATGCGCTCGCCCAACACCGCGCGGCGCACCGGCTTCAGCATGTAATGCTGGAAGCCCAGTTCCCGGCTGCGGGCGATGGCGGTGCGGTCTTCTTGTGGGATCACGGCGACTATGCCGCGGGCATCGCGTTTCAAGTCGGCGACGCTATCGGCGTCGAAGTCCTCGCGCCAGTCGCAGAGGATCACATCGGGAGTTTCGCCGCGCGCGACCACCGCAGCGCCCAGGGCATTCAAATTGGTGCGCAGCGCCCCCGCCGAGACCTCGGAAAAACCGAGCATGCAAACGCGCGCACCAGCCAGCGTCTTGGCGTCGCCCCCCCACAAGGTTGGTTGCAGCGGCAGCTCGGCCCAGAACACCGCGCCCGCGCCGGGCTTGCTGAGCAATCCGGCCTCCCCGCCCATGGCCCGCGCCAGCCGGCGCACCACCGCGAGCCCGAGCCCGAGCCCGGCCCCGCCGTGACGACGGGCGACGCCGGCGTCAGCCTGGGTGAATTCCTCGAAGATCAGCGCCTGCTTGTCGGGCGCCACACCGGGGCCGGTGTCGCGGACGATGAAACGCAGCCGCCCGCCCGGGCGCGGCGCGATCTCCATAACCACGCCGCCGGTTTCGGTGAATTTGACGGCGTTGCCGGCGAGATTGAACAGGATCTGACGCAAGCGGCCGTCGTCGCCGACCACCCGCGCCGGCACCCCGGCGCGCAGGCAGGTCGCGATCTCGAGCCCCTTGGCGTGCGCACGCGGCGACAACAGCTCGGCGACATCCTGCACCGCGCTCTCGGGATCGAACGGCAACGATTCGAGCTCCAGCCGCCCCGCTTCGAGCCGCGAATAGTCGAGAATCTCGGTAATCAGATCGAGCAGCAATTCTCCCGACTGCCGGATCGCGGCGACGTAGGAGGCGCCGTTGGGCTCGAGCTTGCCCAGCGCCAGCAGGTCGGCCATGCCGAGGATGCCGGCGAGCGGCGTGCGCAATTCATGCGTCAGCGTCGCGAACAGCACGGTCTTGGCGCGCATCGCGTTCTCGGCGGCGAGCACATGGCGGGTGACGTCGCGCGCCAGCAGCAGGCGCGAGCCGTCGGGCAGCACGCGCTCGGCCCATTCAAAGCGCCGGCCATCGGGGGCGGCGGCTTCGAAGCGGCGCTCGCCGCCGTGCAGCGGCGGCGCCGGCGCGCGCCCCCACGGCGGGCGTTGCGGGCCGACTTCGTGGCGAAAGGCGGTGCGAAACGCCGGGTTGGCGCGCAGCAGCGAACCGTCCGCGGCCAAGATCGCGGCGGGGTCGGGCAGCGCGTCGAACACGTCGTACGCCGGGGCTGGGGCAGGCTCGGCCATCGCGGCCCGATCAAGCACGCGCCTGGGTTTACGAAACCTTAGCGAAACCGCCCTGTTCGGCCCCGGCCCATTGCCGCTTCAGGCTCAGCGCCTCGGCGATGTGGATGCGGCGGACTGATTCCGCGCCATCGAGGTCGGCGATCGAGCGGGCGACTTTGAGGGTGCGGTGGTAGGCTCGGGCCGAGAGCGAAAGCGCCTCGGCGGCCTTCGCCAGCAGCGCCGCGCCGGGCGCATCCGGCTTGGCCACCGCTTCCAGGGCATCCAGACTCAGGGTCGCGTTGAGCCCGGCGCCGCGATCGGCCTGCGCCTGGCGCGCCCGGCCCACGCGCGCGGCGGCCTCAGCCGTGCCCTCAATCGGCGGCGGCAAAGTGAGGTCGGCGGCGGTCACCGCCGGCAGATCGAGCTGGATGTCGATGCGATCGAGCAACGGGCCGGAGAGCCGCGCCTGGTAGTCGATGGCGCAACGCGGCCCGCGCTTGCAGCGGCCGGCGCCGGGCCCGCCGCCGCAACGACAAGGGTTCATCGCCGCGGCCAGCAAGATTCTGGCCGGATAGGTGACATGGTGGTTGGCGCGGGCGATCAGCACTTGCCCAGCCTCCAGCGGCTGGCGCAAGGCGTCGAGCGCCTGCTGCGAGAATTCCGGCAATTCGTCAAGGAACAGCACGCCCTGGTGCGCCAGCGATATTTCGCCTGGCTTGGCCCGCAATCCCCCGCCCACCAACGCCGCCATCGAGGCGGAATGGTGCGGCGCGCGGAACGGGCGTGTACGCGTCAATCGTCCGCGTTCCAACAAACCGGCCACCGAGTGCAGCATCGAAACTTCTAGCAATTCCTCGGACGAAAGCGGCGGCATTAGGCCCGGCAAACGCTGGGCCAGCATGGATTTGCCGGCGCCTGGCGGGCCGACGAACAGCAGATTGTGCGCGCCGGCGGCGGCGATTTCGAGCGCGCGCTTGCCTTGCTCCTGCCCGCGCACATCGCGCAAATCGGGAACCACGCCGCCAGCGATGAGATCGCCGCGCTCAGGCGACTTCAACAAAGCGCCGCCGCGAAAATGATTGACCAACGCCAGTAGGGAGGGAGCGGCCAGCACCTCCCCGCCCGCCCACGCCGCCTCCGCTCCGCAGGCTTCGGGGCACACAAACGTTGCGCCCATGCCGTGCGCCGCCATCGCCGCCGGCAGCGCCCCGGGCGTTGGCGCCAGCCCGCCGTCGAGCCCAACCTCGCCGAAACAGACAACGCCATCGAGCGCGTCGTGGGGAAGCGCGCCGATCGCGGCCATGGTGGCGAGCGCGATCGGCAAATCGTAGTGCACGCCCTCCTTGGGCAAGTCGGCGGGGGCCAGATTGACCACCACCCGCCCCGGCGGGATGGCTAGCCCGATCGAGGCGAAAGCGGCGCGGACCCGCTCGCGCGCTTCAGAAACGGCTTTGTCGCCCAGGCCAACGATGACGATGCCGTGAGTGCCCCCGGTGAGCTGCACCTGCACTTCGACCCGGCGCGCCTCCAGCCCGGCGAAAGCGACAGTGACGGCGTTGGCGCAGGTCTGCATGGCGGCCCCTCTTATCCACAGGCTAGCGGAGCAACGGTACACCAAGCGAACAAAAGGGCAACATAATTCGAACGCTCACTGAGATGCCGCAGCTTACCCAGGCGAAGCTGAGTGGCAACTGAATCTTAATTCGCGAATTTGGGCGGCCCCGCCGGGTTCATTCTTGCGGCGCCGCTTCGCCGCCGCGATATTCCGGCGGTGGCGGCCTGGCCTCCGCCGCCGCGTAATACGGCGCCGGGGTGGCCCGCACCGGCATGAACGACACCACCCGGCGCACGCCAGGCGCGGTGCTGGCGATTTCGGCGGCGCGGCGCAGTTCGAGATCGGTGCGGGCGGTTCCCATCAGATAGACGTTGCCGTGGAAGGTCTCGATATTGATGTTGACGCCGCGGACCGCGGGACTGGCGAAAAACCGCGTGCGAATTTGCGCGGTGATCCATTCGTCCTGGGCGCTGCGCGATAGCGTCGAGGGCTCGCCGACCACCAGTTCGTTATAGACGTATTGCAGGTTGGGAACGCCGCGGGCGATGGTCTCGGCGGCGCGGCGGTGCTCCTCGGTCGGGGCTGTCCCCGACAAGAGCAAATTGCCGCCCGCCACATCGACATCGACCTCGGCGAAGGCCACCCGGTCGGCGGCCATCAGCCGCGCCTTGGCCCGCTGTGAGGCGACCGCGTCGTCGATGCCTTCGCCGATGCTGCGATCCTGCACCGCGAACAACCCGACGCCGGCGGCGGCGCCAACCGCGGCGGTGACGCAACCGCTTGCGCCGGCGCAAGCGGCCAGGGCCGCGAGAATGACGAGGGGGGAATGCATGGCGGCATCTTTGCCGCCGCTATCGTTTCTGCGGGCTTAACGCGGCGGGCGCTCGTCGTACCAGGCCGCGCGTTCATGTTTAGGTAGCAAACTCGCGCCAACGACGATGACATCGAAGCGAATGGGCGCGGCGATGAGCCGCCAGCGGCCAGCCAACACCTGCGCGGCGCGGGCGATGCGCTGCTGCGCCTGCGGCGTCACCGCATACAAGCCGGCCGCGAAACTGGCGCGCGCCTTGACTTCCACAATCACCAGAACGCCCTGTTTCCACGCGGCGATATCGACTTCGCCGTGCGGCGTGCGCAAACGGTGGCCGAGGATGCGATAGCCTTTCAGGGCGAGGTAGACTAGCGCAACCCATTCGCCGAAGCGGCCGCGGCGTTCGGCGGCGCGGCGCTTCACGCTTCGTCCTTGAGCGCCAGCGCACGTGCGTAGGCGCGCTTGCGCGGCACGCCTAGAATTTGCGCCGCCTCGCTTGCCGCCGCCTTGACGCCGCCGGCCAGCGCGGTGCGCAGATAGGCGTCGAGCTCGGAATCGCTCACCGGTTTTGCCGCCGCTGGCGGGCCGATCAGGACCACGATTTCTCCCCTGGGCGGAGTTTCGTCTCGGTAAAGCGCCGCCAAATCCACGAGCGGGCCGCGCCGGGTTTCCTCGAACAGCTTGGTGAGCTCGCGCGCGATCGCGGCCTGCCGTGGTCCCAGCACCGCGCTCATGTCGGCCAAACTCCCGGCCAGACGCGGGCCGCTTTCGAAGAAAATCAGCGTGGCGGCGATCTCAGCCAGCTCCGCCAGCGCGGTGCGGCGCGCGCCAGACTTCGGCGGCAGGAAGCCCGCGAACAGAAAGCGATCGCTAGGCAGGCCGGAGGCCACCAACCCAGCCAGAATCGCCGAGGCGCCGGGGATTGGGAAAACCTTGTGGCCCGCCGCGATGGCGGCGCGCACCAGCTTGTAGCCGGGGTCCGAGACCAGCGGCGTGCCAGCGTCCGAGATCAGCGCCACGCTTTCGCCCGCCGCCAGCGCCGCCAGAATCTGCTCGCGGGCCTGTTCGTCACTGTGATCGTGGTAGGCGCCCAGGCGCGGCTTCAGGCCGTAGGCGTCCAGCAGCTTGCGCGCGACCCGGGTGTCCTCGGCATAGACCCGGCCGACGCCGCGCAGGATATCGAGCGCCCTTAACGAAATGTCGCGCAAATTGCCGATAGGGGTGGCGACCACATAAAGGCCCGGTTCCGGAGGTGGACTGCCCGGATCGGGGCCGATACGGTTCGGCTCGGATTCTGAGGGATTCATCATGGCTTCGCAATCATCGGCGCGGACGCGCCTTGCGCCAAGTGTGAAGACGGGCGCCGCGCTTTCCCTGGCCGCGCTGATGGCCGCCTGCGCCACCGCGCCCACCACCAGCCCGGGGATCCCGCCCGCCCCGCCCGGCGCGCAGGTGCAAACGCGCGAGGGGGTGACGCCGCCGTTCATGCGCGGCCGCCAAGTGGTGCGGGTGGGGTTGCTGCTGCCGTTCAGCGCCCGCCCGCAGGAGGCAACCGCGCTCTACAATGCCGCTGAGATGGCGCTGTTCGAGCACGGCGGCGGCAACACGCTGCTGATCCCGCGTGACGCCGGCGCCAACGAAGCAACCGCCGCCGCCGCCGCCCGCGCGTTGGTCGATGATGGCGCCGACATCATTATCGGCCCGGTGCTGCGCGAGGGCGTGGCCGGCGCCGCCTCGGCCGCGCGGCGCGAGAACGTGCCGGTGATCGGATTTTCCTCCGACCGCGGCATCGCCGGCGACGGCGTTTATCTGCTGAGCTTCCAGCTTGAGGACGAGATCGCCCGGCTGGTCTCCTACGCCGTCAGCCGCAACATCCGCACCTTCGCGCTGCTGGCGCCAGCCAACGAATATGGTCGCCGCGTCGAAAGCTCGCTGCGCGCCGAAGCGGCCCGACGCGGGGTGACCATCGTGCAGGCGCAATTGTACAACCGCACCGACGCCGACGCTTCCGCCGCCGCCACCGCGATGGCGCAATCCCTGCGCGCCGCCCCGCCGCAAGCGATCCTGATCGCCGAATCCGGCGCGCCGCTGCGCTCGATCGGCACAGCGCTGGTCAGCGGCGGGATCGACCGCGCCAGTGTGCGTTTCATGGGCACCAGCGCCTGGTCGGGCGAGGCCCAACGCGAGCCGTCGCTGCAAGGCGGCTGGTACGTCGCCGCCGACCCTGCCGCGCGCGCCGATTTCGAGCGCCGCTATCGCGAAATATTTGGCCGTGACGCCACCCGGCTCTCGAGCTTGGGATACGACGCGGTGGCGCTGGCTTCGCTCTTGACCCGTCAGGGCGGCGCACGCGGCATCACCCGCGGGGCGCTCGAAACCCGCGAAGGCTTCGCTGGCTCGGACGGGCTTTTCCGCTTCAGCAGCGCCGGCGGCATAGAGCGCGGGCTGGCGGTGATCGAGGTTGGCCAGAACACGGTCAGCGTCGTCGATGTGGCCCCGCGCCGGTTCCCGAGCACGGGAACCTGAACCGACCTGACGCAATAGGCGCCAATTCACCAGTCCACGGTTGATACTGCCGCTCTCTGGCCCTTAAATGAGGCGAAGTGGGAGGGCGACATGGCCAGACTGACAAGAGAACAACATCTGTTCGGGCCCGGCCCGAAGCGCATCCTGGCGCTCGACGGCGGCGGCATACGCGGCGTTATCTCGCTCGGCATCCTGAAATCGATCGAGACCCTGCTGGCGGCGCGCGCCCCCAACAAGGACGATTTCCGCCTCGCACACTATTTCGATCTCATCGCCGGCACCTCCACCGGCTCGATCATCGCCACCGCGCTGGCGCTCGGCATGAGCGTCGATCGGGTGAAGGCACTGTACGAGGACATGAGCAAAATTCTGTTCCCGACCACCGACATCAAGGGCTTCCTCAAGTTCCGGCGCGACGCCAAGAAACTCGACGCGGTCTTGACCGAGGAGTTCGGCGAACGAACCTTGGCCTCCGATGACTTGCAGACCGGGCTGATGACTTGCGCCAAGCGCATCGATACTGATTCGGCCTGGGTGTTGACCAACAATCCGAAGTCCAAGTTCTGGGAATCGACCGACGGCGCTCACACGCCCAACAAGGACTATCCGCTTAGGACCGTGGTGCGCGCCAGCGCCGCGGCGCCAACCTTCTTCGAGCCGGTGGTGATGAAAATCACCGAGAAAAATCCGCAAGGATTTCCCGAACAGGCCGGCGCGTTCGTCGATGGCGCCATCTCCGGCCACAATTCGCCGGCCTTGCAGGCGCTGATGACGGCGATCCTGCCGTCGTACAAGTTTTGCTGGCCGGGCGGCGTCGACAACATGCTACTGATCTCGGTCGGCACCGGCATCCGGCGCAACAAGTTCCGGGTCGAGCAATTCGTCAAGAAAGCGCCCGCCGACCAGGCGGTGGAAGCGCTGAAGGGCCTGATCAACGCCACCGTGCTGAACAATCTGGCGATGCTGCAGGCTCTGTCCGAGCCCAACCGCGCCTGGCCGATCAATTCGGAGATCGGGGGACTGGACAACGAGTATCTGGCCGAAAAACCGCTGATGCGCTTTCAGCGCTACGACGCCAGCCTTGAAGACGGCGACGTGGCCAAGGCCTTGGGCTTGGGGGGACGTTCGCGCCAGCTGCAGACGCGGGTGGCGCGCGGCTTGACCGAGATGGACAACGGCTCGGCCAGGAATGTCGGCTATTGCTTCGCGCTGGGCTGCGTGGCCGGGCGCAGCGCGGTTGACGCGGACTACCCGCCGCAATTCAACGTTTGATCGCTACATGGCCAGTTCCGCCGCGATCTTGTTGGTCAGCAGGCGCCCGCTGCGCGTCAAGCGCACCCGCCCATTGCTGCACGAAGCGAGCCCCTGTCCCTCAAGCCAGCCAAGCGCAGCCTGATTGAGCGGGCGCCCGCGCAGCGCGGCGATGCGCGCAAGGTCGATGCCTTCGTCGGTGCGCAGGCCCATGATCAGCATTTCGTCGGCGATTTCCTCGCCGGCCAGTGTCGCTTCGCTTACCCAGCCCAGTCCGTGTTCGCGCACGGAATCGATATAATCCGCTGGCCGGCGCTGCGCCTCGCTGGCGATGCGCCGGCCTTCGTGGGTGATGCGCCCGTGCGCGCCGGGGCCGATGCCGAGCCAGTCGTCGCTGCGCCAATAAAGTAGATTGTGGCGCGCGCGCGCGCCGGCGTCGCGGGCATGGTTTGATATCTCGTAGGCGGGAAATCCGGCGGCCTCGCAAAGCTCCTGCGTCGCATCGTAGAAATCCGCGCACGCATCGGCGTCTGGAGCGGCCAATTGCCCGCGCGCGGCGCGGCGCGCGAACGCGGTACGCGGCTCGATGGTGAGCTGGTAGAGCGACACGTGCTCGACCGGCAATCGCAGCGCTTCCCGCAATTCGTCGCGCCAAGCCGCAAGCCCCTGCCCCTCGCGCGCGTAGATCAGATCGAGCGACACGCGTTTTCCCGTCGCCGCCGCCGCCTCGACCGCGCGCCGCCCCGCCGCCGCGTCATGGGTGCGGCCGAGCGCGTGGAGCGCGGAATCCTCCAGCGCCTGCACGCCAACAGAGAAGCGATTAACGCCCGCGGCCGCGTGCTCGGCGAAACGCGAGGCGTCCTCTGGATTGGCTTCGAGCGTGATTTCGCAATCAGGCGCCAGTCCGAAGCCGGAATCGGCAACCTCGATCAGACGCGCGATCTCGGCGCCGGAGAGCAAGCTAGGCGTGCCCCCGCCGAGGAACAAGCTGCCAGCCTGGCGCGCGCCGAAGCGGGCGACGTGGCCTTCGATGTCGGCGCACATCGCCGCGAGCAAGGGCGCGTGGTCGCCGCCGCGCTCGCGATAGACGTTGAAATCGCAGTACGGGCAGATACGCGCGCAATAGGGCCAATGCACATAGATGCCGAAACCGCTCATGCCAGCGCCGCGAGCAATTGCTCGAAGGCGCGGGCGCGGTGGGTCAGCGGCAGTTTTTCCGTTTGGCTCATTTCGCCGAAGGTGCGGGCGCTGCCAACGGGCAGAAAAATCGGGTCGTAGCCGAAGCCTTTGTCGCCGCGCGGCGGCCAGACGATTTCGCCGCGCGCTTCGCCCTCGAACGTTCGCACCTCCCCGCCCGGCTCGGCCAAGGCCAGCACCGAGACGAAGCGGGCGGCGCGCTCTGGCTTGCCCGCAAGCTCGCGCCACACCCGCGCCATCGCAAGAGCGAAATCCTTGGCCGGGCCCGCCCAGCGCGCGGAATAGATTCCCGGCGCGCCGCCGAGGCCGAACACTTCCAGGCCGCTATCGTCGGCCAGCGCCGGCAACCCTGACGCTTGCGCCGCCGCTCGCGCTTTGAGGATGGCGTTGCCAGCGAAAGTGGATTCCGTCTCTTCCGGCTCGGCGAGCCCCAGCGTGGCAGCCGAAATCGCCTCCACCCCGAGCGGCGCAAGCAGCGCCGCGATCTCGCGAACCTTCCCGGCATTGTGGCTGGCGACGACGAGACGGCCGCTGAGGAAAGTCATTTGCAACGTTTGTTTGACGGGAGGCGCAAGGGTCTATATCGTTTATCAATAAATGACCCCTAGACTCCGCCTCAGGGAGGGCAGGACCCGTGAAAGCGCTCGGAAAAGGCTCGGTGGCCTCGATCGTCGAGGTGGCGCTGACCATTGCCTGGATTCTACTTTGGGTAGCGCTGGGCCTGCTGGCGCTCGCCGCCTTAAGCTACTGCACCATCCTCGGGCTGAGCGCCGCTGGGATAATCGACCCGGCGATTTTTCTGAACGCGGACGACGGGGGCATCCAGATCAACACCGATAATGGTGCTGTCGTTGTTTACGACAACATCACCGAGGCTTGGCCGGTCGCCGTTCCGGCGCTCATGATTGGCGCGGTCGTCGTGGGCGGCGGTTTGCTGATCGTCGATCGGCTGCGCCGGCTGTTCGCCAGCTTTACCTCCGGCGAGCCGTTCCGGCCCGAGAACGCCGCACACCTGCGGGTGATCTGGATCACTATGCTCGCCATCGAAATCGCCCGCTTCGCGCTGCTGGGGGTGCTCGCGGCGGTGTTCGCGGCGGTCGGGGCGCCCGCCAGCGTCGATCCCGATTTCAGCGTCAGCTTCGACCTGTCCACCTGGATGTCGATCGCCATCCTGATCGTGCTGGCGGAAGTGTTCCACGAAGGCGCGCGGATGAAGGAAGAGCAGGAGCTCACCATCTGATGGCGATCCGCGTCACCCTCGACCGCATCCTGCTGGAACGAAAAATGTCGCTGACCGATCTTAGCGAAAAGGTCGGCGTCACGCTCGCCAACCTCTCGATCCTGAAAACTGGCAAGGCCAAGGCGATCCGCTTCTCCACGCTGAACGCCCTCTGCCGCGTGCTGCAATGCCAGCCGGGCGAACTGCTGGGCTATGAGCCGAGCGCTGGCGATGTTGAGCTTGAAGCAGCGAATAAGGCGGCGGAATAGCGGGTCATTTGAACACCAGGGCCTTGCCTGGACGCACGACGGGCGCGGGGATTTTGTACGCCAGGTGATCGGGCGATGGTTTCGCTAGCTTGGAGGGACGCCCTTCCGCTTGCATGCGCCGATGCACTTCGTCCCAGCCGGGAAGCTGCGCCGAGTCCTGAGCCCAACGCGCGACCGAGGCTTCGTCACACCATCTGGCAAGTTTTGGCATCGCCCGCCGATGCGGACCGGAAAGCATGAAAGCGCGCAGCGCCGCTTCATCGGCCCACGCCGAGCGGGTCCAGAAGGTATTGCGCGCTTCGCTTACGATCGCCACCGCGAGATTGCCCGCCGCCGCCTTGGCCTGCAACGCAGCGCGAAAAGTGTCCACGAAGAAATACGGCAAAAAGCGCCAATGCCGCACCCGCAATCGGGTAATCGAAATGATCGCCATGCCGCGCTTTCCCGACCTATCTCACCCCAAATAAGGCCAAAGCGTCAGTATGCCAATCAAGGCCGCGGCGATGGCCGCGAACAGCACCGCCGCCGCCGCGATGTCCTTCGAGCGCTTCACGGATTGATTGAATTCCGGCGAGACCACATCGCACAAATGCTCGAACGCGGTGTTCATCGCCTCCGCCAACCAAACCAACGCCATGGCTGCGATCAGCCAGCGCCAGTCGTTGGCGCTGACCTTAAGCAGAATGCCCGCGCCGACGACCACCACGGTCGCGACCAGATGCAGCCAGGCATTGTGCTGGGTGCGCAGCATGAAGGCGAGGCCGGCGAAAGCGTGGACAAAGCTCTTCAATCGCGCGGCGATGGAAAAGCGCATGCGCGCTACCCCACTGCCTTGCGTTGCGCTTCAAACAACGTGCCGCATCCCGCTTTCGCCAAGCGGATCAGCTCGGCGAATTCCTCATCGCTGAACGGGCGCTTTTCGCCGGTGGCCTGGATTTCGATCAGCCTTCCGTCGCCGGCGAGCACGAAATTGGCATCGACCTCGGCCCCGGAATCCTCCGGGTAGTCGAGGTCAAGCACGGCCGCGCCCTCGAACACGCCGCAGGAAGTCGCCGCCACCTGGCCGATGATCGGGTTGGCTTTCAGCACTTTTTCCTCGAGCAGATATTTGCACGCCCGCGCCAGCGCCACCCAGGCGCCGGTGATGGCGGCGGTGCGGGTGCCGCCATCGGCCTGGATCACATCGCAATCGAGCGTGATTGTGCGGTCGCCCAGGGCTTTGAGATCGACCACCGAGCGCAAGCTGCGTCCAATCAGACGCTGGATTTCCTGGGTGCGCCCGGATTGCTTGCCAAGCGCGGCTTCGCGGCGGCCACGGGTGTGGGTGGCGCGCGGCAGCATGCCGTATTCGCCGGTGACCCAGCCTTTGCCCTGACCTTTCAGCCAGGGCGGAACGCCCTGCTCGACGCTGGCCGTGCAGAGCACATGGGTTTGCCCGAACTTGGCCAGGCATGAGCCCTCGGCGTAGCGGGATACCTGGGTCTCCAGGAGGACTTCACGTAATTGCTCGGGGGTACGGCCGGAGGGGCGCATGGGGCTCTTTCGGGAAACTAGGATTGTTCGGCCAAGTTTGGTCGGGTTGGCCTAATTTTCCTATGATTGGTTGGTCGGGCCGGAGGCCATGGCGGAAAAGCCGACCCAAGTCGAGCGGGGGCCAAGTCGAGCGGGGCCAAGTCGAGCGGGGGCCTCTCGCGCTTGCACCCAGGCCCGCCATCGCTACCTAGTACCCACTTTCATTGGTGCCTGAGTCATGGACAGAAACCTCCGGTGTCACGAAAGTGGGTACCGAATCATACATTTGTACCGGAACCCGAAATTGCGTGATGGATCACGCAATTTCGATTCCGAGTACTAGAGGCCGCCATGGCGCTACCGCCCTCCTCCGCCGACCTCTCCACCCTGGACGCCCGCGCGCGCGAAGTGTTCAAGGAGATCGTCGAAGCTTATTTGACCACCGGCGAGCCGGTAGGCTCGCGCACCCTGTCGCGCATCGGCGGCACCTCGCTGTCGCCGGCCTCGATCCGCAACACCATGGCCGATCTCTCGGCGCTCGGGCTGCTGGAGGCGCCGCACGCGATGGCCGGGCGCACGCCGACGCAGATCGGCCTGCGCTTCTTCGTCGATAGCCTGCTGCAGCTGGGCGATGTCGGCGAGGAGGAAAAACGCGAGATCGACGCGCGGATCGGCAGCGCCGGGGCCAATCCGCAGGATGTTCTGGGCGCGGCCTCCGACCTGCTCTCGGGGCTGGCCGGCGGCGCCGGCTTGGTGGTGACGCCCGAGCGCGACGCGCCGGTGCGGCATGCCGAAATCGTCGCCATCGGGCCGGGTCAGGCGCTGCTGGTGTTGGTGTTCGACGATAACCAGGTCGAGAACCGGATCATCGCCACCCCGCCCGACATGCCCTCCGGGGCGCTGGCGGAGGCGGCAAATTATCTGAACGCCCGCTTCAAGGGCAAAACCCTGAGCGAAGCCCGCGCCGAAGCGGGCGACGCCTTGGCCAACGACCGCGCCGCGCTTGACGCCGCGGCCGCGCAATTGGTCGAGCGCGGGCTGGTGGAATGGTCCGGCGAGGACCCCACCCTCGGCCGTTCGCTGATCGTGCGCGGCCGGGCCAATCTGTTGCAGGACCAACAGGCGGTGGCCGACCTCGAGCGCGCGCGCCGGTTGTTTGACGATCTGGAAAAGACGCGCGAACTGATCCATGTGCTGGACTTGGCCAAGGCAGGCAAGAGCGTGCGGGTGTTTATCGGTTCGGAAAACCCGCTGTTTTCGCTTTCCGGCTCCAGCCTGGTGGTTGCGCCTTATATGAACGCGGAGCGGCGGGTGGTCGGGGCGCTTGGGGTGATCGGCCCAACCCGGCTGAACTATGCCCGGGTGATCCCGGTGGTTGATTATACGGCCCGCATCGTCGGCAGGGTGCTCGACGGGCGCAGCCAGGAACGCGGATGAGGGAGGCCGATGTCTAACGAACCCAACCAACAACCCGCCGACGGCGAGGATGCGAAGGCGCCGGCCATCGTGCTTGATCCGCAGGTGCTGGAGGCGGAGCTGGCCAAGGCCCGCGATGAATTGCTGCGGGCGCTGGCGGAGGTGGAAAACACCCGTCGCCGCGCCGAGCGCCAGACCAACGAAACCCGCGCCTACGCGATCGACCGGTTCGCGCGCGACCTGTTGCCGGTGGCCGACACGCTGACGCGCGCGCTGGAAGCAGCCCCGGCCAATTGGCGCGACTCGGGCGACGACATCCTGCGCACTCTGCTTGCCGGGCTCGAAATGACCGAACGGGCCATGATGGAGGCTTTCGCCCGCCATGGGCTCAAGCGCGTCGGCGCTCCCGGCGAGGCGTTCGACCCCAACTTGCACCAGGCAGTAACGCAAACGCCCTCGGACCAACCGGCTGGAACGGTGCTGCTGGTGATGCAGCCGGGCTATGTGCTGGCGGAGCGCACTTTGCGCGCGGCCATGGTTTCGGTGTCCGCCGGACAGACTGGGGGGCAACCAGCGCATCGGGTGGACATCAAGGTTTGAGCTATGCGCTTTGCGCCGCGAACTCTGCGGTTTTGGAGCGCAGCCGCTGCGTAAATGCCTGAATTGGCTTTCACTTATTGGCCCTGGCGGTTAACCAGGGCCGAAGCACTTGAGGGGAGAATCCAGATGCGGTTGAAGTGGTTGTTCGGCGCGGCGAGCGCCGCCCTTATGGTGGCCGCCTTCACCCCCGCGGCGAGCGCGGAGGAACCCGACGTCGGCGGCGACGCCGCCACGCGGGCGCGCTTGACCGATGCCGTCGAAGGCGAAATCGCGCCGGCCGCGGACGCCGATTGGTACCGGCTTCGCGTTACCCAGGGCCAGCGCTACCAGATCGCGCTTGACGCCATCAACGCCGAGGATGGCAGCGGGCTTGATCCTATTCTGGCGATCTATGATCGCGGCGGCGTCCAGATCGCCGCCAACGACGACAACGGCGAAACCTTCAATTCCGCGCTCAACTACACGCCAAGCCAAAGTGGTGAGATTTTCGTCGAAGCGCGCGGCTTCGCCGACGAAAGCGCCGGCCGCTACCGGCTGAGCGTGCAAGCGTCGCCAGCCCCCGCCGACGATGCCGGCAACGATGCGACCACCCGCGGGCGCATCACCGCGAGCCGATCGGTGACGGGCGTGATCGAATATGAAGGCGACGTCGATTGGCGGCGGCTGAGCGTGCGCCCTGGGCAGCGCTATCGCCTTACGCTGGACAGCGCCGAGGGCGAGGGCGGCTTGCAGGATCCGATGCTGCGCTTGATCGACCGCGAGGGCGCAGAATTGCTTTCCAATGACGATAATGGCGAAAACCTGAACTCGGCGCTCGAATACATCCCGGCCCAGGCAGGCGAGGTATTCGTCGAGGCCAGCGGCTTTGGCGGCGAACAAACCGGCGCCTACACGCTGCGCGTCGCCACCGAAGCGCTGCCCGCCGACGCCGCCGCTGGCGCGACCAACACCAGGGCGCGCCTCGCGCTTGGGCAAACGGTCAACGCCGACCTCGGCTACGCGGGCGATGTCGATTGGTACCGTATCCGGTTGACCGCTGGAGAATCCTATCGTTTCACCCTGTCAGGCAGCGGCGACAAACCGGTGGACGACCCGTT
Organism: Alphaproteobacteria bacterium; assembly: GCA_031400895.1. Classification (GTDB taxonomy): domain Bacteria; phylum Pseudomonadota; class Alphaproteobacteria; order Caulobacterales; family Aquidulcibacteraceae; genus Vitreimonas. Next base: position 3,493 of record JANNQT010000013.1, on the reverse strand, counting down.
CCTGCGCATTCGCGACAGAAGCGGCGAGGAACTCGCCTCCGATGATGACGGCGGCGAGGGGCTCAATTCCTATCTCGAATTCTCTGCGCCCAGCACCGGCGATTACTTCATCGACGCAGGCGCTTTCTCCGATGGCGGCGAAGGCGGTTACACTTTGACCGCCGCCGCCGGCGACATTCCCGCCGACGCCTCGACTGACGCCGCGCTCGCCGCCGACGGCGATGGCCGCGCCGGCGTGCTCGCGCCCAGCGGCGACCGCGATTGGTATCGACTCGAACTGGAACAGGGCCAAGGCGTCCGCCTGAGCCTGGATAGCACCGAGACTGAAGACGCGCTTGGCGATCCGATGCTGGTGGTCCACGGCCCCGATGGCGCGGACTTGGCGAGCGACGACGATGGCGGCGAAGGCCTCAATGCCTGGCTGGAATTCCAGGCCCCTGAGGCGGGCGTCTATTACGTCGAAGCGCGCGGCTTTGTCGAAGACGCCGCCGGCCGCTACTTCCTTTCGCTGTTGGCGGGGGAAATTGGCGCTGACGCGGAAAGCGCCGAGCAATTGGCGGCCAATGGCGAGGGCCGCACCAGCACTATCGGCGCCGCTGACGATGTCGATTGGTTCATGATCGAGCTGATCGAGGGCCGGCCCTATCGCTTCAATCTGGAGGGCGTGGATCCTGGCCCGCTCGCCGACCCGGTGCTCACGCTCTACAATTCCGAAGGCGAGCAAGTCGCCAGCGACGACGATGGCGGCCGCGGCCTCAGCTCCTACCTCAGCTTCACGCCAATCACGGGGGGCGTTTATTACGCCGCCGCCTCCGCGATCGGGGAAACCGAAGGCGCCGGCCGCTATCTGCTGCGCGTGAGCGACACCGATGTGCCGGGCAATGCCAACACCGACGAGTACCTGGACGCTGCGTCAGACGAACGCGTCAGCCGCATCGACATGCCGGGCGACCTCGACAGTTTCACCGTGGAACTGGAAGCGGGCGTGACCTACGAGATCGAGGTGAGCGGAGCGGGCGACAATCCCCTCGCCGACCCGTTCCTGGCGGTGCTGAATGGCGCCGGCGAGCGCGTTTCCTCCGATGACGACAGCGGCGATGGGTTCGATGCGCGTGTCCGCTTCCGCCCGGAGGAAGCGGGTCAGTACCAAATCCAGGCCAGCGGGCTCGGCGGCTCGACGGGCTGGTACAGCGTGAAGATCACGCGCCGGTAAGTTCGCCGCGGGCGTTTGGTCTTGACAGAGCGCCTAATTCGATTCACGCGGGGTGACGCCCGCGTTGCACCCGCGGGCGCTTTGATTCCGAGGGCGGTATGAACGCTTCGATGCTGAAAAGCCAAGCGCCCATCGACGGGCTGGCCGAGGAAGCGCGGTTGCGCGAGCTCATTCAAACGAGGTCGTTCGCTTTCGGTGATTTTACATTGTCATCCGGCAAGAAGAGCAACGTCTACTTCAACCTAAAGCCGACGATGATGACCGCCGAGGGTGCTTATTTATGCGCCCGTGCATTCCTACGCCGATGTCGCGAAGCCGCATACATTGGCGGGCTAGAGATGGGCGCGGTGCCAATTATCGCGTCGGTCGCCGCCCTGGCGCATATCGAGGGCGTGCCTATCTCCACTTTCTTCGTTCGGAAGAAAGCAAAGGAGCATGGCGCCAAGCTGATCGTCGAAGGACTGTCGCGCGAAGAATCACTTCACGGCAAGGAAGTGATTGTTGCCGATGATGTGACCACCAGCGGGCAATCCGTGCTGAAAGCGGCGGAAGCTGCGCGAGACGCGGGGGGCGTTGTCCGTCGCGCCATCAGTCTGGTCGATCGCCGCGAAGGCGCCGAGGCGCTGCTCACTCAACATGGCATACAGCTAGAGAGCGTGTTTTCGGTGTCGGATTTCACTTGAAGGCTTTGGCGGATCTCGCCGGACGACGCCGTCGAAGCCCACCTCGCTAACCCGGAACGCTCACCCGCCGCAGCGTCAGATTGAGGCGGCCGCCTTTGGGCAGCAGCGAGGAGGAGCCGTTCAGGATGCGATCGACGCCGTGATAGGCGCGCCGGCTTGGCCCGGCGAGCATGCAGACGTCGCCAGAAGCCAGCCGCACCGAGCGCGTGGGGTCGGAGCGCAGCACGCCGCCGACGCGGAACATGGCGGTGTCGCCCAACGAAATTGAGAGCACCGGCGCGTCCCAGGCCTCTTCGTCGCTATCGACGTGCAGTCCCATGCGCGCGTCGCCTTCGTAGAGATTGACCAGGCAAGCCTCGGGCGGCGCGGCATAGCCGGAAAGCTGATGCCAAAGCTCCAGCACGCGCGCGGGCATTTCGGGCCAGGGCTTGCCGGTGTCGGGGTGCGTCGCTTGGTAGCGATAGCCCTGCTCCTTGTCGGTCACCCAACCGAGCGGGCCGAAATTGCTCATCCGCACTCGCATCGGCTGGCCGGATTTAGGCATGCGCGGCACATAGAGCGGGCCAGCTTTGAGCTGCGCGAATACCGCATCGCGCAGCGCCTCCTGCTCGGCGCGGCCAAGCAAGCCGGGCCAGAGCCGGAAGCCTTCGAGGTCGGAAACACGTCCGTTCATGGGCCCCTTGGTTGGCGCGCTTCGGTTTCAGTTTTGTTCCCAAGAAACGCTGGCAGCCACTCCGGCAGCCCCAAAGGGGGACTATTCCCATGAAACGAATGCGGATAGCACCCCTCGAAGCCTTGAACTGTCTGAAGCGCGGACCACATGAACGCTTGAAACACTTGGTCGGGAAGCCTCGGCGGGGCGCTCCAGGCTAGGCCAATTCGAAACGGAATTAACAAACTTAACTGAACAGGACGCACGCTTCAGGGACGCCGCACCGGGTCCAATGGCTGAAGCCCGCGCCGCTGAAAGGAACGAGGACGTAAAATATGGCCAAAGTAATCGGCATCGATCTGGGCACGACCAATTCTTGCGTTGCGGTGATGGAGGGCGGGCAGCCGAAGGTCATCGTCAACGCCGAGGGCTCCAACACCACCCCCTCGGTCGTCGCCTTTACCGAGAACAGCGAGCGCCTGATCGGCGTCCAAGCGGCGCGCCAGGCCATCACCAACCCCACCCACACTTATTACGCGGTGAAGCGCCTGATCGGCCGCTCCTTCGACGATCCCATCACTAAGAAGGATTCCGACATCGTCCCCTACAAGATCGTGCGCGGCCCCAATGGCGACGCCTGGATCGAAGGCCGCGACAAGAAATACGCGCCCTCGGAAATTTCCGCCTTCGTGCTGCAGAAGATGAAGCAGACGGCGGAGGATTATCTGGGCGAGACCGTCACCCAGGCCGTGATTACCGTTCCCGCTTATTTCAACGACGCCCAGCGCCAGGCCACCAAGGACGCAGGACGCATTGCCGGCCTGGAAGTGCTGCGCATCATCAACGAGCCGACCGCGGCCGCGCTCGCCTACGGCTTCGGTCGCGACAAGACCGAGGTCGTCGCGGTCTACGACCTGGGCGGCGGCACGTTCGACGTCTCGATCC
>JANNQT010000012.1:0-1823 GCA_031400895.1 Alphaproteobacteria bacterium | reverse complement strand
ACGCTACGCGCGGGACGCCGCTTGCGGTTATGGATTCCATTGAGGTCACATTGCGCCGCACCGCTGCGGCATCCGCGCTCGCGGCAAAATACCTGGCTAGGGCCGGGTCCACCCGCATCGCCATCTGCGGGTGCGGCGCTCAAGCGCGGGCTCATATCGACGCTCTTGCCGATGTAATGCCGCTGAGCCACGGCGCGGTGTGGGATCGTGACGCGAAGAAAGCCGAGCGATTTGCGCGCGAGATGAGTGAAGCGTCGGGGCTCGCCTTGGAAAGCGTCGGTGACCATCGCACCGCGACGCTGGACGCCGACATTGTTGTAACCTGCACGAGCTCGCAAGATGCCTTCCTTCAAAGAGTTGATGTGCGCGAGGGCGTTTTCATAGCCGCAATTGGCGCTGATGCTCCCGACAAGAGCGAAATCCACCCCGAGTTGATGCATAGCTCTGTTGTCGTGGTCGACTCGCTTGAGCAATGCCTCGACTTTGGCGATCTGCGACATGCGATCAGGGCTGACGCTATGTCGGCTGCGGACGTTCGCGCTGATCTCGCCCAACTCGTTTCCGGTGAAAAGAGGGGCCGAATGTTGGCCGGGGAGATTATCGTTTTCGACTCGACCGGCGTGGCTATAGAAGACGCTGCCAGCGCGGCTGCCATCTACGAGCGTGCATGCACGCGAAAAGCAGGCGAGAGGCTTGATTTGAGCACCGGCTGACGACTCACCGTTCAGCGTTTTCGCCCCAGGGTGGTGGCGGTGGGGAGATGGGCCGCGCGAGGTCAAATTCGACGCGGAAATACCGGTTCGGACGGCGCAACTCGTAGGCGAAAAGCACGCCCGGACGCAACTCCACCGCCCAAATATTGTCCACGGAAGCGGGAATGTTGTTGGTTGTGAACAGCTGCTTGGAAAAGTCGTCGGCGGGGAAAGTTTGCCGCTCCGCCGAGCCTGCGTCGATGCTGTCGCCGCCATATTGGGTGAGCGTGTCTTCCGCGCCATCTTCGTGGCGGTGATCATGCTTCAGGCGAAGTCCAGCGCTAGTGCGCGAGATCACCCAAGTGCGCGAGCGATTTTCACCGACATGAAACGGCACACGGATCGTCTCGGCGTTGCAAGTCCGCACCTGCATCACTAGCGGTTGGCTGGCGAACGCCGCGTCCGCCGCATCCGTGCTCACGACCTGCCCCGCGAATGCCTGTCCGCAGAGCGACGTGAGGCGTTCGAAAAACGCGTCGCGCGGCGAGGGCGCCTCGGCGGTTGCGCAGGCGCCGATTGAAACGCAGAACAGCAGCGCCCGCAGCGTGTGTTTGATCATGTGAACCACTCCGGCATCTGCTCTAGCGCGATCTGGTCGCTGACTTCCCAGCGCCGCCGCACGATTGTGAACTTATCGCCGCGCACAAGCACCTCAGGGACAAGCGCGCGCGCATTGTAGACGGACGCCATGGTCGCGCCATAAGCGCCCGCCGTCATGAAAGCTACGAGGTCGCCCTCTTCGAGCGGCGCGAGCGCACGGTTGCGGGTGAATGTGTCGCCGGTCTCGCAGATCGGGCCAACCACGTCATAGGGCGTAAAAGGCGCATCTGGCGGCGCTTCGCGCGCAGGCAGGATATCGTGATAGGCGTCGTAGATGGCGGGGCGGATGAGGTCGTTCATGCCAGCGTCAAGCACCAGGATAGGCCGCGAGGGGCGCTCCTGCACGCGCACCACCCGCGAGATGAGCACGCCTGCATTGGCGGCGATCATGCGCCCTGGTTCGAACGCGAGCGTAATGTCAGTGTCGCCGAAGACACGGCTCACCATCGCCGCGTAGTCCGCCGGCGAGGG
>JANNQT010000011.1:0-33830 GCA_031400895.1 Alphaproteobacteria bacterium | reverse complement strand
GACATCCATCCCACCCTCCCCGGATTGCGCGTGAGCGCAAGTCCGGGGCCCATAACCCCAGACGTTTGAGGCGATGGGCCCCGGGCTCGCCGTTGCACGGCGACCCGGGGATGGGTGTTGTGCATCATGATTCAGTAATGGTCCTCTTTTGCTCGACACAAGCAATCACTTCCCCCACTTCGCAAAAAACGCCGCGTTTTGAGCGCGTGCTGCGTCCTCCATCAGGCCCGTTTCAACGCTGATCCCGGCCGCGCGTAGGCGTTCGACGCCGACGCCGGAGGCAAACGGGTGCGGATCGCTCGTTGCGATCACCACGCGCGCGATTCCGGCTTGGATGAGCAGATCGGCGCAGGAAGGTGCGCCGCTCGTTCGTTTCGCGCACGGCTCCAGCGTGACGTAAGCCGTCGCGCCGCGCGCGTTTTCGCCCGCTTGCGCCAGCGCTTGCTCTTCCGCGTGCGGGCGACCGCTGTTCGCGGTGGCGGCTTCGGCGATGATGGCGCCGTCTTGTACAATTACGCAGCCAACGCTCGGATTGTCGCCGGTGCGGCCGACGCGGGCGGCGGCGAGCGCGAGCGCGCGGGACATGCGCGAGATGTCGGTCATTAGCGCACCCCCTCCCCCCACAGGCCGCTCCGCGGCCGGCGAATCCAGCGATCACGGGATCGCTTCGCGATCCCGTGGCGGGGAGGGGGTAGGGGGTGAGGGGCGCGCAAACGAACAGGCACCTGCTTTTCGGCCCGCCCCTCATCCGGCCGCTTCGCGGCCACCTTCTCCGCAAGGGAGAAGGAAGGCGCCACCGCGTTCATCGTGGCACCCCCGGCAACTTCTCCGCCCGCGCTTCATCGAGGTAGCGCGCGGAGATGGGTTTGAGCGCGGCGTCCAGCTCGATCAGCAGCGGATTGCCGGTAGGGATTTCGACATGGACGATGTCAGCGTCCGGCACCGCGAACAGATGCTTGACGATGGCGCGCAAGCTGTTGCCGTGGGCGGCGATGATGAGATTTTTGCCGGCGCGTAGATCAGGCGCGATGGTGTCGTTCCAATAGGGCAGCACGCGCTCGAGCGTCATCTTCAGCGATTCCGTGCGTGGGAGATCTTCGACACCAGCATAGCGGCGATCCTTGGAGAAATCGTGCTCGCTCGAAGCATCAAGCGGCGGCGGGGGCGTGTCGTAGGAGCGGCGCCAAATCTTGACCTGTTCCTCGCCATGCTTGGCGGCGGTTTCGGCCTTGTTGAGACCGGTCAGCGCGCCGTAATGGCGTTCGTTCAGCCGCCAGGAGCGCTCCACCGGCAACCAGGTGAGCTTGGCCGCGTCGAGCGCGAGATTGCCGGTGCGGATGGCGCGGGTCTGCACCGAGGTGTGGAGCTTGTCGAAAGCGACCCCCGATGCCGCGAGCAATTGCCCCGACTGGCGGGCTTCGGCTTCGCCCTTGGCGGTCAGGTCCACGTCCACCCAACCGGTGAAGCGGTTCTCGAGGTTCCACTGGCTTTGGCCGTGGCGAAGCAGCGCGAGAAAAGTCATGCTCCCTGCTTCGCTGCGGCGTTGGCTGGCGTCAAGCGCTTCTCATGTCGCGCGCGACCCCCGCGCCGGCAGGAAGCGGGTATTCCGCAACAGCAGCGCGGAGATCAGCGAGACGATGAGCCCGACCGGGAAGATTTCGATGAACGTGATCGGCAGGCGGAACAGCGGATTGCGGTATTGCTCGGCGAAACCGGCGACTTCGGCGGCGGTCCGCTCCAGCTCGGCGGCGCTCGCGCCCTTGACTCGCTCGGCCTCCAGCAGGGAGGCGCTGTAATGCTCGATGAAAGCGTAATCCGTGAGCGCCAGCGTGATCTCCCAGCCGATGACATAGATGAGCCCAGCCACCGCGCTGATGCCCAATCCCATCAAAAAGGCCGGCAGGAATTTGATCACCCCGCCCTGCACCTTGTCGCGATAGCTCTTGACCCCAACCAGGATGAGGCTCAGCGCCGCCAGCATGATGGCGTAGCCGATGAGTTGCGAATTGGCGCCGACGCCGACCGCGTGCTCGGCGAAAGTGATGTAGGAAAACATCGGCGCCGCGACGAGGAGCCCAGCGATCACGCCGAAGGTGAGGATGATGCGCAGCATCAGGCGCGCTCCATCGGCTTGGGTTCCCAAAGCTCGATCTTGCGGCCCTCGGGATCCATGATGTGGGCAAACCGCCCCATGGCTTCTTCGAGCATCAATTTGACCGGCTCGACACCCTCGCGGTTGCAGCGCGCCAGAATGCCATCGAGATCGTCAACCACCAGATTGAACATGAACTCGCTGGTCGAGGGTTCGAAATGATTGGTGTCGCTAGCAAAGGCGCTGAACACCGTACCGGCCCCTGGTTGGGCAGCGAGTGCGGCGGGCTGAAAGACCACGCCGCCCCAATCGGTCAGTTCAAGCCCGAGCACGCGCACGTACCATTGCATGTTGGCCTGGCTGTCCTTCGCCTTGAAAAACAAACCTCCGATACCGAGCACTTTAGCCATCGACGCACCTCCTCCAGCCTCTGAGACAGACGTCCAAGACCATGGCGAGGCGCCAGTCGCAATCGCCCAAATGGGTGATGTTGTTCGCTTCACCCGGAAAACCTATGGAATGAGCCCCAATTCGCGCGCTTTTTGCACCGCTTCTGTGCGGCGCGAGGCTTCGAGCTTTTCGAAAAGGCGCGCCAAGTGGGTCTTCACCGTGTTCGGCGACACCGAAAGCCCGCTGGCGATCTGCTTGTTGGAGCGTCCCGCCGCCAACAAACCCAGCACCTCGAACTCACGCTCACTTATCCCCAACGCGGCCAGGGCCTTGCGGTTCGGCCCAAATCCGCCGACCGGGGGCGACACCCGGAACAGCCGCGCGCCAACCCACACGCCCAGTGCGAGGAACGCGGCGGCGATCAGCACCAGATAGATCTCATTGGCGTGGGAGCGGGCCCAGACCTGATACTCGAGCCATTGCAGACCCGCCGCCGCCAGCGCCAGCGCCAAGCCGTAAAGGAGGATGGTGCGAACCATTGGCCGCGAGCTTAATGGCCCAGGAAGCCGCCCGCCAGCGGCGCTCAAGGCTTGGCGTGGCGCGGTCGCCCCGGCTACACCCTCCCACATGCGCAACTGGCTGTTCCACCCCCTGGCATTTTACCCGCTGCTGGCGCTGCTGGCGGCGCTGGTGGTCGGCTTCAGTCTGCGACCGCAATCGTGGCCGCGAGCGCCGGCGGCGGTGGCCGGCGTGCTGCGGGGCGAGACCCTGGTGCTGGAGGGCGCGGCCTTCGACGCCCCCGATTCCGGGGCCGAGCAGGCCATGACCGTTAAGCGAAATTTCTGGGGCCAGCCGCAATCGCTGCTGATCGCCCAATTGCCCAGCCAGCCCCCGCCGACGCCGGCTGAAAAGGGCGCGCTGATCCTGCTTACCCCGGAACGCCTGGCGCTGATCGAGGACAAGCCGCTGGTGGTCGAGGTCGAATATCTGCCGCTGCCGGTGAACGCCGCCTCTGGGCTGGCGGTGAGCATCCAGGGCATCGGCCCGGCCGAATGGATCGCCATGGAAGCCCCCGCCCAGCCCGGCACGCTGCGCTTTGAGCTGCCCGCCCAGTTCGCCGCCACCGGCATCGGCCTGCGCGCGCTGAGCAGCGGCGCCGATCAGAATTACGGGCTGGAGATCACCAGCGTGCGCATCCTGTTGCAACCGCCGGCGCCGCCGGAACCGGCGCCCGTGCCGGACAATTGAACTTTTCCACCTTTTCGCCCACACCGAACGCTGACAACGGATTTCCTCATGCTGCCCGCCCCGCGCGCAAGCCTTCCCGCCAATTCGCTTGAGTTTGAATCGCTGCCGCTGGTGAAACCCACCGGCTTTCGCGAATACGATGCGCGCTGGTGGTTCGGGATTCCGGGTTCGGAGAAGCCGCCGGAACTCAATCTGCTTGGCGTGCAAGCGCTTGGCCTTGGCCTCGGCACTTTGGTGCATGAATACGGCGTCGCGCCGAAAATCGTCGTCGGCCACGATTTTCGGTTCTATTCCACCTCGATCAAACAGGCGCTGATCGTCGGCCTGATGCAGGGCGGGATGGAGGTGTACGACATTGGCCTGGCGCTTTCGCCGACCGCGTATTTCGCGCAGTTCGCGCTCAATGTGCCGTGCGTGGCGATGGTGACGGCGAGCCACAACGAGAACGGCTGGACCGGGGTGAAGATGGGCGCCGACCGACCGCTCACCTTCGGCCCAGACGAAATGGGGCGGTTGAAAGAAATTGTGCTCAGCGGCGCGGTCAAGCCGCGCAGCGGCGGGGCCTATGTGCACGTCGCCGACATGCGCGCGCGCTATATCGAGGATTTATCCAAGCGCGCCACGCTCAAGCGCAAACTCAAAGTGGTCGCCGCCTGCGGCAATGGCACCGCCGGCGCGTTCGCGCCCGAGGCGTTGCGGGCCATGGGCGCGGAGGTGGTCGAACTGCATTGCCGGCTAGACTGGACTTTCCCGCACTATAACGCCAACCCCGAAGACGCCGAAATGCTGCACGACATGGCCGCCGCGGTGAAGGCGCACGGCGCCGATGTCGCGCTCGGCTTTGACGGCGATGGCGATCGCTGCGGCGTGGTCGATGACGAGGCCGAGGAGATTTTCGCCGACAAGGTCGGGCTGATGCTGGCGCGCGATTTATCCGCCAGCCACGCGGGCGCGACCTTCGTGGTCGATGTGAAATCAACGGGATTGTATGGCGTCGATCCGGTGCTGAAGGCCAATGGCGCCAAGGTCGATTATTGGAAAACCGGGCATTCCTACATCAAGCGCCGCACCAACGAACTCGGCGCGCTCGCCGGCTTCGAAAAAAGCGGCCATTTCTTCTTTCGCCCGCCGCTGGGCCTCGGCTACGACGACGGCATCGTCGCCGCCAGCGCCGTGCTGGCGATGCTGGACCGCAATCCAGGCAAGAAGCTCTCGGATATGCGCAAGGCGTTGCCGCTTTCGTTCACATCGCTGACCATGAGCCCGCATTGCGGCGATGAGAAGAAATATGGAATCGTCGAGCGCGTGGTCGCCGATTATCAGCGCCTTGCGCGCGACGGCGGCAAAATCCTTGGCCGCGCCATTCGCGACGTCAACATCGTCAACGGCGCCCGTGTCACGCTGGAGGATGGATCGTGGGTGCTGGTGCGCGCTTCCTCCAACAAGCCGGAATTGGTGGTGGTGGTCGAAAGCATGAGCAGCGACGCCGACATGCGCGCGTTGTTCCGTGATGAAGTAAAGCCACGCTTGGCGCGGTTTGCCGAAGTCGGCGCGTATAATCAGGAGATTTGAACTTTGGCTAAGCGCGGTGCATTGTACGACCGAACCCTTCTCCCCTCTCCCCCGCAAGGGGAAAGGGTCGAACTCCCGCCTGCGCACAGGAGTAAACAACAATGCGCGTAACTATGATCGGCACCGGCTATGTTGGCCTTGTTTCCGGGGCCTGTTTTGCCGATTTCGGCCACGTCGTCACTTGCGTCGACAAGGACGAGCGCAAGATCGCGGGCCTGCAGAAGGGCGAAATTCCTATATTCGAGCCGGGGCTCGAAGACCTGGTGAAGGACAATGTCGCGCAAGGGCGGCTCTTCTTCACCACCGATCCGCGCGCGGCGATCCGCGAGGCCGACGCGGTGTTTATCGCTGTCGGCACGCCCTCGCGCCGCGGCGACGGCCACGCCGACCTCACTTTCGTCTACGCCGCCGCCGAGGAGATCGCCGGGCTGATGAACGGCTACACCTTGGTGGTTACCAAATCGACGGTGCCGGTCGGCACCGGCGATGAGGTGGAAGCCATCATCAAGAGGGCCAATCCGAAAGCCGATTTCGCCGTGGTGTCCAACCCCGAATTCCTGCGCGAGGGCGCGGCGATCAGCGATTTCAAGCGGCCCGACCGCGTCGTCGTCGGCACGGAAGATGAGCACGCGCGCGAAGTGATGGGCGATCTTTACCGACCTCTGTTCCTGAACGAAACGCCGATTGTGTTCACCTCGCGCCGCACCTCCGAGCTGACTAAATACGCCGCCAACGCGTTTCTGGCGATGAAGATCACCTTCATCAACGAAATCGCCGATCTGTGCGAAGCGGTGGGCGCGAACGTGCAGGAAGTGGCGCGCGGCATCGGCCTCGACAACCGCATCGGCAGGAAATTCCTCAATGCCGGGCCCGGCTATGGCGGCTCGTGTTTCCCCAAGGACACGTTGGCGCTGATGAAAACAGCACGCGACTACAAGGCGCCGATCGAGCTGATCGAAACTACGGTGCGGATAAATTCCGCGCGCAAGCAGAAGATGGCGCAGAAGATCATCGAAGCGTTGGGCGGCAATCTGAAAGGCAAGACCATCGCCGTGCTCGGCCTCACCTTCAAGCCGAACACCGACGACATGCGCGACGCCCCCGCGCTCGACATCGTGCCGGCGCTGCAGGACGAAGGCGCCAAAGTGCGCGCGTTCGATCCCGAAGGCATGGCCGAGGCCAAGCATCTGTTGAAGGACGTGAGCTTTGCCTCCGGCCCCTATGATTGCGTGCAAGGCGCGGATGCGGTCGTGTTCATCACCGAATGGGACCAGTTCCGCGCGCTGGACTTGGACCGCATCAAGGACGCGCTGCGTTCGCCGGTGGTGATCGACCTGCGCAACATCTACCGGCCCGCGGAAATGGCGGCGAAGGGGTTCAAATATGTGAGCGTCGGGCGGCCGTGAGCCGGCGCGCCACAGCGGACCGGCGGCATCTTGCGAACGCCCGCTAGCTTTGCCAAACGATCGCCCGGCGGCACGTCAATGTCCAAATATTGCTACACAAACGTCGCCAGCAGCTCCTCCAAACTGGCGCGGCGGCGCGTCAGCGTATGGGTGTCGCCATCGACGAACACTTCCGCCGCCGGGGCGCGTAGATTGTAGACGCTGGCCATGGAGGCGCCGTAGGCGCCGTAATTGCGGATCGCCAGCACGTCGCCCTCTTCGGTCGCCGGCAATTCGCGCGCGCGGGCGAAAAAATCGGTGCTTTCGCAGATATTGCCGCAGATATCGTAAGCCGCGCGGGCGCCTTCGGGGTGGGTGAGGTTCAATATTTCATGCGGGCTGTTGTACAGCGCCGGGCGCATCAGATGGTTGAAGCCGGTGTCGAGCCCGAGGAACACGCGCCCATCCGAGCCGGTTTTTTTGTCCTGCACAATTGTCAGCAGCGCCATGCTTTCGGCCACCAGGAAGCGCCCCGGTTCCAGCGCAAAGCGCACCCGCCGCCCGATCCGGGCCTGGAACTCTTCCACCCGCGCCTGCAACACCGCGCCCATGCGCTCAATTTCGAGCGGATGGTCGCCAGCTTGGTGCGGCACACCGAAGCCGCCGCCGAAATCGACCATCTCCAGATCGGGAAAGCGGCCCGCCTCGCGCAGGATAATGTCGGCGGCCTCGGCGAAGATGGTTTCATCGAGCCAGCCCGAGCCGATATGCTGCTGCACCAGATCGATGCGCACTTGCGCCGCGCGCGCGACCGCCAGCGCTTCGGGGATGGCGGTGTAATGGATGCCGAACTTGGATTGCGGCCCGGCCGTGAACGCGCGCGCGTGGTGAGCGCCGCCGACATCGGCATTGATGCGCACGCCGACCGCCGAGCCCGGAAAGCGCGCCGCGTATTTCCCCAACCGCGACAGCGAACCGATCACCAGGCGCACCCCGCGCTCGGCGGCGAATTCCATCTCCGCGTCGCTCATGTTGTTTTCGACATAGACGATGTCGGCCGCCGCCACCCCGCAGCGCAGCGCCAGTTCCACTTCGCCCGGGCTGACCGCATCGACGCCGAGCCCCTCGCCGGCCATGAGCCGCACCAGCGCCGGATTGTAGTTCGCTTTGACCGAGTAAAACAGGTCGCAGAAAGCAAACGCGCCTTTGAGCCGCCGGCATTGCTGGCGCACGTAAGCGACATCGCAAATCGCCAGCGGCGTGCCGTAGCGGGCGACCAGTTCGGGCCAGTTTGAGGGAATGATCACGGATGACTCTCGATGGACCAAAACTATCCACCCATCTCCGGGGCGCCGCGACAGCGGCGAGCCCAAGTTACGCAAAGCTGGGGCCCATGAACACAAGCGCTCGCGATCTTGGGCCCCGCACTTGGCGCTCACGCGCGATCCGGGGATGGGTGGCAAGGGTGGCATAAGGCACGCCTGAGCCAAAGCGCAAGCGATGCCGCAATGTTGCTACGCTTAAGCCCTGGTGTATCCTGCACCCGCCATGCAAACCGATTTCCACAAAATCCGCCGCTTGCCCCCTTACGTGTTCGAGGAGGTCAACAAGCTGAAGGCGAGCCTCAGAGCCAAGGGCATCGACATCATCGATTTCGGCATGGGCAATCCCGATCTGCCCGTGCCCGCGCACATCGTCGAGAAGCTCTGCGAAACCGCCGCCAAGCCGCGCACCAATCGCTATTCGGCCTCGCGCGGCATTCCCGGCCTGCGTAAAGCCATGGCCGGCTATTACGACCGCCGCTTCGGGGTGAAGCTCAATCCCGACACGCAAATCGTCGCCACGCTCGGCTCCAAGGAGGGCTTCGCCAATCTGGCGCAGGCCATCACCGCGCCCGGCGACGTGATCATCAGCCCCAACCCCTCGTATCCGATCCACGCTTTTGGCTTCATTATGGCCGGCGGCGTCATTCGCCATGTCGAGGCCGGATCGCCGGAGCAATATCTCGCCGGCATCAGCCGCGCCGCGCGCCACTCGGTGCCGCCGCCGATCGCCATGGTCACCTGCTATCCGGCCAACCCGACCGCGCAGATTGTAGGGCTGGATTTCTACAAGGACGCCGTGGCGCTGGCGCGCAAGCACGAGATGTTCCTGCTCTCCGACATGGCCTATTCGGAAATCTATTTCGAAGGCGAGCCGCCGCCTTCGGTGCTGCAGGTCGAAGGCGCGACCGAATTTGCCGTGGAGGTGAACACGCTGTCGAAAACCTACGCCATGGCCGGTTTCCGGGTCGGCTTCGCGCTCGGCAATGAGCGGCTGATCGCGGCATTGGCGCGGGTGAAATCCTATCTCGATTACGGCGCCTACACGCCGGTGCAAGTCGCCGCCGCCGCCGCGCTCAACGGCCCGCAAGAATGCGTGGCCGAAATGCGCGCCATCTACAAAAGCCGCCGCGACGTGCTGGTGGATAGCTTCGCGAAAGCCGGCTGGGACGTGCCCAAGCCCGCCGCGTCGATGTTCTGCTGGGCGCCTTTACCTGCAGGGTTCGAACATTTGGGCTCGGTGGAGTTTTCCAAGCGCCTGATGGAGGGCGCCGAACTCGCGGTCGCGCCTGGCGTGGCGTTCGGCGAATACGGCGATGGTTACGTGCGCATCGCGCTGGTGGAAAACGAACAGCGCATCCGCCAGGCGGCGCGGAATCTGAAGCGCTTTTTGGAGAGCGAGCGCGGGGTGGGGCGGTAAGCGTTTCCCCTCCCCCTTGCGGGGAGGGGTGGGCTTCGGCGCTACTCCCGCACCTGCCCGTTCCCGCGCACCACATATTTGTACGTCGTCAGCTCGCGCGCGCCCACCGGACCGCGCGCATGCAAGCGACCCGTGGCGATCCCGATCTCGCCGCCGAAGCCAAACTCGCCGCCGTCGGCAAACTGCGTGGAGGCGTTGTGCAGGACGATGGCGCTATCGACGGAGGCCAGGAATTCTTCCGCCGCGACGGCGTCCTCGGTGACGATGCTGTCGGTGTGGGCCGAGCCGTATTGAGCGATGTGCGCGGCAGCGCCGGCGACGCCGTCGACCACGCGTACGGAAATGATCGGCGCCAGATATTCCGTGCGCCAATCTTCCTCGCTCGCCGCCAGCACGCGCGCGTCCACAGCTTGCGCCGCCGCATCGCCGCGGACCTGGCAGCCGGCATCGAGCAGCGCGCGCACCAGCGGCGCCAGCAGACGATCCGCGCCCGCTTTGTCCACCAGCAAAGTCTCGGCCGCCCCGCACACCGACACCCGGCGCATTTTGGAGTTCGCCACAATCGCGCGGGCTTTCTCCGCGTCGGCGCTCTTGTCCACATAGACGTGGCAAATGCCTTCCAGGTGCGCGAACACCGGCACGCGCGCTTCGGCCCGCACCCGCGCGACCAGGCTTTTGCCGCCGCGCGGGACAATCACATCGATAGCGCCGCCGAGTCCGGCGAGCATCTCCCCGACCGCTGCACGATCTGGCGTCGCCACCAATTGCACCGCATCGGCGGGCAAGCCGGCCTGCTCAAGCCCCTCCAACAACGCCGCCTGGATCGCCCGCGCCGCGCCGAGCGCTTCCGAGCCGCAGCGGAGAATGCACGCATTCCCAGCCTTCACACACAAGGCCGCCGCATCGGCGGTGACGCCGGGCCGGCTTTCATAAATGATGCCGATGACGCCGATCGGCACGCGCACGCGGGAAATACGCAACCCATTGGGGCGCGTCCATTCCTCGTCAACTTTGCCCACTGGATCGGGTTGTGCGGCTATGGCCTCCAATCCCGCCGCCATACTCTCGACTGAAGCCGGCGAAAGCAGCAGCCGGTCGATGAAGGCGGCGTCGCGGCCCGCCGCGCGCGCGGCTTCGATGTCACGCGCATTGGCGGAGAGAATTTCGCCCGCACGCGCGCGCAATCGTTGCGCCATGGCGCGGATGGCTGCGTCCTTGCGTTCGCCCGCGACCCGCGCCAGCGCCTTGGCCGCTTGCCGCGCCCTCGCGCCCATTGCCAGCATCGCGCTCATGTTCGCGCCAATACCAGATCGTCGCGGTGAATGATTTCGGCGCGCCCTGCGTGGCCGAGCACCGCGGCGATCTCGGCGCTGCGCTTGCCTTGGATCAGCCGCGCTTCGCCCGCGTCATATGCCACCAGCCCGCGCGCGATTTCGACCCCGCCGGCGTTCAGCACGCGCACGCAATCGCCGCGCTCAAACCCGCCTTCGGCGCCGACAACGCCGGCCGGCAGCAAGCTCTTGCCGTTTTGCAGAGCAGTGGCGGCGCCGGCATCGACAATGAGCGCGCCGGCTGGAGCGAGCGTTCCCGCGATCCATTTCTTGCGCGCGGCGGTTGGCGTGGTCGCGGCCACGAACCAGGTGGCGCGCGCACCGTTCTCGATTGCTTGCAGCGGCGCCAGGGAATCGCCCTTGGCGATGACCATCTTCACGCCCGCCTCCATGGCGATGCGCGCGGCCATCAGCTTGGTGCGCATGCCGCCGGAACCGAGTTCGCCGGCGCCTGCGGCGGCGGCTTCCAGTTCCGGATTGATCGCGGTCACTTCTTCAATGAAGCGCGCGCTGGCGTCGCGGCGCGGATCGGCGCTGTAGAGCCCGTCGATATCCGAGAGCAGCACCAGGCAATCGGCGTCGCACATGCCGGCGACGCGCGCTGCCAGGCGGTCATTGTCGCCGAAGCGGATCTCCTCGGTGGCGATTGTATCGTTTTCGTTGATCACCGGGACCACGCCGAGCCCCAGCAACGTCTTCATGGTCGAGCGCGCGTTGAGGTAGCGGCGGCGCGATTCGGTGTCGCTCAGCGTCAACAGCACTTGCGCGACGGCGATCTCGTGCCCGGCCAAGGCTTCGCTCCAGGCTCGCGCCAGCGCGATCTGGCCCACGGCCGCCGCCGCCTGCGCTTCCTCCAGCCGCAGCGGCCCTGGCGCCAGTTTCAGCGCGGCGCGGCCGAGCGCGATGGCGCCGGAGGACACGATCAGCAGCTCCTGCCCGCGCGCCTTGAGCCGAGCGACATCGGCAGCGAAGCCATCGAGCCAGGCTTGCCGCAACGCGCCGCTGCCGCCATCGACCAAAGTCGAAGAGCCGATTTTCACGACGATGCGTCGCGCGGCGGAGAGGCGGTGGCTCACGGTCTCCGGCAAGTATCACCCGCAATCCCGATTGGGTAGAACTTATATCCCACCCGTCCGGGAATGGGTGTTTGTGAGTCATGCTTCAAAAACCGGACCACGCGCGCCGTCAAGCGCTCGCGGCGGCCGGCTCAGCGATGTGCAGGCCGCATTCCTTCGCCGCGCTCTCCTCCCACCACCAGCGGCCGGCGCGCTTGTCTTCGTGGGCGCGGATCGGGCGTGTGCACGGCTCGCAGCAGATCGAGGCATAGCCGCGCGCGTAGAGCGGATTAACCGGAACCTGGTGGCGGGCGAGGTAGGCCCAGACATCGTCCACGCTCCAACTCGCCAGCGGATTGAACTTTTCGATCCCGTGCGCCGCGTCGAATTCACGCTCAGCCAGGCTGCCGCGTGTAGCGGCTTGCTCGCGGCGCTGACCGGTGATCCAGGCGCCGCGTCCGGCCAGCGCGCGCCGCAGCGGGGCTAGTTTGCGGATGGCGCAGCATTCCTGGCGGCGGTCGCGCCCCTCATAGAACGCGTCCTGGCCGAAACTGGCGATCCAGGCGGCGATCTCGGCGCGGTCGGGCGCGAACACGGCGATGGACTTGTCATAGCGCGCTTCGATCGCCGCCTTGGCCGCCAGCGTTTCCGGGTGCAGCCGGCCGGTATCGAGCATGAACAGATCGAGCGCGGCGCCAGCCTTGGCGGCGATATCGACCAGCACCGCTTCCTCGGCCTGCAAACTGGTGGCGATCACGGCGCGCGGATGGGCGGCGGCCACGCGCGCCAGCAGCGCCCCAGCGGCCGCACTCAGCAATTCGCGTTCGGGCGTCCAGGGCGCGCGCGGGGGCTTCCAGAGTTCCACCATCAGGCCCGCACCAGGGCCCGGCGCGCCAGCCGCGCGCGCGCGTCTTCGCTGATCGCCGACATTTTCGCGCCGCCAGCGCGCAGCACTTCGCGGGCAGCGGCGAGTTCGTCGATGGCGGCTTCCCAGTCCTCGCCGAACATCTGCTCCAGTCGTTCGCGCACCAGCGAGGCGGCCGCGGGGCTCGCCCCGCCGGTGCCCGCCGCCAGCAGCAGCTTGCCGCGCTTGACGATGGCGGGGGTGTGAAAGCTGCACAGCGGCTTGGCGTCTTCGACATTGACCAGCACGCCCTCCTCGCGCGCCGAGGCGGCGAGTTCGCGGGCGTCCTCGGTCTCGATGTCGGCGATCCAGATCGCCTGGAAGGCGCGCAATTCCTCGCGCTCGGGCAGACGCTTGGCCAGCAGGAAGCCCGCGGCTTCCTTCAACGCGGCGCTGGGCGCGTCGGAAAACACCACCGGCTTGGCCTCGAGCTTGCGCAGCCATTCGAGACGGCGCACGCACAAGGGGCCGCGCCCGACCAGCGCGACGCGGGTTTTTTCGGGATCGAGATAAATCGGAATCATGCGCGCGCCCGCTCCTGGATCGACATCGGTTCGGCGTCGGCGTCAGCGAAAGCCTCGCCCAGCAACAGCAAGGCGGGCCCGTCGCCAGCCAGCGCGGCCAATTGGGTGAGTTCGCCCAGGCTGGCGCGGCGGCGCCGCGCCATCGCGCGCCCGGCATTTTCGGCCAGCACGGCGGGTGTGGACGCCGGCACGCCGCGCGCCAGCAGCGCGTCGCGCACGCGCGCCGCTTGCGCCGCGCCCATGTAGATCGCCGCGCTTTCGGCGGCGGCGGCGGCGTCGGCCCAGTGTTCGTCGCCGGCTTCGCCGCGACCGAACGTCGGGGTGACGAACGCCACCGAACGGGCCAGCCCGCGCTGCGTCAGCGACGCCTGCGCCTCGGCAGCGGCGGCGAACGCCGCGCTCACGCCGGGGACAATCTCCACCCGCACGCCGGCCTTGCGGCAAGCCGCGAGTTCCTCGGCGGCGCGGCCAAACAGCATCGGGTCGCCGCCCTTGAGCCGCACCACAATTGGGTGCGAACGCGCGGCGCGCACCAGCAGACGGTTGATGAAAGCCTGATCCGTCGAAGGCTTGCCGGCGCGCTTGCCGACATTGAGCTTGCGCGCGCCCGGGGCCAGCGCCAGCACCTCGGGCTCGACCAGCGCATCGTGAACCAGCAGATCGGCGGCGGCGATCAGGCGCGCGGCGCGCACGGTCAGCAGATCGGCAGCGCCGGGGCCGGCGCCGACGAGGTACACCGTTCCGGTCATGACAAAACTCCGGTCAGCGCCGCCAACGCCTCGGCGCGGCGACGGAATAGCGGGCGCGGATCGAGGCTGTCGCCCTGATAGGTGAGGCTCATTTCGGTGAAGGCGCTGAGGCAGGCGGACGCGTCCTCGCCCTCCCGCAACGCGAACACGTCGAAACCGCAGCGGGCCATGAACGCCAATTGGTCCAGCGCCACCGCGCCGACCGCGCGCAGCTCGCCGCGCCAGCCCAGCCGCTCGCGCAAGATGCGGGCGATGGAGAAGCCGCGCCCGTCCGTGGGCTTGGGGAATTCGACGGCGATGGCGTCAAGCGCCGCAAGATGATCGGCGAGCAGGAAGGGATTCTCGTTTGCCGCCAGTTGAACCGCTCTCGCGGCGCCGCGGTCCGCCAGCGGCGCAAACACGCGTGCGTCGTCTTCGAACAGAAGCGGGCCTTCCGGCGTCAGGCGGATCAGCGCGCTCACGCCAGCACCGGCGTCGGCGCGGGATAGGCCGCGGCCTTGAAGGCGTCGAAACCGAGCCGCGGCGCGGCGTCGGCAAAGCTTTCACCCGATTTGCGTTCGCGCAGATACAAGCGCGTCAAACGCTCGATCAGCGGCGCAACTTCCTCGGCGCGCACCGCCTTGCCGAGAATTTGCCCGAGCGCGCTTTGCGTGTCGGAGCGGCCGCCGACCAGGATCTGGTACCATTCCTCGCCATTCTTATCGACGCCCAGCACGCCGATATGGCCGACATGGTGGTGGCCGCAGGAATTGATGCAGCCGGAAATCTTGATGGTGAGATCGCCGAGTTCGTCCTGGATCGGGGCCAGGATTTGCTGGATCGAGGTGGCGATCGGGATCGAGCGGGCGTTGGCCAGGGCGCAGAAATCCCCACCTGGGCAGGCGATCAGATCGGTGGCGAGACCGATATTTGGCTCGGCGAAGCCAAGCGCCTCGGCCTCGCGCCACAAATCCGGCAGATCGCGGCGCGCCACTTCGCCCAGCACCAGATTCTGGTGATGGGTGACGCGCGCTTCGCCGAAGGAATAACGCTCGGCGAGGTCGGCGGCGGCGTCGAGTTCATCGGCGGTAATGTCGCCCGGGGCGGCGCCGGTGCGCTTGAAGCTCAACGTCACCGCCGCATAGCCGGGCTGTTTGTGGGCGGCGACGTTGCGCTCCAGCCAGCGGCGGAAGCGGCGCGAGCCGACCATCTCCGCCGACAAGTCCGCGTCGGAATCGGACTGATAAGCCGGATCGATGAAGCAAGCGGAGACGCGGTCCAGTTCCTCCTGTGTCAGCGTGCCTGGACCATTCTGTAGGTGGGCGAAATCAATCTCAACTTCCTCGGCGAATTTGGCGGGCCCGAGCGCTTCGACCAATATCTTGATGCGCGCCTTGTAGAGGTTGTCGCGCCGGCCCCAGCGATTATAGGCGCGCAGGATGGCTTCGGTGTAGGTGAGCATTTCGCGCCAAGGCAAACCCTCGCGGATGGTCACCGCCAGGCGCGGCGTGCGCCCCTGCCCGCCGCCGACCTTCACCCGCAAGCGCACCTCGCCGGCATTGTCGCGCCAGAGCTCGAACGCCAAATCGTGCACCGAACTGGCGGCGCGATCGTCCAGCGCGCCGTTGAACGCCACCTTGAACTTGCGCGGCAGGTGCGCGAACTCGGGGTTCAGCGTCGACCATTGCCGCATGAGTTCGGCGTAAGGCCGCGGGTCGACGATTTCGTCAGGGGCGATGCCGGCGAAATGATCGGTGGTGACGTTGCGCACGCAATTGCCGCTGGTCTGGATCGCGTGCATATCGACGCTGGCGAGCAGCGCCAGGATGTCGGGCGTTTCCTCGATCTTCACCCAATTGAACTGGATGTTCTGGCGCGTGGTCCAGTGGCCGTAGCCGCGATCGTATTTGCGGGCGATCTCGCCCAGCACCAGCAGCTGCGCCGAGGAGATTAGCCCATACGGGATCGCCACCCGCAGCATCGGCGCGTGGCGTTGTTCGTAGAGGCCGTTCTGGAGCCGCAGCGGCTTGAAATCGTCGGCCGACAGCTTGCCCGCCAGATAGCGCGCGGTCTGGTCGCGGAATTGCGCCACGCGCTCCGCGACGAGCCGGTGATCCAGGGCGTCGTACCGATACATGGGGAAGAAGTAGGCCCCCCGGCCCCGGCCATGCAGGGCGGGGCGATATAGCGACGCTTAAGCCGCCCTGACGGTGGACCGCTCGCGGCGCCCCGGAAGAGGGGCCGCGCCGCAGCGGGCGCGCGCTCAGCGGCTAAATGATAGCTCGTGCGCATCGTGCTTTCAGCGCGCGCCGAGCATGTGCATGCGAAGGTCAATGTTGGGGGACGTCGGGATCAGATCCCCGCCCCGGGATCGGCTTCGCCGCCGGCGGCTTCCAGGCGCAGCCAGTCCATCAGCGCCTTTAGTCCCGGCGACACCGTCCGGCCTTTGCGCCAGATCAGCCAATAGGCGAAATTGACCGGCTGCGCGTCGCTCTCGAACGGGGCCACCAGGCGGCCGATTGCGATGTCGGCGGCGGCGAGTTGGCGCTTGGCCAGGGCCACGCCCTTGCCGGCGATGGCCGCCTCGATGGCGAGGCTCGATTGGTTGACGCGGGTGCCGCGGCGGCCGTCGATGTGATCGAGCCCGCGCGCGGCCAGCCACATCGGCCAGGTTGGGCAGGAGGGATCCCGGTCGGCGCTTTCGTCGTGCAGCAGGCTGAAGCGCTCGAGGTCGGCGGGGACCGCAAGCCGCCCCTCGCCATCCAACAGGCTGGGCGAACAAACTGGCGTCACCGATTCCCGCAGCAGCAGCTCGGAGTTCAGCTCCGGGTAGCCGCCCGGGCCGTAGCGGATGGCGAGGTCGATATCGGCGACAGCGAGGTCGCTGATGGCCATGTCGGCCAACACCCAGACTTCGAGATCGGGCTGCAAATCCTTGAAATGGTCGAGCCGGGGCACCAGCCATTTCCCGGCGAATGAAGGCGCCACCGAAATCGACACCCGCCGCTGGCGCAGCGGCAGGCGCATCACCCGCGACGCCTCCAGGAACAACGCCATCGCCTCGCGCGCCAACGGCAGCGCCGCCGCGCCAGCGTCGGTCAGCTCCACCCGCCGGGTGAGCCGCTTGAACAGCGGTTGGCCGGCGAATTCCTCTATCTGTTGGATTTGCTGGCTGACCGCGGCCGGCGACACCCCCAATTCGTCGGCCGCCCGCGAAAAGCTCAAATGCCGCCCGGCGGCCTCGAAAGCACGCAGCGCGTGCAGCGGCGGCAGGCGCTCGGTCGGGGTATTGTCCGCATCGGTCACCGCTTTGAGGTAAGGCGCGCCGCGCTCCTTGCCAATGCGCCGTGTTCCGGCTGCTTCCGGAATGGGGCCAGCGCCAGCGCCGGCAGCGGGGCGTCCGGCTCACCCTCGACGCCAATGGCCAGGTCCAGGGTGCGTGCGGTTTGGCTCCAGGAGCCGAACAGCCGATCCCACAGCGTCAGCATGGTGGCGTAATTGGAATCGGTGTCGCGCCGCAGCGCATGGTGGTGCACCCAATGGTGCGAGGGGGTGACCAGGATAAGCCGCAGACCAGCCTCAAGCCGCGCCGGCAAACGGAGATTTGAGTGGTGGAACAGCGCCGCCAGCAGCACCAGCATGTCGAACAGAACCACCGATTGCAGCGAAATGTCGGCGGCGACGATCAAGGGCGTCCGCGCCAGCGCCGAGATCAGCACCTCCCCGGGGTGAAAGCGCACCCCCGAGGTGACGTCCAGGCATTGATCGAGGTGGTGCACGCGGTGAAAGCGCCAGAGCGGGCGCCATTCGTGGTTGGCGCGGTGCCAAGCGTAAATCCACAGGTCCAGCGCCAGCAGATCGAGCGCCAGCGTCGCCCAGAGCGGCAGATCGGGCCGCGTCCACGGGTTGAACGCCGCCGCCGCCGCCGCAATCGGCAGCGTCAACAGCGGGTTCATCAGCGTATTCGCCGCCCAAAGCCCCAGATTCGAGGCGAGCCGCAACCCACGGTTCGGCTGCACCGCTGCCGGCGCCAGCCTTTCGCCAAGCGCCAGCGCCGCGAACCAGGCGCCGACGATGATGATCTTCAACATGACCGAGTGCTAACACGTTAGCGGCGGCGGCTTGGCGGCTTTTTCCCACTGGGGGGCTTCAAATTTCGCTCAAGGCCCGCTATGAGGCGCGCCTTCCCTGAGCAATAGCGAGTCCCGACGCATGAGCGTGCCGAACCTCAACGAACGCAAAGAAACCGCCGACAAGGCGCGCCAAGCCATGCTCGAGAAGTTCCGCGCCAAGGCGCAAGTGACCGCCAAGCCCGACCCAAGTATCGTCGCCATGCGCGAGGAATTAGCTCAGGAGCGCGACGCCAAGCGCGCGGCGGCGGAAGAAAAGCGCAAGGCCCGCATCGCCGCGGAAAAAGCCCAGCGCATCGCCGACGCCAAGGCCGCGGCGGAAGCCGAGGCCACCCGCATGCGCGACGAATTGATCGCCGCCGCCCAACGCCGCCGGGCCGAACGCGAAGCCGCCGAGATCAAGACGTTCGAGGATCAAGCCAAGCGCGATCTCGCCAACGCCACGCTGCGCGCACGGCGGAAATAGCGCCGCATCGAATGCAGCGCTATTCCTTCGCCGCCCCGCAGCTGGCCCCGCCAAGCACGCAAAAGCTGGCGCAATATTTATGATTGAGCGCGACTGGGCGCGCAGCCTCGGCGAGCGTTGCGCCTAGCTCGAACTGCGCATCGTACGGCAGCAGCGTGCAGGCGAGCACGGCGGGCGCCGCAGCGCCCTTGCGCTTGACTACCATGCGCGCGGTTGCGCACATCACTTCGCGCGGGTCTTTGTTCAAAATGCCCCAGCAGGCATCGGTGATTTCCGGCGGATCGGCGAGCGGCTCCATTTCCGGGAAGATCGCCAGCGCGTCGGGATCGGAAGCGTCGAGCTTCAAGCCGATGTCATCGAACAGCGTTTGGAAGCGCGCGCGCAGGTCTGGTTCAGGTTCATGCGCGAAGCCGCGGCCGGCGATTTCGATGGAAAAATCATTCCCCGCCAGCCAGCGCAGACCGGCGAGCGTTTTGTCGTAAGCGCCTTCGCCGCGCTCAGTATCGTGGAATTCCGCGCGCGGATCGTCGAGCGAGACCCGCAGTCGCAAACGCGCGCCGAACGCCGCGCGCAGCTCCAGCAATTCGCGCTTGAACCGCAGCATCGGGCGCATCGCATTGGTCAGCACCAGCGCCTCAAACCCGCGCGACAGCGTCTCGCGCAGGATCGGCAGAATGGCTTTGTTCATGAACGGCTCGCCGCCGGTGAAGCCGATCAGCTTGGTTCGGAGGCCCTCGCGTTCGATCTCATCGAGATAGAGCCGCACATCCTCAAGGCTGAGATAGGCAAGCCGGTCGTTCTTGGGGGAGCTTTCGATATAGCAATGCGCGCAAGTGATGTTGCAGCGCGTGCCGGTGTTGAACCAGAGCGTTTCCAGCGCGTGCAGCGGCACCGAAGCGCGCGCCTCGCCCTTGGCGGTTAGGCGCGGGTCGCTGAACTTGGCGGCTGCAAACCCGTGCGCCATGCAAATGCTCTCCCTCGCCCCGCGAATCCGCTTAAGGCCTATCGCATGAATACGTCCAAGATCGCCATCGAGGTTACCACCCTGCCGCATTTCGAGGGGCTGGCGCTGCCCGCCTACGAGACCGCGCTTTCCGCCGGCATGGATATCCGCGCCGCCGTGCCGGAAGGCGAGCCGGTGACGCTTCAACCCGGCCACCGCCACCTCACCCCCACTGGCCTTACCATCGCCCTCCCCCCCGGCTACGAAGCGCAAATGCGCCCGCGCTCGGGCCTGGCGCTGAAGCACGGCATCACCTGCCTCAACTCGCCGGGCACCATCGATTCCGATTATCGCGGCGAACTGAAAGTGATCCTGGTGAATCTGGGCCAGGAACCGTTCACGATCAAACGCGGCGAACGCATCGCCCAGATCGTGATCGCGCCGGTGACGCAGGGCGAGTGGCGCGTGGTGGAGACGCTAAGCGAAACCACGCGCGGCGCGGGGGGATTTGGGAGTACGGGGCTGGGGTAGGGGTGGGACCAAATGGCGGCGCTTGGGCACAAAGCGGACATTGCAGCTCACGCACAGACGTGCTGACTCAGTGGGGCAGGTCATTGCGACCACAAGTAAGATCAAGGCAATGTTCGACGCCCTAAAAGCCGCAGGATGGCGAAACCGCTTCATTGCGCCAGCGCTCAGGCAGGCAGCCCTCCGCAATGGCCACGTGGCGGAGCAGCCCGACTTGATGATCCTGATTGAGCTGTGGCTGTGGGCCGTGTTCTTCCGGTTTTCAGGAGACTACCGCGCCCTCGCGCCCGGAAAGCAATCAAAACTTCGGAGCGAAGCCTTCCAGCTAAGCTACTTCGACTACTACAACATACATAAGGATCGTCTGGCCGAGCTAATGCGAGAGTTAGAGCCCAACTTAGGACTGACTTCACCTTCCACCGTGCTGATCGGGTTTCAACAACTCATCCGCCCAACATTCGAACACAGCGTCATAGAGGCCCAGCATCTTCCGGCGCTTCATGAAAACTTCGACCTCTCAACATTTCGACGCGTGCTGTCAAAGGTTCATCCAGAATTCTTAGAAATGCCCGGCATCACTGTCGGCGTCTATAATGCCGAGCGGCAGCACAAACTGAAGCTCATCACTCAAGTGGCCGCTGTGGGACAGGCTCAGCTTTATGCGACATTGACGGGAATGCTGATCCCCGCCGACATGGTCTTTCTCGATGACACGCAGATACCCGACTTGGCCGATGTTTTCATTTCGTATGCGCGATCTGACGGCCATTTCGTGGCGGCCCTTGCTGCGCAACTAGAGCAGTCTGGGATCAAGGTTTGGTATGACCGCCGCATCCAACCCGAAACGCAATTCGACCAAGCAATTAGCGACCAAATTGCTGCGACGAAGGTCGTCTTGACGGTTTGGTCGAGTGCTGCGGTGAATTCGAAATGGGTTCGGGCGGAATCGCTCGCCGGCTTCAACGCCGACAAGTTGATGCAACTCCGTTTCGGCAACTGCGCCATTCCCACGCCGTTCAACATCGTTCAAACGATGGAGGCTGGGACTGAGGGTTTGGCGCCGGAGGCGTACGCCGCCCTAATCCAAGCAATTCGTAGAAAGATTAGGGCGTTGCCAAGCTCGGAAGCGGTCGGCCCGGCAGAGTTCATCCCGCGAAATGAGGCTGAGCCTTGGTATTACGACCACAAGATATGGCGAGAAGTGCTTATCGTACCGGCGCTACGCGAGGCCGAGCCAATCTTGTTTCTGAGAGACCCTAAAGTCGGTCACGTCGCCACACTGCTCCTCGAAACATTCTTCTGGGGATACGCGCTCAGCATCCTACAGCTGAAGGTGCCTGCAGACCGAATGGAGCTCATAATTCCGATGTTGACCGTGACTGCACCTACCCAATTTTGTGAGGCTGCGAAGCAGCGTGGGGCGAACATCGAGACTCCAGTATCCATGCAATTCATCTCACTCTTTCACGGGCTGATCGGTGCGTCTGTCGGCCTCGTCGAGCTCGAACTGAATACGTACGGGAAATTCGAGACCCCTCCCAACCACCTGTTTCAGCAATTCCTCGTCAAGAGCGAGCCGACAATCCCCACCGAAGACAGACACGCGGCTTTTCCCGCAACAGGCAAAGATGGCGACGCACTGCTTGCTATGGCTGCGCTAGCCGGCAGCACGAAATTTTTCGAAGCAATCAATCTGACAGTACTGCGGAACGAGGGAAGTTGACGACCGAATGTCCGCGCCCAGCTAACTCGGACAGTTTAGTGTTTGGCCCAATGCTGAGCCTCGGCGGCGCTGGCCAGCCCCCTTGAGCTGAAGGCGTTGAAGAAATTGGCCGACGAACTGCTCGGATACTCGTCGGCTCGGATTGCAGCCGCTGAGCGGGTAGGTGAATTGATTGAATTGGTGGATGACGATGAAGAAAACGGGCAAACGCAAGTCCAGCAGAATCTTGGCGACCGTCCACAAGACGGCGGCTGGCCTCCGTGCCGCCGGCATTATGGAACAGGCCACAATGCGCGAGTTCGATGCGCTTTGCCTAACGCCTGCCGAGCCCATGAAGCCCGAGGAAATCCGTGCGCTTCGACAGCGTGAACAGGTGTCGCAGCCTGTGTTCGCGCACTATCTCAATGTGCGGAAAGACGCGGTGAGCAAGTGGGAGCGCGGCGAGAAGCGGCCCGATGGCCCCTCATTGAAGCTGCTTAACCTGGTCAGAGCCAAGGGGCTGAAGGCAATCGCCTAGAGGAACGGCTTCTCTGCGCCGCCAGCCCCGCTGAACCATCGCAAAAGCGCCCTCCCCTAGGCGCCGGCGCGTGGCAGGCTCATATCGGGGCAACCCATACCCAGCCCAGGGAGCTCGCCCATGTCCGACGCCAAGCCAGGCCGCGGCCGCATCTATGACAATATCACCCAGACCGTCGGCGACACGCCCTTGGTGCGCCTCTCCAAGCTGGCCGCCGCCCATAGCGTGAAGGCGGAAATCCTGGCCAAGCTCGAATTCTTCAACCCGATCGCCTCGGTTAAGGACCGCATCGGCGTCGCCATGATCGAGGCGCTGGAGCGCGACGGCAAGCTCAACGCGAACTCGGTGCTGATCGAGCCCACCTCCGGCAATACCGGCATCGCGCTGGCGTTCGTGGCGGCGCAGCGCGGCTATCGGCTGATCCTGGTGATGCCCGAAACCATGTCAATCGAGCGGCGCAAGATGCTGGCGCTGTTCGGCGCCGAATTGGTGTTGACGCCGGGCCCCGAAGGCATGAAGGGCGCCATCGCCAAGGCCAAGCAATTGCTCGAAACCACGCCGGGCGCGGTGATGCCGCAGCAATTCGCCAACCCCGCCAATCCGGAAATTCACCGCCGCACCACGGCGGAAGAAATCTGGAACGACACCGGCGGGGCGCTCGATTTCTTCGTTTCCGGCATCGGCACCGGCGGCACCATCACTGGCGTCGGCCAGGTGCTGAAACCGCGGCTACCGAATTTGAAGATCGTCGCGGTGGAGCCGGAAGCCTCGCCCGTGCTCTCAGGCGGCGCACCTGGCCCGCACAAAATCCAAGGCATCGGCGCTGGTTTCATTCCTGAAATCTTGGACACCAAGATTTATGACGAAGTGGTCACAGTCTCCAACGACGATTCCTTCGCCCGCGCGCGTGAGGCGGCCAGAATTGAAGGCTTACCCGGCGGCATCTCCACCGGCGCGGTGCTGACCGCGGCGCTGCGGGTGGGGGCGCGACCTGAAAACAACGGCAAACGGATTGTTGTCATTGTTCCGTCTTTTGCTGAGCGCTATCTCTCGACGGCGCTGTTCGAGGGCCTGTAGTCTCGCCCCTCGCACAACAACAGACGAGGGGCGGAACGGATGCGGGCGTTTTTCATCACGCTTGTGCTGCTGGCGGCGATCGGTGCTGGCGGCTATTATTACTGGCGCGACCACCCGGAAGTGTTCGCGTCACACAAGCAAGAGCCAGCCGCGCCGCAACCGCAACCGGAAGCAACCCCGCCGCGCGCCGAGTTTTGCTCCGCCCAGGACGCCCGCTACGAGCACGCGGGCAATCGCGAACTGAAGTTGCGCCTGGTCGCCGGTCCGGGCACAGTGGCGGCGCGCGGCGAGCGGGTCGCCGATTACGACAATCTCGGCACGCTGGTTTTCGTGGTCAGCTACCAGGAGCGCGAGTTCCGCTTCGCCGCCGCCTCCTCGCTCGGGCCGACCATGAATTACCTGTTCCCAATGACCGGCGCCGCCAGCGTCGAAGTGCCGCGCGGCGTCGATCTGATCCAGATGAGCGCGTTCGACACGCAATACGCCTATGTCCCCGGCTTGCCGCGGCTCGACCACGCCGCCCCCGCCCACGTCTTCGCCCCGAACCTGTCGCGCTGGCTCTACGAACGCGCCGGCGAACCGCGCATCGAAGCGCCGGCCGGGTTTTTCGATTTCGTCAGCTGCGAGCCAGCGGCCCCGCAAACGCCCGCCGCGCCGACGCAATGAGCAAGTGCGCTCCCCCCTCCCGCTTGCGATGAGCGCGCTTACCCCCACCGAACGCGAACGCTATGCGCGCCACATTCTGCTCAAGGAGATCGGCGGGCCGGGGCAGCAGCGGCTGAAGGCGGCGAGCGTCGCCATTGTCGGGGTCGGCGGCCTCGGCGCGCCGGCGGCGCTTTATCTGGCGGCGGCCGGCGTGGGGCGCTTGCGCTTGATCGACGACGACATTGTGGCGCTGTCGAATCTGCAGCGGCAGATTTTGTACGGGAGCGACGAGGTCGGCGCGAGCAAGGTCGCGCGCGCCGGCGCGGCGCTTGCGGCGCTCAATCCCCATGTCGCTATCGATACCCACGCCGAGCAACTGACCGCAGCGAACGCGCCCGCCTTGCTCGCCGGCGCCGACCTGGTGCTCGATGGCACGGATTCCTTCGCCGCCCGCTTTTCTGTCAATGGCGGCTGTCACGCGCTCGGCATAACCTTGATCTCCGGCGCGGTGGGGCGCTGGGAGGGGCAAGTGGCGACGTTCAAGTCGGGCCCGACCAAGCACTTGCCCGCGGATCAGCGCCTGCCCTGCTATCGCTGCCTCGTGCCGGAAGCGCCGCCGAACGCGGCAACCTGCGCCGAAGCCGGCATCGTTGGCGCGCTCACCGGCGTGATCGGCTCGCTCATGGCGCTGGAAGCGATCAAGGAAATCGCCGGCGCCGGCGAGAGCCTGGCGGGACGGCTGCTGCTTTATGACGGCCTTGCCGCCACGAGCCGCACCGTGCGCCTGCCGCGCGACGCGGGCTGTCAAACTTGCGGAGAACTGACCTCCAGCCTGAGCGTTTGGGACTAAGTCCAAACCCGTCCGCGGCGCGGCTACGCGGCTGACCTTGACCTCGCGCCCGCCCGGCCCTCTTTAGCCGCGACGGAGGGACGTTATGCTGCGATGGTTGCTGGGCGGGTTGCTGGGTTTGGTTGGGCTGGTGGCGCTGGTCGCGGTCGGCGGTTATTTCGCACTCAAGCGCGCCGATCTTCCCTATGAGACACTGGCGGCGCAATACGAGAGCGGCGATTCGCGTTACGCTGAGCTGCCCGGCGGCGTCCGCATGCATTATCGCGAGCAGGGCAACGCCGAGGGGCCGACGCTGCTGCTAGTGCACGGTTTCTCGGCGTCGCTGCACACTTGGGCGCCCTGGGCCGCGCGCCTCGGCGAGGAATATCGCATCGTTTCGCTCGATCTGCCCGGCCACGGCCTGACGCGCGCGCCGGCGGGCTACCAGGCCAGCATCGAAGCGTTCGCCGACGCCGTGCACAAATTCACCGCCGAGCGCGGTCTCTCGCGGTTTGCGCTCGCCGGCAGCTCGATGGGCGGCAATGTTGCCTGGGAATACGCGCTGGCGCATCCCGATCAGGTCGCGGCGCTGATCCTGGTCGATGCGTCCGGCTGGGAGGAGACCCGCGCCGGCCTCGATACCGATCCGCCGGTGTTCAAACTGCTGCGTAACCCGGTGCTGGGCCCGCTCATGCGCGATCTCGACAGCACCCAACTCACCCGCCAGGGGCTGGAAGCTTCGTTCGCCGATCCCGCGCGCGTCGACGATGCCATGGTTGGGCGCTATGTCGAACTCTCGCGCGCGCCCGGCCATCGCGATATCTTGCTGCAGATCACGCTCGGCTTTAGCGAGCGCAACTACGCTACGCCGGAGCGGCTGGCGGCGCTCGCCATGCCGGTGCTGATCCTGCACGGGGACCAAGATCGTCTGGTCCCGCCCGAGCATGCGCAGCTTTTCAAGAACGCCATCCCGCAAGCGGAGCTGGTGATGTTCGAGCAGATCGGCCACGTCCCGCAGGAAGAAACGCCCGACGCCTCCGCCGCGGCGGTGCTGCAATTTCTGAGCCGCGTGAACCCGCTTGGCCCCGCCGCGCGCTAACCGGAATTAGAATGAGTTGCTAATCTTGCTTCATTGATAGTGATTACAAGGCGCCCCCCATGTTGACCACACGCCGCACCCTCCTCGCCGCCGCCGCGCTCGCCCCCGCGCTCGCGCCCCGCGCCGCCTGGGCGCAGCGGCTTTCGCGCGGGGCGTTCACGCACGGGGTGGCTTCCGGAGATCCGCTGGCGGACGCCGTGGTGATCTGGACGCGGTTTGCGCACAGCGGTGACGGCCGCATCGGTTGGGAGGTCGCCGAGGACGAGAGCTTCGCGCGCGTGGCCCAGCGCGGGCGCACGCAAGCTTCGCCGGTCAACGATTTCTGCGCCAAGGTCGATGTACGCGGACTGGCCCCCGGGCGGCGCTATTTCTACCGCTTCCTTTCCGGCTCGGGCCCAAGCGAAATTGGGCGCACTTGCACCGCGCCGGCGGCGGGCGCGGAGAGCTTGCGGCTGGCGCTGTTCTCCTGCGCAAATTTCCCGTTCGGCTATTTCCACGCCTACGGCCACGCCGCCGCGCGCGAAGACATCGACCTCGCCATCCATTGCGGCGACTACATCTACGAGTATCAACGCGGCGTCTATCCAAGCGAAGCGGAGGCGATTCCCGCGCGCGTGATCGAGCCGGCCACGGAGATTACCCGGGTCGAGGATTATTATCAGCGTTACGCCACCTATCACCGCGACCCGGATTTGCTGGCGTTGCGCGCGGCCAAGCCGATGAGCGTGGTGTGGGACGATCACGAACTCGCCAACGACACATGGGCGCAAGGCGCGCAGAACCACCAGGGCGACACCGAAGGCGCATTCACCGATCGCATCGCCGCCGCCAGCAAGGCGTATTTCGACTGGATGCCGATCCGCCGCCCCGAGCCGAGCGGCGCGCGAATTTATCGCCACCTCGATTGGGGCGATCTGGCGCGCATCGTGCTGCTCGACACCCGCCATATCGGCCGCGACCGCCAGCTCGATTATCGCACCCAGCTGTTTCCGCGCCTGGCGCAAGGCGGCGCGGACGCCGCCGCCGCGTTCGCGGCGTTCCGCCAAAGCTTGAACCATCCGGACCGCACCCTGCTGGGCGCGGCGCAGGAGAGCTGGTTCGCCGAGGCGTTGGCGCAATCGAAGCAGCGCGGCCAGACCTGGCAGATCGTGGCGCAGCAATTGGTGATGGGCGAACAGCTGGCGCCGCAGGGTTTCTCGCGCCTGCTGCCGGAGAGCGCCTCGGCGGGCACGCGCCAGTTCGTCGCCGGCGGCGAGCAATTGGGGGCGATGGGCCTACCGTGGAATCTGGATTCCTGGGGTGGCTATCCGGCCGCGCGCACGCGTTTCCTGGAAGTCTGCGCGGCCAACGCCAACAACCTGATCGTGCTCGGCGGCGACAGCCACAATTGCTGGCTCAACAATCTCAACGCCTCCGGCGCGGCGCGGCTGGCGGCGCTGGAATTCGCTGGCGGCTCGGTCAGCTCGCCGGGCTTTGAGCGCACGCTCTCGGCCGGCGCGCCCGGGACGCGCGAAGCAATGCTGCGCGGCGCCAATGCGGCGCTGGCCTGGTGCGACCTCTCCAATCGCGGTTACGCCGCGCTCAGCTTCACCCGCGGCACCTGCAGCGCCGAATGGCTGGCCTTCGCCGACGTCAGCGCCCCCACCCCCAGCGCCCCCAGCGTCACCCGGCTCAGCGCCACGCCCAGCGCCAGCGCCGGACCCGGCGCGTGGACGCTGTGACGGCGCTTTCTTGCTCAATGGAGCGCTATTTCGGACCGTGTATCTAAAACACCGCCGCCGCTTCTCCGCCCATCATGCGCGCGCGCACCAGCGGGATCGGCGGTCCGCCGTAGCTGAGGAATTGGTCGTGGAAGGCTTTCCAGCCTTCGCGGCCACCGTGCGCGGCGGTCCAATCCTCGCGCAAGCGCCGGATCAGCAGCTTGCCCATGGTGTAGTTGAGATAGGCCGGGTCATAGGTTCCGCGCGCGGCTTGCTGGCGGGAATTGCCTTCGTCCTGATAGCATTGCTCAACGAACATGGCCCGCGAGTCTTCTACGCTCATACCCTGCGTGTGCAGGCCGATGGCGGAGAGGAAACGGCAATCGCGCCGTAGTGCGTTCGAAATTTGGCCGATGCGCACGCGCGGATCGTCGCCGCCGAGGCCGGCTTCCAGCATCATCTCCTCGGTATAATGCGCCCAGCCCTCGGCGAACGCATAGCCCACGAACACGCGCCCGAATTGCGAAGTGGAGCGGTTGGCGTGCAGGAAATTGAGGAAGTGGCCGGGCCACACTTCGTGCACCGACACGAACAACAATTCGGTTTCGCCCGCCACGAAATCGCGCTGCACTTGCGCCGGCCAGCTCGGATCGGGCGGGGAGATGTAATAGACCGACGGCAGGTTGGTCTCGTAGGGCCCGGGAATGTCGATGTAAGCGAAATTCTGGCGCGCGAACGGCGGCGCTTCCTCAACCTGCGCTTCCTCCGTGCCCGGTATGGTGACGAGATCGTGCTCGGCGATGAACGCGCGCAAGCCCGCAAGCTGCGCGCGCGCGCCTTCGACCGCGCCGCCTTGCGGCTTTTGCGCGTTCACCCGCGTCATGCAAGCGGGCAAGCTCGCCCGCGGCGCGAACTGCGCACAGGCCTCGCGCAGAGCGGCCTGGTTGCGCGCAAGATCGGCGCGGCCGATCGCTTCCAGCTCCGCCAGCGGAATGTCCACCATCTCTGTATCGCGCAGCATTTGCGCGAAGCGCACGGCCCCGAGCTCGAAATCCTGCGTGGCGCTGGCGCGCTGTGTCTCGAGCCAAGCGGCCAAGCCGTTCATCGCCTCGGCGGAGGCGGCGGAGGCGCGCGTGAGCTCCGCTTGCAGAGCCGGATCGGCGACGCTGGCGAACGCGGCCTTGCCGTCGCCAAGATAATATTCGCCCAGCCCGCCGAAGCTGGCCTTGCCATAATTGATGAACGGTTCCGCCAGCGGTGTCCTCAGATTTGCGCGGATCTGCGCCGCAGCTTGCACCGCCGCATCGAGATAGGCGATGTAAGCGCGCAGCCGCACGTCGATCGCCGCATAAGGCCGGGTGATGTACAAAGACGGGCTCAGCGAGTCCATGTAGTAAGCGGGGTTGGTGTGGGGCTGATCGGCGGTTTCCAGCCAGAACAGATTGCCGCGCGCCACCGAGACCAGATAATCGCGCTCGAAATCCTGGACCTCGTCGAGGCCCTTGAGGGCTTCGGCCTCTTCGATTGAAGTTTTGAGGAAAGCGATCTGCGCGGCCAGCCCCGCTTCGCTCCAATCCGGCAGCTTGCCATCGAAAGCATGGCGGCCCTGATAGGCGGCGAAAGTGGGGTCGAGCTCGAACGAGCGCTCAATGAAGCGGTCGCGGAACTGGTTCCAAGCCGCGCCGCTGGGGGCGCAACTCGCCAGCACCATAACCGCCAGCACCGCCAAAATCCGCATCATGGAAAGCTCCCTCTTAATCCGCGTCCTATGCCCGCCCTGGGCGCGGCGCGCCAGCACCAAGCGACGACGGCGCTGGTTGGCGCGGCGAAAACCGGCCCGCGCGGCTTCAGACGGGCTTTCTGCTCCGTGTGAAGAAGCAGCTGAAGGCGAAATTAGGGTGGCGCTGCGATTGAGCAGCGGTCCTAGCGAACTTCCACCAAGCGTTCGCCGGCGCTCAATGTGCGACCGAGCCTCACAATCGCGCCAGCCAATCGATGATGTGCCCAGTGGCCGCGCCGGGATTTTCCTGCTGGGTCCAGTGGCCGACATTGGCGATCAGGTGGAAGCCGCGCAGATCTGCGACGTTTTCGCGCAGCCGCGCCTCGATGTCGCTGCCGCCGAACATTTGCAGCACCATGTCCTTCTCGCCAGCGATGAACAGCGCGGGTTGACGAACGATGCGATCTTCGACCTTGCTCATCATCGCCCAATCGCGCTCGAAATTGCGGTAGCGATTGATCGGACCGCGAAAGCCGGAGCGCTCGAACTCGCCGACATAATAGTCGATGTCCGCGGGCGCCAGCCACGACGGGAATTGTTCTGGATCGACCAAGCCTTGCAACATCGGCTCGCCGGCGGGCTTTTGATTGCCGCCCCAGCGGCCGTCGGAATTGGCGGAGCTGGCGAAATATAATTTGCGCAAACATCCGCGCACATCGGCCTCGAACTCCGCTTCGGCCACGCCTTCGTTCTGGAAATAGGCCATGTAGAAGAATTTGCCCTGATCAGTGTGCGTGGCCTTGAAGATGCGGTTGAGCGGCGCCGGCGGGAGCGCGAAATACGGCACCGAAAGCCCCGCCACAGCGCGCACCTTGCTTGGATGCAGCACGGCGCTATGCCAAACGATCGGCGCGCCCCAATCGTGGCCGAGCAGCACCGCCGGCGCCTGCGGCGAAAGCACCTCGATCACGCCCGCCACATCGGCGCACAGGTTCGCCATGGAATACGCTTCGACATCGTGCGGCTTATCGGCGCCGCCATAGCCGCGCACGTCGATGGCGCAAGCGGTGAACCCCGCCGCCGCCAACGGCGCCATCTGGTGACGCCACGAATACCAGCTTTCCGGAAAGCCGTGCACCATGAGCACAAGCGGGCCTTCGCCCGCAATCGCCGCGCGCAGGCGCACGCCGTTGGTTTCGATCATGCGGAATTCGGGTTTCATGCGGGAAATCCTAATACAGGGGCGCAACACTATCCACCCATGCTGCGCATTCATCCACGGATGGGTGGTTGGATGATTCACCCAATCACGCCGAACCTACACCAGCGGCGCTAAGTTACCCCGCCTCCTCCTCCAGCGCCTCGGCCGCCTCTTCGTTCAGCGCCTTGGCTTCGCGGCGCGGGACGGTCAGCGGCGCGGGTTGCGGCGTCGTCAAATTGCCGCGGATCAGCGCCCTGCCCGCTTCCAGCCCGCCGGCGATTTGCAGTTCCAGACGCGCGGCATCGCGGTCGCGCACGTCTTCGATGGTTTCGGCGATCTCGAAATCGTTGACGCCCAGCTCGCGCAGCACCGCTTCGGAAAACCGCAGCGCCGATTCCATGGTTTCGCGGATCTGGTAGTCGACCCCGGCCTTGACCAGCCGCAGCACGTGGCCACGGTCGAACGCGCGCACGAACAATTTCGCCCGCGGAAACTCGGCCTTGACCAGCGCCACGATTTTGTCGGCGATCTCCGGTTTATCGACGCACACCAAAATCGCCTCCGCGTGCGCGGCCCCGGAAGCGCGCAGCACGTCGAGCCTTGTCCCGTCGCCATAATACACCTTGAACCCGAACCTGGCGGCGGCGCGGATCATGTCGACGTCGATCTCGATCAGCGACATATCGACCGCGCGCGCCAGCAAGGGCTGGCCCACCACTTGCGCGAAGCGGCCAAAGCCGATCAGCAGCACCCGCCCAGCGAGCCCGGCGGCTTCCTCGACGCCGTCGCGCGAGGGGCGCGCAGCCGGCGTCAAGCGCTGCTGGGCGATCGAAACCAGCGGCGCCAGCGCCATGGAGAGAATGACGATCGCGGTCAGGATCGCCGCCAAGTCCCGATCGATCACGCCCGCGGCAACCGCCGCCGCGTAAAGCACGAACGCGAACTCGCCGCCTTGCGCAAACAGCACCGCCCGGCGCAGCGCTTCGCGGTGCGAAGCGGCAAAGCGGCGCGCCACCAGATAAGCGCCGATCCCCTGCACGCCCATGAAAACCAGCGCACCGGCGG
This sequence comes from Alphaproteobacteria bacterium, assembly GCA_031400895.1. GTDB lineage: Bacteria > Pseudomonadota > Alphaproteobacteria > Caulobacterales > Aquidulcibacteraceae > Vitreimonas. The sequence continues at coordinate 2,216 of JANNQT010000011.1, read as the reverse complement.
CGACGATCGGCCAGTTCGCCAGCGCCTGGTTGAGATCGAGCGCCATGCCCACGCTCATGAAAAACAGCCCAAGCAGAATGCCGCGGAACGGCTCGACATCGGCTTCGAGTTGATGGCGGAAGCTGGATTCCGAGAGCAGCACCCCGGCCAGGAACGCGCCCATGGCCATCGACAGTCCGCCCCATTGCATCAACAGCGCCGCCCCCGCCACCACCAGCAAAGCCGCCGCCGCCATCACTTCGCGCGCGCCCGAGCGCGCCAGCAGAGCGAACACCGGGTTGAGCGCCCAGCGCCCGAGCGCGAACACGCCAGCGATGGAAACCGCTGCCAAACCGAGACTTTGCCACAGCGGTCGCGCGGTTTCCGCCACCGCCCCGCCCAGGCTCGCCGCCAGCGCCGCCACCAGCGCCAGCAACGGCACGATCGCCAGATCCTCGAACAGCAGAATGGCCACTGCGCGCCCGCCCTCGGGGCTGGCCGCTTCGCCGCTATCTTCCATCATTTTCATGATGATGGCGGTCGAGGAGAGCGAAAAGCCCAAGCCGGCGATCAGCGCGCTTTGCCAGGCCAGGCCGGCGAGCACGCCGCATCCGGTCAGCAATCCCGCGCAGACGATCACGTGCGCGGCGCCGACGCGGAAAATGTCGCGCCGCAGCGCCCACAATTTCGCCGGGCGCATTTCCAGCCCGATCAGGAACAGAAACAACACCACGCCAAATTCGCCGGCCTGCCCGATCGCGCCGGCGTCGGTGACGATTCCCAACCCGAAGGGCCCGATCGCCAGGCCGGCGGCGAGATAGCCCAGCACCGAGCCAAGCCCGAGCCGGATAAAGATCGGCGCGGCGACTACCCCCGCCGCCAGTAGCGCCACCGCCTGGGCGAGGCCGAGGCCGCCGTCACTCTCCACCGCCATCCTCGGTCCAATCGTTAATGTTCCGTCCCCGGCCCATAGCACGCCCACGGCTTTGCGCAGCCGCCGAATCCGATTCTAGCTGGCGATTCCCCCTATTGGCCGGTTGCCGGCGACGGAGCGCGCGATGATCGAGAACACCAAACTGACGGCGCTGGTCGCCTCGCGCATCTGCCATGACATGGTCGAGCCGATGAGCGCGATCATCCAGGGGCTGGAAATGATCAAGACCCAGGAAGGGGCCAAGACCGATCCCGACGCGCTGTCGCTGCTTGATGCCGGCGTGGCCAAGGCCTGGGCCAAGCTCGAATTCTTCCGCTTCGCCATGGCCGGCGCCATTGCCGAGGGCGAGTCGACGCTCGAAGAGGGCCGCGAAGTCGCCCACAAGCTCTATTCGGTGCTCAAGCCCCAGCTGAAATGGAGCGCGCCGAACCTGGCCATGCCGCGCCCGGCGGTGCGGGTGATCGTCAATCTGCTGCTGATCGCCAACGAGTGCCTGCCGCGCGGCGGCGTGGTCGAGATCGACGCCGGCGCCGGCGAAGTGCGGGTGACCGCCCGCGGCGCGCGCGCCAAGCTGCGCGAAGCCACCGCCGCGGCGCTCCTCGGGGATTCCGGCGAACTCTCCGGCTACAATATCCAGCCGACGCTGACGCTGCTGCTGGCGCGCCAAGGCGGGGTCGAACTGGAAGCGCGCCAAGGCGAGGAAAAAGTCGAACTGATCGCCCGCTCCCCCGCCTTCAAGCTCTGAGGCGGCGCCTTCATCCCTTCCCCTCATCCGGCCCTCCGGGCCACCTTCTCCTTAAGGGGAGAAGGGACCAGTAGCGACTCGGACCGTCGAGAAAGTGTTGGGTTGGGGACCCTCTATCCAACAAAAAAATCGCTACGGGCCTTGGAAAACCTCGGTTTGGAAAAAATCTATCGGACCGAATAAAAACACCGCGATAATGCGCTGGTCTTCTGTTGGGAGGCTCACGGTACCCAATGCCAAACAGTTCAGAAGATGTGGTTTGAACGCGATGAGAGTTGCAGCTGGCGACAGTGGAAGCTCTCAGCTTTGAGGAGCAAAATGAAACTCGAAGGCTCCGGATTGGTAGGGGCTTGGTTTTAGGGATTGGCGGCGTGCTGATCGAAACCGAAAAACCAAACCCAGCGGGATGAAAGTGTAGGCGACGACGGAACGGGAACGCTGCGGCTGCCCCTAATCCCTAATCTCCAGCCGCTAAATCCGCATTTGGCCCAGTCCGCGCGTCAACCGGGAACGCAAACAAGGCGCCAAGAGATCGCCGGAAACCCCAGCGTCGCGGGG
>JANNQT010000010.1:0-5710 GCA_031400895.1 Alphaproteobacteria bacterium | reverse complement strand
GCCACCCATTGTTGCGCAACGCTCAGGGCGAATGTCAAATTCATAAGCTCCACTAAACCCCATGTTTTCTAGTGGTCCTGATGATTCTGACATTTGCAAAAGCGCGCTGCAGATCTGGGATGCAAATGTCAGAATCGGACCACTAGCGCCCGAAGCAGCCGCTCGCGGCCCCGGTTCACGTGCGACTTCACCGTGCCCAAGGGCAGTTTCAAGATTTCCGCCGCTTCCGCGTGCGAAAATCCCTCCCCCAAGCACAGCGCCACCGCCGCGCGCTGCGGTTCCGGCAACACGGAAAGAGCGCGGGCAAGTGCGATACGATCCTCGATCGGCGCGCTGGCTTCATCCGCCTCGGCCGCGAGCCAATCGGCGTCGCGGGCCACGGCGCGTCTGCGCGCGCGCTTGGCGTCGCGCGCCAACCTGAGCCCAATGCCGCACACCCAGGAGCGGAAGCTGGAGCGGCCCTCGAAGCGGTCGAGCCGGGACCAGGCGATCACAAACGCCTCCTGGGCGATATCGTCGGCCTCGCTCGCCTCGCCACAATAGCGGCGCAGGAAACCCCGCAGCGCCTGCTGATGCGCGGCGACCAGTTCGGAGAAGGCGCGGGAATCGCCGCGGCGGGCCAGCGCAAGACGGGGCGCTTCATCGCTGGTCATCGCGGCCGCGGAACACCGCTAGGGCGACGCACCCGAGCGCGACCACACTCATGATCGTCGCCACCATCAGGAAGGCGCTTTGCTTGTCGGCCTCGGCGTTGGCGTAGGCGACCCAGAAACCGGCGCCCATAGCCGCGAACAGCACCGCCTCAGCCCAAGGCTTTTTGGAAAACCACATACTGGCCCCCAGCGGGTCGGCTTTTTCCAGCTGCTCAAACATCGCCGCCGGCGGCTCGCGCCCGGCCTCGATCGCCGCCTTGATGATCTCCATCGCCTGGGTGCGACGCTTGTGTTCGAGCCACGAGACCCAAGCCTGTCCGGCCATGCCGATCGCCACGGCAATAAGGATAAACAGCGCCACCAGCCAACGTTCCATGAGAACCTCCATTTCGCGGCTCTGTAGCCGCCCCAGGCGCGATCGGATGCAAGGCTTGCCTTGGCTGCGCGCTTGGGACTATCGCCAGGGTCTGGAGTGCTGCATGGCGTTCACCCGGCCCGAGTTTCCCGATTCCTTCAACATGGCGGACTATTTCGTCTTCGCCAACAGCGCGGCCGGGCGCGGGGGCAAGATCGCGATCCGGTTCGAGGGCCGCGCCATCAGCTATGACGAGGTGGCGCAGAACGTCACGCGCGTGGCCGAGCGGCTGCTGAGCGAGGGACTTCTCCCCGAGCAGCGCGTACTCCTATGCCTGCGCGACTGCCCGGAATTTGTCTACGCTTGGTTCGGCGCGCTGAAGGCGGGCGCGGTGGTCACGCAGATCAATCCGCTGCTGCCAGCCAGCGATTGCGCTTATTATCTCGGCTACGTGAAGCCGCAATTCGCTTTCATCGACGAAGCCAGCGCGCCGGCGTTTCGTAAAGCGGCGCGCCACTCGCGCCATTGCGGCGACGGCGCCAATATTATCAGCGTCGGCGAGGATTTCGAGGAATGGCTGGCCCAGCCGGTGAAACCGGGCGCCGCGCCGTGGCCGACGCGCAAGGACGATCCCGCGGTATGGCTGTTCACCAGCGGCACGACCGGACAAAGCAAGGGCGCGGTGCATTGCCATTTCCACTTTCCGTTCAACACGGAAGTCTATGCCAAGGGCTTCATCGGCCTGCGCGAGGAGGACGTCACCCTCTCCGGCCCGCGCCTGTTCTTCGGTTACGCCACCGGCACAAACCTGATGTTCCCGTTCGCCGTCGGCGCCACGACAATATTGTTTCGCGAACAGCCCAGCGCGGAAATCCTGTTCGAGTTGATCGCTCAACACCGCCCCAGCGTGCTCACCAGCGTGCCGACGCTGATCAACAAGATGCTGGAAACGCCGGGCAAAGCCGATCTCTCCTGCCTTCGGTTCATGTGGAGCGCCGGCGAAGCGCTGCCACGCGATCTGCATGAGCGTTGGGACGAGCGCTTCGGCATTCCGATCATCGATGGCATCGGCTCGGCCGAGAGTTTCCACATCTATATCAGCAACCGCCCCGGCGACATTCGCCCTGGCAGCCTCGGCAAACTCGTGCCCGGCTACGAGGCCAAGCTGATCGACGACGACGGCGCGCCGGTGGCGCAAGGCGATGTTGGGACGCTTTGGCTCAAGGGCGAATCCGCCGCGCTCTATTATCAAGCCGCCTACGAGAAATCGAAAGCGCACCTGCGCGGCGGCTGGATCGTGTCTGGCGACAAGTTCCGCCAGGACGGCGAAGGCTATTGGTATTACGAAGGCCGCGGCGACGATCTGATCAAGAGCGGCGGCATTTATGTGAGCCCGCTCGAAGTGGAAAACTGCCTGCTGCAGCACAGCGACGTGCGCGAGTGCTGCGTCATTGGCAAAAACAATGCGGCGGGGCTGGAAAAACCGCTCGCCATCCTGGTGCTGAAACCGGGCGCGAACGCGAGCGAGGAAACTTTTATCGCCTTCGCCAAACAGCGGCTGGCGCGCTACAAAGCCCCGCATTGGGTGGTGTTTCGCGCCGAACCGCTGCCGCGCAACGACCGCGACAAGATCGACCGCAAGGCGCTGCGCAAGGATTATGCATGAACCTCCCTGAGCAGAGTTGGGCCGAGCAAAGCTGGACGGCGGTGCGCGATGCGCTTGCCAATGGCGCGCGCGTGGCCGCGATCCTCCCCTGCGGGGCCACCGAAGCGCATGGGCCGCACCTGCCGCTCAACACCGATGTCATTATCAGCGAAGGCATGGCCCGCCGCGCCGCCGCCTTGCTGGAGGGCGAGGGCATAAGCGCCTTGGTGCTGCCCTCGCTAGCTTATGCGCCGGCCGAATACGCGGCGGCGTTCGCTGGGACCATCGGCGTCAGCGCCGCCAGCGCCAAGGCGCTCATTCTCGATATCGCACGCGGCCTGCAAGCGCAGAACCTTGCCTGCCTCGCCTTCGCCAACAGCCATTTCGACCCGGCCAATGTCGCCATGCTGCGCGACGCGGCCGACGCGGTGCGCGCGCTTGGGTTGGCGGTGGCGTTTCCCGATTTCACCCGCCGCGCGCTGGCACAGAAGCTGACGGCGGAATTTATTTCCGGCGCCTGCCACGCCGGCCAGTTCGAGACCAGCCTGGTGCTGGCCGACCGCCCCGATCTGGTAAACGAGCCAGCGCGCCGCGCGCTTGCGGAAAATCCGGCGAGCCTGACCGAAGCGTTCGCTCGAGGCGCCAAAACCTTCGCCGAAGCCGGCGGCCCCGAGGCCTATTTCGGCGCGCCGCACAACGCCAGCGCCGCCGAGGGCGAGCAAAGTTACGCGATCCTGGCGACGGCGCTGGCAAACGCAATCCGCGAGACGCTGCGGATCTAACCGCGCGCTTTCATCTCCGCCATCACGCGCTGGGCGTAGGCGCGGCTTACCGCCACTTCGTCGCCGCCTTGCAGCACCGCCAACAAGCGCCCGCTGCCATCACGCCGCACCGCCTTCAGGCGGTTCCAATTCACGAACGCGGAGCGATGCACGCGTAGCATGGTATTCGGATCGAGCTTTTGCTCAAGGTGCGCCATGGTCACACGGTGCAGCAGCGTACGCCCCTCCCAATAGAGGCGAACATAGTCGCGCTCCGCCTCGATGCGCTCGACGTCGTCCACCGCCACGCGCAGGAAGCGGCCGCGGTCGCGGATCCAGAATTCATGCTCGTAGCCGCGCCCATCGCGTTGCTCGGATTCGCGCCGCAGCGCCTCGATCACGGCGGTCAGTTCGGCGGTGCGGCGGCCGGCGTCCTTGGCGGCGCGGCGTTCGCGCGCGCGCGCGAGCGCCGCGCTCAAACGTTCAAACTCCACCGGCTTGACCAGATAATCCACCGCCGCGGTCTCGAACGCCCGCAGCGCGTAGGAATCGAACGCGGAGACGAAAATGATCTCCGGCCCGCCCACGGCCCCGACCGCGCTGGCGACTTCGAAGCCATTCGCCAGCGGCATGCGCACATCGAGCAGCACCACGTCGGGACGCAATTGGCTTATGGCTTCAATCGCCTGCGCGCCGTCGCTGGCGGCGCCGACAATCTCGACGTCCGACATCGCCTGCAGCGCCAGCCGCATGCGGCGCAGCGCCAATGGCTCGTCGTCAGCCAGCAGCAGACGCAGCAATTCGCCCGACAAATTCTTCCTCCAAAGGCATCCAGATTTCGACACGGCAGCCGCGCGGCGCGCGATTGGACGCGCTCAGCCCGCCGCGCTCGCCATAGATCAGCTGCAGGCGCTCGCGCGCATTGGCCAAACCGACGCCGCGCTTGGCTTGGCTCCCTGGGGCCAAGCCGGGTCCATCGTCATCGACGCGGATGCGCAGCACATCGCCATCGCGCCGCGCCGTCACCTCGATCAGGCCGCCATCGACACTCGGCGTAATCGCATGCTTGATCGCGTTTTCCAGGATCGGTTGCAGGATCAGGCTGGGCAGGCGCGCGTTGTCGAGGCCCGGCTCGATCACGAACCGCACCTGAAGTTTGTCGCCGAAGCGGGTCTGCTCGATCTCCAGATATTTGCGCTGCGCCTCGATCTCGGCGGAAAGCGCCGCGAGCGCGGTCGGCTGGCGGTCGAGCGAATAGCGCAGAAAGCCGGCAAGTTTGAGCAACATGCTTTCGGCCTGCTGGTTACGCTTTTCGAGCACCAGCGTGGAAATGGCGTTCAGCGTGTTGAACAAGAAGTGCGGATTGATCTGGTAGTGCAGCATCTTTAGCTGCGCGTCGTAGGCGAGCGCCTGGGCGCGCGACACCGCCCGCGCCTGCGCCATGGCGTCGAAATGGTAGCCGAGCAGCGCCTGGGTCAGCCCCCAGAGCGGCAGCGCCCAGCCGAAATTGAACAGATAGGTGATGAAGGGGTCGGCCGGTTCGTTGTTCCAGCCCAACAGGCGCGGCATTGCCTCCTCGCTCAATTGGGTGAGCGGCGTCAGCACCAGCGCCCCCAGCACCAGCGCCAAGTTGCGCGGCCAGCCCGAGCGCGAGACGCCCAACCCAGCCACAAGCGCCAGTAGCGCGCCGGTCAGCAGCCCATAGGAGAGGACCACTAGCGCCCGGTTGGCCAGGAACGGAAACTCCAAATCCATTGGCGGGATCACCGCAGCAGCCGAGGAGCGGAACGCGAAATAGCCCAGCCAGAAGCCGACATGCGCCCCCCAGCGCACCCAGCTGGGCCGCTCGCTCGTGGGCGTCTGGTCCGCGCCGTCCATCATGGGGCCAAGTCTAGCCGATTGCGGGGCGTCGACGCGCACAAGCTGCTTCCGTTCATCGCTCCTCCAGGTCGGTTCATCGCGCGCGAAGGATTTCCGCCCGATTTGCCAGCCAGACGGCGGCGCGGCGCAGCGCGCAAGCGGAGACGCGCATGGGAAGAAGTTTGCTTTCGTGGGGCTGACGGCTGACGCGCCCCTCAGATGGCCGAGCCGCACGCAGCAAAACGGCCCCGCTGTCGCCAGCTGGGCCGTTGCTGAATCTGAGTCGCACTTTTTGGGTGCGGGAGTAGGATTTGAACCTACGACCTTCAGGTTATGAGCCTGACGAGCTACCGGGCTGCTCCATCCCGCGTTAAGCGAGCGCCGCTTCTAGTCGGCGCCTCTCGTCAAGGCAACCATTTATGATGCGGGCTTCCAT
>JANNQT010000009.1:0-15231 GCA_031400895.1 Alphaproteobacteria bacterium | reverse complement strand
CCGGACGCGCGGAGCGCGATCCGGAATCCAGCGGCAACAGCCGCGTTCGTTGCTCCTGGATTCCGGGTTCTCGCTTCGCGAGCCCCGGAATGACGGAATCCTTGGGTTCAGAGACGGATCAATGCTTAGGGCCGTTGGTATTATTCCGCCGCGAGCGCCGCCGCCAGATTGTCCTTGGTCGGCAGTGGCCGCTCCAGCTGACCCCAATCGATCCGCGCGTCGCCGGCGAGATTCTCGTTGCGATCAACGGTAGCGGGCGGCGCGGCTCAATCCAGCACCAATTCCCGGGTCTTGCGCAGCAATTGGATGCCGTTGAGCATGCGTTCGAATTCCTGCAACAGGTCGAGGAATTCCTCGGCCTCGAGCTTGAGCGCGGAATCGGCCGGGAAGCGGAAGCCCCAGAACGAATCGATGTGCTTGACCGCCCCCAGCGCTTCGCCCAGGGGAATGAATTGCGCCGGCGCGGCGAGCAGAAACTCGCGGAACGGCGCGGGATCGCCGCGGCCCAGCCCCATGAAGGCGGCATCGTAGCCGTGGATCGCCTGCATCGCCCGCGTCAGCACAGAGCCGATCTGCGCCAGCACCTCATGGCGCAGCTTGTCGATCTGTTGGCGCGCGCGCCCGTCCTCGCCGACGACACCGCAATCGCTGAAGCGGGCGGTGAACTCGCCTTGCCGAGCCACCAGCGCGCCCAGCACCCACTTGTAGTAGAGAAAGCCCTTCCAGGCGAACACGCCCTCGGCGAACTCGCCCACCGACAGGCGCAGCGTATCGCGCAGCGGCGCCAGCATTTGCGCGCTCTCATCGGTCATCAGTTTCTCGGCCAGCCGCATGGCCAGCTTCTCGGCCCGCCGTCCCGCAGCCCCGAAGGCGAGATCGACCAGCGGCCCGATCTGCTTTTGCACGAACGCCAGCATGGCGGCGATGTCGGCGTCGGAAACATCGAAGAAGCAGCGCGCTGGCGCGTGCCCGGCGCGGCGCAATTGCTCGCGCAACAGGAACGGATCAAACGAGGGTAATTCGTGCAGCAGCGTTAGCAATTCGATGTCGCTGTTGAAGTCGTCCGCGTCGGAGGCCGCGCCCACGGCGTGGCGCAGCGAGTCGGCGAACTTCTTCTCCCCGACCATCAGGCTGGCGCCGCCCAGCCCCAATTCCGTGGCCGAGAACGGGAACACGATCTTGGTGGTGTGCGGCTCGGGGCGCACGAACAGCGACCGCTCATGGGGCCGCAGCGCGTGCTTCATGATCAGCGTGCGGTTGAGCTTGGCGTTGCGGAACAGCGGCTGGGCTTGGAAATCGTCGGACTGGCCGTGGCGCTCGAAGATCAGCGCCAGATTGAGCACGCGCGCGGTCGAGCCGCTGGCGCGGATCAGGGAAAGGTCGCGCCGGCCGTCGGAGGTTGGGATCCTGCTCACCGCCCGCCTAAATACCGCCGAGGGTGCGACCGATCCGTTAACGCCGCGAACCCGAGCTTGCCCTTGGGCGGGGCTTCGGCTAGAAGCCCCGCTTCTTTTTCCGACCCTCACGGACTGCAAAGGGGCCCCAAGGCCATGGCCGGCATTGTATTGAACGTCGAAAAGCGCGACCGCACCGGCACTGGCGGGGCTCGCGCCACGCGCAATTCCGGGCTGATCCCGGGCGTGCTCTATGGCGGCACACGCGGCTCAATCCCGATTGAAATCAAGGCGGTTGACGTGAAAATGGCGCTGCGCTCGGGCAAATTCCTGTCTCACATGGTCGAGCTCAACCACCAGGGCGAGCTCCAGCCGGTGATCCCGCGCGCGATCCAGTTGCACCCGGTCACCGATGAGCCGGTGCATATCGACCTCTACCGGGTCGAGAAAAATTCCGAGATCGCCATCGATGTGGTGGTGCACTTCAAGAACCATGATCTCTCCCCCGGCCTCAAGCGCGGCGGCGTGCTGAACATCGTGCGCCACACTGTGCGGCTCAAAGTCCAGGCCAACGACATCCCCGAGGAGCTGATGGTCGATCTCACCGGCGTCGATATCGGCCATTCGGTGCATATCTCGCAGGTCAGCCTGCCCAAGGGCGCGCGCCCGGTGATCCGCGACCGCGACTTCACCATCGCCACTGTAGGCGGCCGCAAAGCTGAGATCGAGCCGACCACGGAAGTGGCGGCGACCGCCGAAAGCGCGCCGGCCGAGGGCGCGGCCCCAGCCGAAGGCGCGGCCAAGGCGGGCGCGAAGGCCCCGGACAAGGACAAGAAGTAGGCCGATTGGCCGGGCCTGCCGCTGGCGGTATTGCGACAACGTGCTATCGTAGGGGGATGATCACCCACGATGACATAGCGCGATTGAGCGCCGCGGAGCGCTTGTCGCTCATTGGTGAGCTATGGGACAGCTTTTCTGACTCGGAAGCGCCGGTTACGCCAGCGCAGCGCCATGAATTGCTTAGGCGGCTCGCCGATTTCGACAACGAAAAAGCTCAATCGGTTGGCTGGGAAGCTCTCAAGAACGATTTGGGGGCGCGCCGGCCTTGATAGCGACGGTCTCGTTCACGCCAGCGGCGCGGATCGAGATGATCGAGGCCTATGACTGGTACGAGCGGCGCTCGCCTGGACTCGGCGGCGCCTTCCTCGCCGAAGTCGACCGGCAGGCGACCCGCATCGCCGAGAACCAATTGCAGTTCCCAGTGATACTGAGCGACGTTCGCCAGGTAAGGCTTCGCCGCTTCCCCTATGGCTTATTTTCCGGGCGGCAGAGGGTGGCATCTTCGTCATCGCCTGCTTTCACGCCAGCCGCGACCCGCAAATCTGGCGCGACCGCGCGCAGCGTCCGGGCTGAAGCAGTTCCGCCGCCCAAATATTAGGTTTGACCCCATGTTGCTCCTCGTCGGCCTTGGCAATCCGGGCGCGAAATATTCCGGCAACCGGCACAATATCGGCTTCATGGCCGTGGACGCGATCGCACGCGCGCATGGCTTCGGTCCATGGAAGAAAAAGTTCCATGGCGAACTGACTGAAGGCCAGATCGACGGCCTGCGTGCGCTTCTGTTAAAGCCGCAAACCTTCATGAACGAAAGCGGACGCAGCGTCGGCGAAGCGGCGGGCTTTCATAAGCTGACGCCGATGCAGGTGGTGGTGTTCTACGATGAGATCGATCTTGCGCCCGGCCGCTTTCGGATGAAGACGGGTGGCGGCGCGGCCGGCCACAACGGCATTCGTTCGATCATCGCCTCACCGGTCGGCGAGGGCTTTCGCCGCGCGCGGCTGGGCGTTGGCCACCCGGGCGCGGCGGAACTCGTGCACGGCTATGTGCTGAGCGATTTTCACAAGGCCGATTCCGAGTGGGTGGCCAAGCTGCTCGGCGCCATCGCCAAAGCCGCGCCGTTTTTGGCCAAGAGCGAAGACGACAAATACCAAGCCGAAGTGATGCGCCTCGCGCCGGCGGACAAAGCCGGCGGGCGGGGGAAGGTAGAAGAAAATACCTGACCGCTCACACGATAACGATGTCAGGCCAGCCCCTAGCGCCCGCGCTCGGCTTTCACGCGCTTCCTCTGCGAGCCGCAGAGATTGCGCATCGCGCCGGCGGAAAAAGCGGGGGGGCGCGGCAAGGTGGGGGACGCTGCCTGAGCAACAGCACAATTGCGGACCGTCGGCATTCGCGACCCCGAGAGCAAACTCAGCGCGACCAGGATCAAGTTCCACGCTCCCCGGACCCCGCGCTGCGACGAGCCGAGGTCCATCCTTGCGGCGGACGCCTTGCCCGGAGCGGCTAATTTGTCAATCGACGGTTAGACGTTCGCAGTTCGCGCCCGCTTGCTAGCAAGCCGTTGCATCCACGCACCGACATTAAGCGCAGCGAAGAAGGCGGTCGCGACACCAAACCAAGACCCCCAAGAACGTCCCCAGAAGAAACCGGCCTGAAAAAGGCTGTCAGTCAGGAAACCAACTGCGAGACTCACAATCGCGAATGTCAGAATCGCAGCAATCACGGCGATCACGCTGGTCCACAAGCGCCAGCCCTGGCGGCCAATGCGGGCGAGTAGCAGCGCTGCAAACCCAAACAATAGCGCGAAAACTCCGTGCATCGTGGCGGCGACACCAAACCGGTCGCTGAAATAAGGTTCAAGCTCAGGGAAAAAGCCAATTCCGGGGTTCTCCCAGTAGTTCCCTATGTTCCTTATCTCAGCGGCGCTCGCCATTGTCAGCACCACGAGGGCGGCGGCATTTGCCGCAACAACGGACCAGCTCAACGAGTGGCGAAGGCGACGTCGCGCCATGACGCCGAGGATCGCCGCCGCCCCTACTATGTTCCCCAAGAAATAGCCGCCGAAGGGCACGAGCCAAAGCACCGCGGCGATGGTCGCGATGATCCGGCGATTGAGCCACAAGAGGGCAATTGGCCCGCCAAACAACACGGCGAGAAATTGCACACCACCGTTGAGTCGGCTGGCCTGAGGGGCGACAACAACGCCGGGCCTCTGTGCGCCACCCGCGCGCCCGCGCGACGCGAATGTCGCCGCCGCATCGCGTTCGCGCTGCGCGGTGGCGAGATCGATGCGCAGGTTTTCGCTGTGATCGGCCACCAGGCTCAAAGGATCGGGCGCGGGGCCAAGAGCAGCGATGCGCCGCCGCAGCACCCAGCTTTCGAACGCCGTCGCCATGTCGGCTAGCGCCTGATTGAAAATCGCCGGCTGCGCTTCGTGATTGGCGGCGAAGCGCCGGCGCGCTTCTTCCAGCTTGGTCTTGAACGCCGCCCGCTCCTGGCCGTCGCGCTCGGCCCATTCGCCGTCCATCGATTTCGCGACCGCCTCGTCTACGAGATGGGGGCGCCCGACAAGCTTGCCGATCCGGCCCAGCACCTCGCGCCACGCCGGCGCGTCGTGATCTCCCGCCCAGCCTTCGAGGCTCGCCGCATGCACGAGGTTATAGGGCGGCACCAATTCGGTCGGATGTAGAAACACCGCGACGAGCACGTCGCGCTCCAGCCCGATCGACGCCTCCGCGCGCACCCAGCGTGATTGTATGGCTTCGGGGCTCCAGCACACCATGACCGCTTTCGCGGTGCGCACTTCGCGGTTGATCTCCTCGTCAAAACTGGTGCCCGCTTCGAGCCGAGCGTCGAACCAGACCGCAAGCCCCAATTGCTGGAGCTTCTCGGCAATCACCACCACTTGATCGCGCTGGTCGCGGCGGTAGGAAATGAAAATATCGGCGTTCGGCATGGGAGCCCCTTTGGCGCCCCTTCACCTTGCACCCCGCAACTTCTGCTAGCAATGGATCTTGCCTCGCCGACTACCGCCCGCGCTCGGCCTTCACGCGCTTGCGTTGCGAGCCGCAGAGATTGGAGACCGCGCCGGTGACGCCGGCCTTGCGCATTGCCGCTTCGGCTTTGTCCATGTCCCATTGCGGCACGTAGAGGATGCGGTCCTCGGCCTTCATGTGCTTCAGCTTTTTGGCCACCCGCTCCAGGTGCTTGACCGAGCCGGTGCGGTCGACCTCCTCGGCCTTCCTGCTATCCCTATCCTGTTGGGCCAGCCGGCGGCGCTTGGCCAGGGCCGGCTCGAACAAATACAGATTGTCGGGGCGCCCTTCACCCCGGTCGATGAAGCTCTTATGCCAACGTGCCCGCGTCATGACGCCCCCGCCTCGTGGATAGGCTGCCTGATTCGGGTACATGTGTTCGCCGATTTCGCCAAGCAAACGCCGACAACGCTTCGCTTGCGCAATGACCGCCACTAGGTAAAAGCCCGCATGCCGCTTTATATCATCGCCTATTATCTGCCCTCGCTGCTGTGCGGCATTCATGTCGTTCGCACCGGACGGGAATTGTATTGGCTCTGGATTTTTGTTATCGCCGGACCGCTCGGAGCGGCGATCTATTTCTTCGCCATCATCGCCCCGGAGCTGATGGGCGGGCGCACCGCGCGCAATGTCGGCAAGGCCGCGCGCCAGGCGCTCGATCCCGAGCGCGATTACCGCAACGCTATGCGCGCGCTGGACGATACGCCGACGGTGGGCAACCGCATGAAGCTGGCGCAGGCAGCGGAGGCGCTCGGGCGCTGGAGCGATGCGGAAGCGCAATTGGCGCAATGCGTCGAGGGCCATTGGGCCGAGGACCCGGCGATCCTGCTGGGCCACGCGGGCGCGCTGCTGGAACTTGCGCGCTGGGGCGAAGCGCTGGCGCGCCTGGAGCAGGTCAAGGCGCTCGGCCGCGAAGGCGAAACGGCGACCGCCACGCTCGCCTTCGCCCGTGCTTATGAGGGCCTGGGCCGCGCGGGCGAGGCCGACGGCGCCTACCACTTCGCCGCCGACCGCGTGCCGGGCCTGGAAGCCGGCGCGCGCTACGTGGCATTCATGGCCAAAACCGGCCGGCGCGAAGACGCCGAAATCGGCCTCGCCGAAATCGAGCGCCGGCTAGCGAAAATCGCCCCGCCGCTGCGCGCGGAAGCGCGGGTCTGGCGCGACATGGCGGCCAAGGCGCTGGGGCGGGGTTAGAAGCTCACGCAAATTGCCGTGACCGCACCGCAAGAACGGCATAAACAACCGGCCCATTGAGGCGAGAGAAATGTCGAAGATCGAAGTTGAACTCTCCGAGGATTTGGAAGTCTGGTTGCGCGCCTGCGCGAACCAGTACGGCTTTAGCTTGGCTCAAATGCTTGAGCATCTCGTCGCCCTCGAAAGCGGATTGCGGCGCGAGGACGCGCTTGGGCGCCGCATACGCACTCGCGACACGATCTACCGGCAGTTAACCCCGCCCGGACAGTCTCTCTCCATGTCCGAGAGCGAGTGCGGCGCTGAGTGATGTTCTGGGACTCAGCGAACTTTGCGCATGCGATATATCATGGGTCGTTGGCGCGGTGACGGCGGCGACACGATAGAGGACTGGACACCATGGGTTTCAAATGCGGTATCGTGGGTTTGCCCAATGTTGGCAAGTCGACGCTGTTTAACGCGCTGACGCGCACGGCGGCGGCGCAGGCGGCGAATTATCCGTTCTGCACCATCGAGCCGAATGTCGGCGAAGTGGCGATGCCCGAGCCGCGGCTTGAGGTGTTGGCGAAGATCGCCGGCTCCAAGGAGATCATCCCGACGCGGATGAATTTCGTCGATATCGCCGGGCTGGTGCGCGGCGCCTCCAAGGGCGAGGGCCTGGGCAACCAGTTTCTCGCCACCATCCGCGAATGCGATTCCATCGCCTACGTACTGCGCTGTTTCGAGAATGACGACATCACCCACGTCGAAGGCCGCATCGATCCGATCGGCGATGCCGAGACGGTGGAAACCGAGCTCATGCTGGCCGATTTGGAGAGCCTGGAAAAACGCGTCGCCGCGCTGGAGAAGAAAGCCAAGGGCGGCGACAAGGAAGCCAAGCTCACGCTCGAACTGGTGCTGCGCGCCAAGGCGCTGCTGGAAGAAGGCAAGCCCGCGCGCCACACCAAGCGCGCGGCGGAGGAACAGAAAGCCTTCGAGATGTTGCAATTGCTGACCGCGCTGCCTGTGTTGTACGTGTGCAATGTCGATGAGGCGCACGCCGCCAGCGGCAACGATCAGTCACGCGCCGTCGAGGCGCGCGCCAAGCAGGAGCACGCCGCCTGCGTGGTGATCTGCGCACAGATGGAAGCCGAGTTCGCCGCGCTCAATGACGAGGAACAAACCGAATTCCTCGCCGCCGCGGGGCTCGAAGAATCCGGCCTCAACCGGCTCATTCACGCTGGCTACGATCTGCTCAATCTACAAACCTATTTCACCGTTGGCCCCAAGGAAGCGCGCGCCTGGACCATCCACAAAGGCGCAACCGCCCCGCAGGCCGCCGGCGTCATCCACACCGATTTCGAAAAAGGCTTCATCCGCGCCGAGACCATCGCCTTCGCCGATTTCGTCGCCTGCAACGGCGAACTCCCCGCCAAGGAAGCCGGCAAAATGCGGCTTGAAGGCAAGGATTATATCGTGCGCGAAGGCGACGTGATGCACTTCAGGTTTAGCTCGTGATGTGCGCCACCGCGTGGCCTGCGCCTAATTCCCGATGGTGACGCCGGCGGGGCGGCGGCCTGGCACCCGCGATCCGGTGCGCACGGGATCGCGCAGGCGGAAATGCACACTGGCGCGTTCGTAGTCGATGGCGACGCCGCGTGTCTGTGACAGCACATCCATGCCGATCAGCAGCGCCGGCGTATCGGTCAGCTCCCAGATCCGGAAAATGTGAAAATCGCCGACATAGGCGAACACGTTATCGATCTCGATCTGCCCCAGATTGATGCGCCGCAGCGCCATGGCGTTGTCCAGCACAATAGATTGCCCCGCCGCGTAGGCGCGCACCAATTCGGTCCGCTCGACGCGAACGCGCGAGACCTCGCGCAAGCGGTCGCGCAGCGCCAGATTCGCCAGGCTGGTATCGGCGCCGGTGTCGATGAACATCGCCACATCGACATCGTTCACCTGGCCGCGCATCACCACCAGATGGCCGAAGCGCAATTCGCCGCGCACCGTGGTCCAGTTGCCTAGCCGACGCGCCCCGCGCGAGGCGACGATCTCGATGCAGCGGCGCTCAAAGTCGATCCGCAGCCGCCGACCGCTCATGCCATCGACGCCGAGCAGGCCATGCTCTCCAGCCAGCATCGGGCCCTCAAACACCGGCAACACGCCGCCTCCACCTAGGCCCAACTCGCCATAGCGCAGAGACTGCACCTCGACGACAGGCGCGGTCGAAACCCCATACACCGAATGCACTTGTCCCTGCGCGGACGGCGTGAGCCCGAGCCGTTCGGCCAGCCGCCGCGACAGCACCGAGCGATTGGCGCCGGTATCGACGATGAAACGGAACGGCCCCTGCCCATTGACCATCACCGGCGCGACCACGCGTCCCAGCCGATCCAAGCCGGTTCGACCCGAGGCCTGCTCTTCTGGCGCGAGTGCTTCCGGCGTCGGCGCCTCGCCATAGGCGGTGAGTTCGGGGGCGCTAACACATTGCGCCGCAGCCTCGCCGAAGCCCAAAGCCAACAGAACGGCGGCGGTCCAACGAAACCAATGCATGGCCTCAGCTTGGGCGCATCGGCGCGCGCGCCAGTGACAAACCTCTCAACTTCCCGCGAGCGCTCGACGAAACGGGCTCGGCGTGCGACGGATCACCCATGCCCGCCAACGCGACCCTGAAAAGCGCCATCGACGGCTTCGCTCTGCCCGCGCTCGCGACGCACCCGGCCTCCGCCCCTATCGGCGGGGTGGTGGTGTTGCAGGAGTTTTTCGGCCTCACCGATCACGTCGCCGACATGTGCGGGGTGTTCGCTGATGCGGGATACGAGGTCCTGGCGCCAGGGCTGTTTGACCGCGTCGAACCGGGCTTTTTGGCAGAAATGTCGCCCGAGGGCATCCAGAAGGGCCTCGCCGCGGTGCGGGCCACGCCATGGACCCAAGTCGCCAGCGACGTGCAGGCCGCGCTCGATGCTCTGCCTAAGCCCGCTTACGTCACCGGCTTCTGCTGGGGCGGGGCGGCGAGCTGGCTGGCGGCGGCGCGCTGCTCTGGCGTCAACGCCGTATCCTGCTTCTACGGCCGCCTGATCGCGGACCTGCTGGACGAAAAACCAAAAGCGCCGGTGATGCTGCATTACGGCGCGCGCGATGCGTCGATCCCGATGGAGGCAGTCGAGCGCGTGCGCGCGACGGCGCCGGACAGCCCGCTCTATCTCTACGATGCCGGCCACGGCTTCTGCCGCGCCGGCAGCCACGATTACGATGCACCCGCGCGCGCGCTCGCAGTGTCGCGCACGCTCGACTGGTTCGCGCGCTGGCGGTGATTTTGGACCGCCGGCTTCCAGCCGGCATACGCTGTTTCAACCGGCACAGGCTTGTGAACTTGCAGACACCGTATGCCGGCTGGAAGCCGGCGGTCCGCTATGGTGCAAGCGGCCCGCGCTTGCCCCCCTCCCCGCGCGCTGCTAGCACCCGCGCTCGCGCGCGCAGAAAGCCCCATGCCTCAAACTTCCCCCCTGCTCACAGTGATGATCGCCGCCGCGCGCAAGGCCGGTCGCGCGCTGGCGCGGGATTTTGGCGAACTGGAGAATCTGCAGGTTTCGCGCAAAGGCCCCAGCGACTTCGTCACCGCCGCCGACCTCAAGGCCGAGAAGACCATCTTCGAGGAGCTCTCCAAGGCGCGTCCTGGTTACGGCTTCCTGATGGAGGAGCGCGGCGCGGTCGAGGGCTCCGACAAGACCCATCGCTGGATTGTCGATCCGCTCGACGGCACCACCAATCTGATGCACGGGCTGCCGCACTTCGCCATCTCCATCGGCCTCGAGCGTGAGGGCGTGCTGGTGGCGGGCGTGGTGTACAATGTTGTGCGCGACGAATTGTTCTGGGCCGAAAAGGGCCAGGGCGCCTATTTGAACGACAAGCGCTTGCGCGTCGCCGCCCGCGCGGACATGCGCGACGCGCTATTCGCCACCGGCGCACCGTTCAATGGCAAGGGCGACCACGAATTATTTCTCGGCGAAATCGGCCGCGTAATCGAACGCAGCGCCGGCGTGCGCCGTTTTGGCGCGGCTTCGCTCGATCTTGCCTACGTCGCCGCGGGTCGCTTCGACGGCTTCTGGGAACGCGGGCTCCAGCCTTGGGATGTCGCCGCCGGCGCGGTGCTGGTGCGCGAGGCCGGCGGCTTTGTGAACGAGATCGACGGCGGCGATTTCATGAAGACCGGCGCGATTATCGCGGCCAACAATGCGCTGCTGGCGAATTTCACGAAGGCCGTGCGCGGGATTTGAGTTGGTTTGCGCCCCAGTCTATGGGAGTAAAGCGCAGCGCCCACCCATTCCCGGATTGCGCGCAAGCGCAATTCCGGGACCCATGAACTCTAGCGTCTCAAAGGGAAGGTGGAGGGATTCTTGACTTCTCAGCACCACCAAAAACCGGTCTCCGTGCTCGAACTCGCCGCGTTCGCGGCGCCGGCCGCGCCATTGTTGGCGTTGACCTTGCCGACGGTAATGTTCCTGCCGCCCTATTTCATCGAACATATCGGCTTGGAGGAAGGCGTGGTTGGGGCGTTGTTCGTCGCCGCGCGCCTGTTCGACATCGTGCTCGATCCCACGCTCGGCACGCTGCAGGACCGCACCGAGACGCGTTGGGGCAGAAGACGCATCTGGCTGGTCGGCGCGACGCCGTTTCTGATGGCGGCGATCTGGCTCGTGTTCATCGGCCTGGAGAAGGGCGCTAGCGCGCCGCTCGCGGGCGCTTCGATCTTCGCCATGTATTTCGTGTTCGCCATGATGATGGTGGCGCACCTGGGCTGGTCGGGCGAGATCATTCCCACCTATCGCGGCCGCACCCGTGCGCTCGGCGCGGTGCAGACCGCGAGCCTCGCCGGACAGACCTTAATGCTGGTGATCGCGGCGTTGGCGGCGTCCAGTGCGGTCGGCAGCGGCAACGCAGTCGCGGTGCAGGCCATGGGCTGGACGCTGATCGTCATGCTGCCGCTGACGGTGGCGCTTGCCTGCTTCGGCGCGCGCGAACGGCGGACGCCGCCGCAGCCTCATCTCGGCCTGCGCAAGGCGCTGGCCACGGTGTTCTCCAACCCAGTGGCGCGGCGGGTGCTGTTGCCGGATTTGCTGCTGGGGGTGGCGCAAGGGGTGTCGGGCGGCTTGTTCCTGTTCTACTTCCAATACGTGCTCGGCTTCGCGCGCGAGGCGCAAACCCTGGCGGCGGTGTATTTCGTTGCCGGTCTGGTAGGCGTGCCGATCTGGTGGTCCCTGGCGCAACGCTTCGGCAAACACCGCGCGCTGCAAGCGGCGCTGTTGTACACGGCGGCGACCACCTGCCTGCTGCTGGTGTTGCCGCCCGGTGCGTTCACGCTGGCGATCGTGTTCATGCTGCTGGCGGGGCTGGCGCAGGGCGGGTGCATCCTGCTGACCCGCTCGCTGATGGCCGATGTGGTCGATGAGGACGAAGTGCGCACCGGTTCGCGCCGCTCGGGGCTCTATTTTGGTTTGCTGCTGATGACCTCGAAAGTCGGCCTCGCGGCGGGGCCGGTGACGTTCGTGGTGCTGCAGCTGGTCGGTTTCGCGGCCAAGCACGGCGCCGGAAACAGCCAGCAGGCGCTGGGCGCGCTGAGCGCACTGTTCATCGGCGCGCCGATCCTGCTCACGGTGCTGGCCGCGCTCAGCCTCCACAAATACCCGCTCGACGAAAAGCGCCAAGCCGAACTGCGCACCGCGATCGAGGCGCGGTATGGGGCTAACCAGGCCGCGTGAGCGCGCGCAACAGGGACCGCGCCGGATGCAGCGCCTCGAGCGCGGCGCGCGAGAGCAGCTGCGGCTCGCCCAGCATTTCCGCGGCGAGGCGTTCGCCCAGGATCGGCGCGTTGGTGAGCCCGCGTGCGCCCAGACCGCCGAGCACATAGACGCCCGCATGCGCCGGCGGCGGCGCGCTTGCATCCACCTCGCGCCCGTGTGCGAGGCCGGCGTAGCGCCCCAGCCACGCTTGCGCGTCCGGCAACAAACCGGCGACGGGCGCGAAGTCGGGCATGCTGGCGCGAATGGCGGCGCGCGAGCTGAGCTTGGCGGGATCGAGGGAGGCGGCGAGTTCAGGCGCGAGTTGGGCGAGCGCGGCGAAATTGCGGGCGCGGGCGTCTTGCAGGACTTGCGCATTATCGGCGATCACGCCAGCCGGCGAGGACGCCGGCGGTCCATATTTGTCAAAGGTCGCGCCGAACAGCACGCCACCAGCGTGCGGCGCGGCATAGCTACCCTGCACGATGGCGCGCGCCGGCGCGCTCCCCTCGCCCCACTCGATCTGGCCGCGCGACAGCACGATCGGCAGAAAACTCGCCGGCGCGAATTGCGCTAGCGCCGCGCCGCAGGCCAGCACAACGGCGTCGGCCTTCAACAGCGCGCGGCCGTCGGGCGCGCGCAGCACCCAGCAATGGTCCACGCGCTCCATCGCCGCCACCGGCGCTTCGCACAGCAGCGTCGCGCCTTCGAGCATGCGCTCGATGGCGGCAAGCGGGCGGATCAGGCCTGCTCGCGCATGCAACGCCGCTCCCGCACCGACCGGCGCGAACCAATCCGCGGGCAGCGGCGGGTCGGCGCTGAGATCGGCGAACGCGGCGGCGGCGCGGCTTTGCGCGCGTTCCTCGACGCCGCGACATTCGAATACGCCAAGCGCTGTGTACTCGCGCACGGCATGGAGATAAGCGGCAAGGAAAAACTCGGCCAGCACGCCGCCGCGATCGAGACGCGGCATGATCAGTCCGGCGGGATTGCCACTGGCGCCGGCGCCCAGCGCGGGCGCGGCTTCGAGCACGATAGTCTCTACCCCGCGCCGGGTCAGCGCCCGCGCACTCGCGGCGCCGGCGATGCCCGCGCCGATAATGGCGACGCGCTTGGGGTTGCAGGCGGCGTAGGGGTACGGGCGCTCAAGCCCTTGCGCAGAGGGCGCCAAGCCAAGCTTGGCGGCGTCGAATCGCGCCTCCAACCGCTCCCGCTTGGTGCCGAAGCCCGGCTTCTTCTCCACCGCAAAGCCAACCGATTCGAGTCCGCGCCGCACGTCGCCGGCGACCGTGAACGTCGCCACTCGCGCGCCAGGCGCGGAGAGTCTGGCGATCTGCTTGAACACTGCTTCGTTCCACATGGCGGGATTTCGCGACGGCGCGAAGCCGTCGAGGAACCAGGCGTGGAAGCACGCGTGCATGCCGGCGAGAATCGTTTCCGCTTCGCCCACATGCAGCGACAGCGAAACGCCGTCCTCGGCGAACCACAAAAGTTGCGGCGCATAAGCGCGCACCGGCCAGCGCTCGAGCAATCGTGCTGCCAGATTCGCGATCTCCGGAAACTGCGCCAGTGCGCGCGCGGCTTCAGCCCTCTCAAGAGGGAATGCCTCGATGCTTGAGATATGCAATATCGCATGTGGCAAACGTGTCTTTTTCCAGGCGCGCCACGTCGCGATAACGTTCAAGCCGGTTCCAAAACCAAGTTCGCACAAAGCGAAACGATCTCGGCCAACCCAGGCCCGCGGCAAGTCGCAGCCGCCGAGGAATACCGCCTCGCTTTCCGCGAGCCCGCCATCGCGCGAGAAATACACGTCCTCGAACGCGCGCGGTTCACCCCGCTCGGTCCAATTCAGCTCGGCGCGGGGCGGCAGGCGCGGCATGGGACCATTCTAAAGCAAATAGGCCGCCCCTTGCGGGACGGCCTATCGCAGACTTGCGTCTGAAACCGTTATTACGGTGTGGTGGTCGAAGCCGGCGCCGGTTCGGTCGCAGTCGTCGCATCCGGGGTGGTCGCATCCGGGGTGGTCGCATCCGGAGTGGTCGCTTCCGAAGTGGACGCTTCCGGGCTGGTCGCTTCCGTGCCCGAGCCGCCGCAAGCCGCGACGCCGAAGGCGAGAATAGCCGCGGCCGCGGCCGCCATACCCAACTTAAACTTTGTCATAGGATCTACCCCTCGTCTCACCGCCGAGGGCCACCCTCGACGCAGGAAGGCGTCTCAATGCCCCGGATTAACCGTATTGGCAAGCGCCTCCGGCGAATTTGGGCATGCAAATTTGCATAGGGCCGAGGCAGGTCCTCAAGCCTCGACCGCGGCGGCGAGCGCCTCTTCCAGCTGGGTGAAGCTCGGCTGCATCGAGGAAGGCACCGAGCCGCGCCCTATTTCCACTGAGACCTGCGCCGCGTTGCCGTGCAAGTGCGCAACCAGCACATCGCGAATAATTTTATAGAATTGGGCGTCGTGCTCGATCACCGCGTTCAGCTTGGCGGCCATCGGGCCCACGATGCCGTAGGCCAGAAACACGCCAAGGAAAGTCCCGACCAGCGCCTTGCCGATCATCAGGCCGAGGATTTCCGGCGGCTCGCTGATCGCGCCCATGGTTTTGACGATGCCGAGCACCGCCGCGACGATGCCGAGCGCCGGCAGCCCGTCGGCCATGCCTTGCAGCGCATGCGCCGGGTGCAGCGTCTCGTGATGATGCTTTTCGATCTGCTTTTCCATGGCGTCCTCGACCTGGTGCGGGTCGTCGAGGTTCATGGTCATCATCCTGAGCGTGTCGCAGATGAAATCGACTACGAAATGATCCTTGCAGAGCTTGGGATATTTCTGAAAGATCGCGCTTTCGTTGGGCTTCTCGATATGTGCTTCGAGCGCCACGATGCCCTTGGTCTTCATCAGCTTGGTGAGTTGGAAGAGCAGCGCGAGCAGATCGGAATAATCTTTCTTCAGCCATTTGGGGCCGGCCATCACCTTGCCGAAGCCGCCGGCGACGCCCTTGAGGCCGTTCATGTC
>JANNQT010000008.1:0-7697 GCA_031400895.1 Alphaproteobacteria bacterium | reverse complement strand
CGTTTCATCGGGCCAGATGGCAAGCCGATGCAGTTTTACGACGCCGTTGTCGGCGGCAAATCGGTCGGGGTGCCGGGCACCCTGCGGGTGCTGGAATTGGCGCACTCCGGGCCCGCCGCGTCCCAGCGCGGCGGCTTTTCTGTCTATTTGCTTTGTTCTTGAGCGGGTCGCGTTTGGGCGCTGCCGCCCTCGCGGTCGATCGGGGTTACCGCCATGCCTTGGCGCGGCGATGTCAACACCGATACGACCACCCGCTCGCCATCGGCGACGCCTTCGCGGAACATCACCTCGTCGGCGGTGGTCTGCGCGGCGCGCACGCGGCGGACGTCGATGGTGTTGTCGGGTTTGACCACATAGACGAATTCGTTGCGCTTGAGCGCGCTGCGCGGGGCGGCCACCATGGTCTCGCTGCCCGAGCCCTCGAGTTGCACGGTCACGAACATGCCCGGCGCCAGCGGCGAGGCGTGGCGCGAACTGAAGGGATCGCGCACCTCGACGATGGCGTAAACCAGGCGCGTTCGCGCATCGACGGAAGCGTCCACCCGCACCAGCCGACCTTGCCAGGTCTGGGTGCGCCCGGTGGTGGCGGTGGAAATGCGCGCCGCGGGGCCCGGATTGGCGCCGGTGGCGGCAAAGCCCACCGGCAATCGCATGGCGGCCAGATCGGCGTCGGTCAGCGGCACCCGGATTTCCATGGTGGCGGTGGCGAACATCAAAGCCACCGGCGCGCCGGGGGCGACGTAATCGCCGACACTGGCGCGCCGCTCGCGGATGCGTCCAGAAAACGGCGCGCGGATATTGGTGCGCGACAGATCGAGTTCGGCCGAGCGCAACGAGGCTTGCGCTGCCGCCAGTGCGGCTTGCGCTTGCGCCAATTGCGGCGCGCGCACAGCTAATGGGGGAGGCTCGCCCTGCCCGAGCGCTTGCCAGTCCTGCCGCGCCAATTCGCCTTCTGCCTGTTCGCGGGTCAGCCCTTCTTCGGCTTGCGCCACCTGCGAGCGGGCGCGAATGACGGAGAGTTCGTAATCGGCGTTATCGACGCGGGCGATGGTTTCGCCCTCGGCGAAGGCGCCGCCTTCCTGGAATTTCGGGCTGGTCCACACCAACCGCCCCGACACTTGTGCTGCTAGAGAGGCCTCGGTGCGTGGGCGCGCCTCGCCTTGCACGCTGATGGAGATGGTGGTCGGCCGCGAATGCGCCACCGCGAACTGCACCGCCGCTGCGTGGGTGGTGTCTTCCTTCTCCTTCGGCTTGGGCGCGGTCGCCTGCAGCACCGTGAACAACAGTACGCCCCCGGCGATCACCGCCACCGGTGCGGCGAACACCGCCCAGCGCCGCAGCATGGCGAAAAACGCCTTGCGCGGACTGGCTTCCTCGGTCGCGGCTTGCGTCATCTCGAAATCCATCTTGTTCATCGCACGCGTCCTCTGGTGTCGTCGATGCCGCCGGTGCGGGCGCCGCCGCCCAAGGCGACATGGTAGCCGATGCGGTTGGTGACGCGGGCGGCCCGGGCGGCGATCAGCCCCCGCTCGGCGTCGATGCGCCGGGTATAGGCGTCGATCAATTCGAACAGGGTGGCGACCCCGCGCGCATATTCCCGCTCGGCCAAATCCTGGGCGGCGCGCGCTTCGGTGGCGGCGGTGGCGAATTCGCGCTCGCGCACGTCCAAGCTTTGATCGGCGCTGATCGCGCCCTCGACTTCGCGCCAGGCGATGATCGCGGTGGCGACATATTCGGCCGCCGCCGCGCGCCGGTCGGCGACGCTGGCGCGCGATTCCGCCAATAGCGCACCGCCCTGGAAGATCGGCATGGTGATGCCGGCGACCAAATTGGAGACCATGTTGGCGCTGTCGTCGATGTCGGTGAGGCCTGGGCCGCTATTGCCGGCATTTCCGGTCAGCGTCAGCCGCGGCAACATCGCCGCCCGCGCTTCGTGGATGCGAAAGCCGGCGGCGCGCATGCGGTTTTCCGCCGCTAGCACGTCGGGGCGGCGCTCGAGCAGATCGGCCGGCGCGCCGGCGGCCGCGAGCTGGGGGAGGGCGGGAAGCTGGCCGTCGGCACGCAAGCTGCCGTCCGGGTAACGGCCCATGACTTCTTGCAGCCGCCGCGACGCGATCATGAGCTGATCTTGCGCCTGCGCGTCGAGCCCGCGCGCGGAGGCGACCTGGCTGCGCGCGGTGCGCAGCGAAAGCGAGGTGATGACGCCCACGTCGTAGCGGCGCTGGGTCAGTTCCAGCGCCCGCTCGCGGGTTTGCAGATCCTCGCGCGCCAGCGCCAGCAATTGCTGCGCTTCGATCAGATCCACCCAGGCGCGCGCCGTTTGGCCCGCCACCGAAAGCCTCGCGCCATTGAGGTCTTCCTCGGCCCCGTCGGCGCCGAGATCGGCGGCGAGCGCGCGCGCACTGAGCCGGCCCCAAAGATCGAGCTCCCAACTGGCTGACACATTCGAGGTCATGATCTCGTGGCGCACGCGCTCGCTTGTGCTGGTTGGCTCTTCGCGCCGTGAGCCTTCCACGCCGATGCCGAGACTGGGCAGCCAAGCGACGCCGAACGCGCCCCGAGCCCGCCAGCGCGCGGCGCGGTAGCGCGCTTCCACGATCTGCAGGTCGGGGCTGCCGGCCAGAGCCTCGCGGGTCAGCGCGGACATTTCCGTCGAATTGAGATCGTCTAGCCAGGTGGCGGCGGGGGAGGCGGCCAGTTCAGCGGCGCGCTCGGTCCCGATGGCGTCGGCGGCGACGTAGGAATCCGGCTCCGGCGGCAGATGCCGTCCGGCGCAGCTGCTCGCGGCGGCCGCCAGTCCCAATCCGATCCAAAGGCGCATACCCGGTTTCATAGTC
Source organism: Alphaproteobacteria bacterium (assembly GCA_031400895.1). Taxonomy (GTDB): domain Bacteria; phylum Pseudomonadota; class Alphaproteobacteria; order Caulobacterales; family Aquidulcibacteraceae; genus Vitreimonas. Next base: position 4,860 of record JANNQT010000008.1, on the reverse strand, counting down.
CCCTCTCGGTCAGCGCCTAGCTCAGCAAATCTCGAAAGTCAATAAACACATATTGCTTTTCGATAATAATAGTCCCCGTGCGCTGGCTTAGCTTAGACCGTCGCAACCATGATGCCACCAATGCCCGTTTCAGATGCGCTCTCCGCCGGCTGCTTGCGAGCCTGGCGGCGCCAGCCTATGCGGAGCGCTCAGTTTCGCGGGCCTTTATGAATCGACCGGACCTAGCGATTTGGCGACTGCGGCAGGCGCCATTGCTCGCCTGGGCCGCCGCGGCGAGCGCCGTGATCGCGGCCCTTGTGGCCCTGGCTTTGCAGCCATGGGCGGCGCTGTTCATGGCGGGCGCGGCGGCGGCTTGCGTCTGGGCGGCGCGCCAGACCAGCGCGCTGGTGATCGCCGCCAATGAAGAGGTCGAACGCCTGGTCAGCCCGGCGCAGCTTGCCCCGTTGCTGGAGGCCCTGCCTGACGCGGTGCTGCTGGTCGATGCCGCGGGCCGCCTGGCCGGGTCGAATGCGGCGGCGCGCGCGCAATTGCAGTTCGAAGCCAAGGGCCAATATCTCACCACTATCTTGCGCCACCCGGACGTGCTCGACGCGGTGAAGGGTGCCGTGGTGGAGGGCGATTCGCGCGTGGTCGAATATCATGCGCCGACGCTGACCGATCGCCATGTGCGCTGCTACGTGGCGGCGTTCGAATGGGGCGGCCAGCGCGCGGCGCTGCTCGTGTTTCACGATGAGACCGCGCGGGTCTCGACCGAGCGGATGCGCGCGGATTTTCTCGCCAACGCCAGCCACGAATTGCGCACGCCGCTGGCTTCGCTCACGCTGTTGATTGAGACTATGGCCGGTCACGCCCGCGACGAGGCGGTCGACCGCGACCGGTTCCTGAAGATGATGCAGGTGCAGGCCGAGCGCATGCGCCGGCTGATCGACGACCTGTTGTCGCTGTCGCGCATCGAACTGGATGAGCATGTGCCGCCTACCGACCGCGCCGATCTCGCCGCCGTGGTCAGCGAGGCGGTCGATACCATGCGCGCGGTCGCCGCCGAGCGCGAAGTGCGCCTCGCCTGGGCGCCGCCGCAAGCGCCGCTGAACGTCGTCGGCGAGCGCTTCCAGTTGTCGCAGGTGGTGCAAAATCTGATCGATAATGCGGTAAAATACACCGCCGCCGGCGGCGAGGTGCGGATCGAGGTCGCCTTCGCTGGGGATCGCGACCAGGCGATTGAGCGCGCCGGCAGGCAATGGCCCGGGGCCGGGCACATGTCGCTGTTGAGTCCGGTCGCGGTCGCAAACCGCAGCTACGTGTTTGTTCGGGTGGAGGATTCTGGGCCCGGCATCGCCCCGCGCCACTTGCCGCTGCTGGGCGGGCGCTTCTTTCGGGTCGAGCGCGAGACCGGGCAGGAGCGCGGTGGCACCGGCCTGGGGCTGGCCATCGTCAAGCACATCGTCAACCGCCACGGCGGTGGCCTGTTGGTCGAGAGCATTCCGGGCCGCGGTTCGGCGTTCGCCGCTTATGTGGAATCGGCCGAAGCGGGGTGATGCGGATCGATTTCACGAGAGTGTCATCAAACGTTCTTATACAACGCGGCAACGGCGTGGATAATTCGTGTCTAACGCGAACAGGTGGTCCAAGATGGAGTTTTCAGCCAACGCCGAACCGAGACCGTCGAGCCCGTCGCTGGCGGCGCCGGTCGTGAGCGCCCATGCGGGTGCGCTCGAATCGACCGCGACCAAGATCAGCGCGCTCGATATCAACGTATCCTACGGCGACAAGCAGGCGCTGTTCGACGTCTCGATCGACATTCCTGACCGCGCCGTCACCGCCTTCATCGGCCCCTCCGGTTGCGGCAAGACCACCTTCCTGCGCTGCATCAACCGCATGAACGACACCATCGAAGGCTGCCGCGTCTCCGGCTCGCTGCTGATCGAAGGCAAGAACGCCTACGGCAAGGATGTCGATCCGGTGGTGCTGCGCACCCGCGTGGGCATGGTGTTCCAGAAGCCCAATCCGTTTCCGAAATCCATCTACGACAATGTCGCCTATGGTCCCCGCCTGCACGGCATGGCCAAGACCAAACCCGACATGGACGTCATGGTCGAGAAATCGCTGCGCCGCGCCGGGCTGTGGGCCGAGGTCAAGGACCGCTTGTTCCAGCCGGGCACCAGCCTTTCTGGCGGCCAGCAGCAGCGCCTAGTGATCGCCCGCACCGTGGCGGTGAACCCCGACATCATCCTGATGGACGAGCCCTGCTCGGCGCTCGACCCAATCGCCACCGCCAAGATCGAGGAATTGATCGACGAGATGCGCCAGAATTATTGCATTGTCATCGTCACCCATTCCATGGCGCAGGCGGCGCGAGTGTCGCAGAAGACCGCCTTCTTCCACCTCGGCAAGCTGGTCGAGACCGGGCCGACCGCGGAAATCTTCACCAATCCTCGCGATTCGCGTACACAAGACTACATAACCGGCCGGTTCGGTTGAGGAGAACATGACCGAACATACCGTCAAGTCCTTCACCGGAGAACTCGACGCGCTCACCAATGAGGTGGCGCGCATGGGCGGCTTGGCCGAGGTCGCGGTCAACGATTGCCTTGGCGCGGTGGCGCGGCGCGATACCGAACTGGCCCAGGCCGTCATTCAGCGCGACCCCAAGATCGACGCCGCCCAGCGCGAGATTGAGCGCCAGGCGATCAAGCTGTTCGCGCTGCGCCAGCCGCTGGCCAACGATCTGCGCGTGGTGCTGACGGCGTGGCGCATCGCCGGGGAATTGGAGCGCGTCGGCGATCTGGCCAAGAACATCGCCCGGCGCTCGCTGATCCTCAACCAATCCGAGCCGATCCAGCTGACTCGCAGCGTCGAGCGCATGGGCAAGATCGCCGCCGCGCACCTGCAGCAGGTGCTCGACGCCTACGCCAAGGGCGACGTGCAGGCCGCCATCGGCGTCTGGAACGCCGACGACAACATCGACTCCCATTACAACAGTCTGTTCCGCGAATTGCTCACCTATATGATCGAGGATCCGCGTATGATCAGCGCCGGCGCGCATTTGCTGTTCATCGCCAAGAATCTCGAACGCATCGGCGATCACGGCACCAATATCGCCGAATACATTCACTTCAGCGTCACTGGCGAGGAAATCACCGCCCAGCGCCCGCGGGGCCAAGATGCCGAGTAGAGGAAGCCGATGAGCCCGCGCCTGCTGCTGGTCGAGGACGAAGCCGCGTTGGCGGAACTGCTCAAGTACAATCTCGAACGCGAAGGCTATAAGGTCAGCGTCGCCAACGATGGCGACGAGGCGCTGGTGCTCGCCGCCGAGACGACGCCGGATCTGGTGTTGCTGGATTGGATGCTGCCGAAGACGCCCGGCATCGAAGTGTGCCGCCGCCTGCGCGCGCGCCAGGAGACCCGCAACACCCCGATCGTGATGCTGACCGCGCGGGACGAGGAGAGCGACCGCGTGCGCGGTCTCGACATTGGCGCCGACGATTACATCAGCAAGCCGTTCTCGATGGGCGAATTGCTGGCGCGACTGCGCGCGGTGATGCGCCGCATTCGCCCCGGCCTCACCGACGACCGCGTCGTCTGCGGCGATATCGTCATGGACCGCATCGCCCACCGGGTGAAGCGCGGAGCGCGCGAAGTGCATCTGGGGCCGACCGAGTTCCGTATTCTCGATCATCTGATGCAGCATCCAAGCCGCGTGTTCTCGCGCGAGCAATTGCTGGATGCGGTGTGGGGCTCGGATGTGTACGTGGAGGCGCGCACCGTCGATGTGCATATCGGCCGCCTGCGCAAGGCGCTGATGGACGGCGCTGAAGCCGATCCAATCCGCACCGTCCGCAGCGCCGGCTACGCGCTCGAAGTCGAAGCGGCGTGAGCCTCAAATCCCGACCTGCTCAGGTTTGATGAAATAAGCGCGCGCGCAGAATTGGCAGCGCGCGTGCAAGCGTCCATCGGGCTCCACCAGATCGCGCAATTCCGCGGCCGGGAAGCGGCGCATCAATGCCGTCAGCCGGCTCTCGTCGCAGCTGCAGCAATCGGCGAGCGGGACGGGCTCGCCCATGCGTGCGCCTTCCTGGTGGAACAGGCGATAGAGCAGGCGGTCGCTGGGCAGCGCCGGATCGATCAATTCCTCATCGCTCAGCGTCGCGAACAGGTGCGAAGCGCGCGACCAAGCTTCGTTGGTGTCGCCGCGTGCGGCGTCGGCGGCGATGCGCTGCATCAGCACGCCGCCGCCGCGCCACGTTGGCGGACGCTCGCCCGCGAACACCTCGCCGACGGCGAGGCGAATGCCGCTGTCGGTCTGCTCGCTCTGGCGGAAATAGGCCTCCGCGCACGCCGCCAGCGTTTCGCCGTCGAGCGCCACCACGCCTTGATAGGCCTCGGCATCGCCGCCGGGCTCCAACGTGATCACCAGACTGCCCGCGCCCAGCAGTGCGGCGGGCGTTTTGCGGTGGGCGTGGGTAAGCGCGTCGCCGGCGCCTTGCGCCAGCCGCGCATAACCGCGCAGGCCGCCCCCGCTATGCTCGGCCACCAGCAGCGAAATCGGCCCATCGCCCCGCGCCTGCACCACCAAGCAACCCTCCTGCTTCAACAGCGATCCCACCAGCCCGGCCAGAGTTAGCGCTTCGCCAAGCAACATCGCCACCGGCCGCGGATAATCGTGGCGGCGCAAAATCGGATCGAGCGCGCCCGGGCCCAGCCGCGCGATGCGTCCGCGCACGGGCGCGGCGTCGAGCGAGAAGGGGGCGATGGTGTCGTCGGTCACCGAATCGTCGCTGTACATGGTGTACAATAAAAAACACCGTCATTCCGGGATCGCGAAGCGATACCCGGAACCCGGGGGCAACAATCGCGCTCGTG
>JANNQT010000007.1:0-35094 GCA_031400895.1 Alphaproteobacteria bacterium | reverse complement strand
TCTCGCAAGCCGAACTCGCCGAGGGCTACGTACTCACTTGCCAGGCGACGCCGGTGAGCGAGGGCGTGGCGATAAGTTATGACGTTTAGGGTATGTTCTGATCGTTTGGGACACACAACCACCCATCCCCGGAGCGCAGCGCAGCGGCGAGTCAGGGGGCCATAAACTCAAGTGCTCGCGATCTTGGGGCCCCGACTGAATGTTGTGCATTCATCCGGGGATGGGTGTTTGAAAGATTCAATAAGGACGGAACTTGCGCGGCGCCGCTAACGCACCGCCGCGGCCAGCGCGTTGAACTCGGCGGCGATCAGCATCAGCTTGGCAAAACTCCACTGCCCTTGCCCGCTCAGTTCCTTGTAGGCGGCGCGCGCGCGTTGCGCCGGTTGGCCGAGCGAGGCGATCCAGCCACGCGCGGCTTCGCCGCACCAGGCGAGGTCGGCGATCGTGGGCGGTGCGCCGATCGCCTTGGCGGCGGCTTCGGCGAGCTTCAATTGCATTTCACCGAAGTCCTCCGCCGCCCGGCGCACCACCAGCCGGTCCCAATGCTGGTCGAGCCGCATATTGGCGGCGGCGTCGCGCATGGCGTCGAGGCCGAACTCGGCGCCGATGGCGGTGTGCAGGCCCGAGGCCGCGCTCACCCCCCATTGCGAACGCCGCGCCAAGTCGGCGACATCGAGCGACAGCGTCAACGGCAGCAACAGCGCCGCCTCGCGGGCGATCGCGTCGGGCGCGCCGAGGTCGGTCAGCGCCTTGTGACGCACGCCGACTCGCTCGCGCTCGATGGCGCTGAGATCGTCCATCAGCGTGGCGCGTTGCGCTCCGACCAGAGCGCGATAATGTTCGACCACATCGAGAATGCCGCGCGGCTCTTCGCGGTCGAAACCGCCATGGCGCGCAAGGTAAAGCGTCGAGCGCCGCAGCGCCCCGGCAAGGCGCTGGTGCAGCGCGAGTTGCGCCGCGGCGGGAACCGCGTTGTCCAAATCATTGATGCGCGCCGCCAGCACCTCGAGCTCGAAAATCCGGCGCGCTGCCTCGAACGCGCAGGCGATCGTCACCGAATTGGCGCGCGAGATCGCGGTAATGCGATCGACGAACGAAGGTCCGCAGCGGTTGACGACATCGCCGGCTAGTTGGGTTGCGATAATCTCGCGCCGCAACCGATGTCCCGACATTTGCGGCTCGAACCGCGCCAAAGCGGCGGGAAAATAGTGCTTGAGAGGCGCCGCGAACGCCGGATCGTCCGGCGCGGGCGATGCCACCAGCGCATCGAACAGATCGATCTTGGAATAGGCGATCAGCTTGGCCAGTTCCGGCCGCGTCAGCCCCTGGCGGGCCGCGCGCAGCGCCGCGATTTCCGCCGCGCTGGGCAGCCCCTCCACCTTGCGCGACAGCCGCCCCGCCGCCTCTAGCCGCTGGATAAAGCGCTCGTGGCTGTCGAGGTCGGCGGGCGCGCTCGCCTGCGCCAACGACAGCGCGCCAGTTTGGTGGTAATTATTGGCGAGCACCAGCGCGCCAACTTCCTCGGTCATCGTTGCGAGCAAGGCGTCGCGGGCGCCGGCCTTGAGTGCGCCAGCGCGGATGGCGTCGCCCAGCAGGATTTTGATGTTGACCTCGTGGTCGGAAGTATCGACGCCGGCGGAATTGTCGATGGCGTCGGTGTTGATGCGTCCGCCCGCGCCATTGTTGCTAGATTTGGCGAAGCCGATGCGGCCCTTCTGGGTGACGCCAAGATTGGCGCCCTCGCCGATCACCAGCGCGCGCACGTCCTCGGCATCGACGCGCAGTCCGTCATTGGCCTTGTCGCCGACCTCGTTGTGGCTCTCGGCGCGCGCCTTCAAATAGGCGCCTATGCCGCCGAACCAGAGCAATTCGCACGGGCTCTTGAGCAATGCGCTCATCAGTTCGGCGGGGGTGACCTGTGGCTTGTCGAGCCCGGTCAGCGCCAGGATTTCCGGCGACAGATCGATGGCCTTCAAGCCGCGCGAGAACACGCCACCACCCTTGGAGATCAGCTTCCGGTCGTAATCGGCCCACGAGGTGCGCGCGGTGTCGAACAAGCGCTGGCGCTCCTTGAACGAAGCCTCGCAATCGGCGGGGTTGGGATCGATGAAGATGTCGCGGTGATCGAAGGCGGCCAGCAATCTGATCTTGCGAGAGAGCAACATGCCGTTGCCGAACACGTCGCCTGACATGTCGCCGACGCCGATGACGGTGAATTCCTCGGCTTGGATGTCCTTGCCGATCTCGCGGAAATGGCGTTTCACCGCTTCCCACCCGCCTTTGGCGGTGATGCCCATGGCTTTGTGGTCGTAGCCGACCGAGCCTCCGCTGGCGAACGCATCGCCCAGCCAATGGCCGTACTCGGCGGAGATGGAATTGGCGATGTCGGAGAAAGTCGCGGTGCCCTTGTCGGCGGCGACGACGAGGTAGGCGTCGTCACCGTCCCAGCGCACGATTTCGGCAGGCGCCTTGACGCCGCCATCGACGAAATTGTCGGTGAGGTCCAACAAGCCGCGCAGGAAGGTCTTGTACGCCTCGATCCCGGCTTCCTGGAAGCCCGGAGCGCCGCGCGCCGGCAAGCGCTTGGGATAGAACCCGCCCTTGGCCCCAACCGGCACGATAATGGCGTTCTTCACCTGCTGCGCCTTGACCAGGTCGAGCACTTCGGTGCGGAAATCCTCGCGGCGGTCGCTCCAGCGCAAGCCGCCGCGCGCCACCGGGCCAAAGCGCAGATGCACCCCCTCCACCACCGGCGAGGCCACCCAGATTTCGCGGTAAGGCTTTGGCGCGGGCAATTCCTTGACCGCTCCCGAGTCGATCTTGAACGACATGTAGGGCTTGGCGCCGCCATCGGTCCCGGGCTGATAATAATTCGTCCGCGTGGTCGCGGTGACCAATTGGTAGAGCCGGCGCAGCGCGCGATCGTCGTCGAGGCTGACTACTTCGGTGAGCGCCGCTTCCAGCATGAATTCGAGCCGTCCCGAGCGGATGCGGCGCGTCTCCATCGTCTCCGGCAGATTGGGATCGAAGAGCGCGCGGAACAGCGCCAGGATCAGCGCGGCGATTTTCGGATGCGCCGCCAGCGCTTGTTCCTGTGCGGCTTGGGTCGGGTCGAGCCCGGTCTGCTGGCGATAGCGCGCTAGCGCGCGCAGCAGCGCCGCTTGCCGCCAGGTGCAGGGCAAGCCCAGGATCAGCCGGTTGAAGCCGTCATTTTCCGCCCGGCTGGTCCACACCGCAGCGAACGCTGCCTCGAACATGGCGCCGGCTTTTTCAAGCTCGATCGGCTTGCCGTCAGCGGAGCGGGTTTCGATGTCGTGCACGAAGATGCGCTGCGCCGGGTTGAGCGGGCCGGCCTTGAGCTGCAATTCGAAATCCACTTCCGAATCGACGAACAGCCCCATGTTCTCCAGGATCGGCACCGTCGCCGACAGCGCCAGCACGTCGCCGCGGGCGTAGAACTTGCAGCGCATGATGTTGTCCGCGTCGCCGGGCTCGCGATAGGCGCGGGCGCGGATCACCTCGTCGTCACGCGCCGACAGGATCGCGGCGACATCGACCAAGGCTTCGTGCACGGAATAGCGCTCGCGGTAGGAAGCGGTGAAGGCTTCGCCGAAGCGGTGCTGAGCCTGGTCGCGGGCGCCGGTGTCGAAGTGGTCCGAGCGCATCAGCGCCTCGGCGAAACCGTCTTCCCAAGTGCGGGTGAGGGCTGCGATCTCGGCATCGAGCGCCTCGGCGCGGGGCTCGGGCTTGGCCTTGTCGATTTCACCGATCATGAACAGCACGCGCGCCAATTGGCCTTCGCCCAATTGCGGCTGGTAGCTCTCGACCACACCGCCATAGGCTTGGGCGATGGCCGCGCCGATGCGCTCGCGCAGCGCCGAGTTGAAGCGGTCTTTCGGCACGTAAACTAGCGCACTGACGAAGCGGTTGTAGCGGTCGCGACGGATGAACACCCGCGCGCGGGGGCGGTCGAGCAGGTGCAGCACGCCGCGGGCGATGCGCAGCAGCTCCTCGCGCGACATCTGCCAGAGTTCCTCGCGCGGATAATATTCGATGATCTTGCGCAGCGTCTTGGAATTGTGGCCGCCGGCGGGGAAGCCCGCTTGGCCCATCACCCAGTCGGCCTTGCGCCGCAGCATCGGGATGTTGCGGGTCGGTTCGGTGAAGCTCTCGCTGGTGAACAGGCCGACGAAGCGCACTTCGCCGATCGCTTCGCCTTTTTCATTGTAGCGCTTGACGCTGACATAGTCGGCGGTGGTGCGCCGGTGCACGCGCGCGCGGATGGTCGATTTGGCCACGATCAGCGGCGCGGGCTCGGCCATCAGCCGCTTCAATTCCGGCGTCAACTTCATCGGCTCGGCGCTGGTGCGCAGCACATAGACTTCCGGATTGCGCAGCACGCCAAGACAGGTCGGCCGCAGGATGACCGGCTCGTCGGCCTTGTAGGCGCCGCTGGCGTCACGGGCGTATTCGTAGTCGCGCGCGCCCAGGAAGGTGAACTTGTCGGCGGCGAGCCAACGCAGCAGCGCCACTGCCTCGGCGACCTCGTCCGGCGGCGCGTTGGACTTGGCCTGCTCCAATTCGCTCGCGCAATTCGCCATCCGCTCGCGCATGGCTTGAAAGTCGACGACCGCCGCGCGGACGTCGGCGAGTGACTCGCGCACGCCCTTGTGCAGCCGCTCGCCCTGGTGCGGCAGCAGCGGCGGCACGTGGACCTGGATCAGGGAATCGCGGCCCTTGCCGGCGATCGTCGGCGCCACCGGATGGAACATCGCCAGCGCCGCGATCCCTTGGTCGGCCAGCTCGCCCATCACCGAGTCGACCAGGAACGGCATGTCGGGACCGGCGACTTCGAGGATGTCGCGATCGAGCGCCCTGCCCCCCACGCCGATTCCGCGGCGGATGCGGATGATCTGCTCGTCGGGCTGGCGCTGGCCGCGCCAGACCCAGAATTCATGCGCCAGGGCGGCAAGGTCGGCGGCGGAGAGGTCGCCCAATTCGTCGGCGGAGGCATCCTCGTAGATGCCCCTCAAGAACGCCTCTGCGGCGGCATCAATGACGCCGTTGGCGCGGAACGCCGGCCACGGCCCCTTGCCGGCGGCGGCGATGAACTGGTCGGCGGATTCGCTTTGGTCCGCGCGCGCGGCAGCGTCCATGGGGTTATTTTCCTTGTTCCGAACGGGCGCGAACCTAGCTTTCCCGGCGGTGGGCGCAACTGAAAGCTATGGATTTTCCGAACAAGAAGAGAAGGCGGCGCCGTCGGACGGGGACAAGCTGTCCGACGGCGCCTGCAGGCCTCGCAGCAGGCTGGGTGGGGGACGCACGCGGAGGCCTGTTCCGATGTAACGGCCGGACCGCGCCATGAAGCCCCCCTTGAGCCCAAAATGCGGTACGGCGCGTCAAACTTGCTGACGCGCCCGGTGCGGGAAATTTGGCTCTGCGCCTAACGTCCCAGCCCCGGTGACGTCGTGCTGACGAGCGATACATTTTTGTCGTCGATTCGCAACTTTTTCTTTGTCATGGGTTGCGCCGCCGATACCAATACCGGGGGATGATTGGCCCGCCGCAACGAAAACAATGAGCTATTTCAAATTGATGCGATTTCAGTGGATAATTCTTTAATCTCACGTCATGTCGCCCCGGCGCTTGGAACAACGCCGCCGCTGCGCCAAGCTGGCGGCAAGTAGAAGCGGAATCGCGCCCATGAACTCCATCGATATCGGCGCCTCGCCAGAAGGCATGCAATCGCTCGCCTTGAAGCGCGCCAACCGGCACGGCCTGATCGCCGGCGCCACCGGCACCGGAAAAACCGTGACGCTGCAAGCGCTGGCGGAAGCGTTCGCGCGCGCCGGCGTCAACGTTTTCGCCGCCGATATCAAGGGCGACCTTTCTGGCATCGCCGCGCCCGGCGAGCCGGCGCCAGGCTGGGCGCTCAAGCGCGCTGAGGAAATCGGCATCACGCTAACGCCGGAAGCGCCGCCAGTGGTGTTCTGGGACGTGTACGGCGAATTGGGTCACCCGGTGCGCACCACGGTGACGGAAATGGGCCCGGTGCTGATGGCGCGGGTGCTGGAAGCGAGCGACGCGCAGGAGGGCGCCATCACCATCGCCTTCAAACTCGCCGACGATTGGCTCAACGAGGGCAAGCGCGAGGGCCTGCTGCTCAATCTCGCCGATCTGCGCGCGCTGCTCACCTACATCTCCGATAATGCCGAGGCCATCGGCAAGAAGTACGGACTGGTGACGCCGCAATCCATCGCCGCGCTGCAGCGACGATTGCTGCAATTGGAAATGGACGGGGCCGAGCGCTTCTTCGGCGAACCGGCGCTGGAACTGGATGACCTTCTGGCGCCAGGGCCGGACGGCAAGGGCGTGGTGCATCTGCTTGCTTCCGAGCGGCTGGTCCAAAGCCCGCGGCTCTATTCGGCGTTCCTGCTATGGCTGATGAGCGAGCTTTGGGAGACGCTGCCGGAAGTGGGCGATCTCGATAAGCCCAAGCTGGTGTTTTTCTTTGACGAAGCGCACTTGCTGTTCCGCGACGCGCCCAAGGAATTGCTGACCCGGGTCGAGCAAGTGGTGCGGCTGATCCGCTCCAAGGGCGTCGGGGTGTATTTCGTCACCCAATCGCCGACCGATGTGCCCGACATGGTGCTGTCGCAATTGGGCAACCGCTTCCAGCACGCGCTGCGCGCCTATACGCCGAGCGACCAGAAAGCCGTGCGCGCGGCGGCGCAGAGTTTTCGCGCCAACGCCAATATCGATGTCGCCAAGGAGATTCAGGAAATGCATGTCGGCGAGGCGCTGGTTTCCACGCTCGACGAAACCGGCGCGCCCACAATCGTGGCGCGCACCAAGATCCGCCCGCCCAACAGCCAGGTCGGCCCGCTCCTGCTGGCCACGCGCGAGGCGATGATCGCCAAATCCGGCCTGTGCAAGAAGTACGAAAAAACCATCGACCGCGAAAGCGCCCACGAAGTCCTCACCCGCCGCCTGGAGCAAACCACGCGCGAAGAAGAACGCGAGGCCGAACGCGCGGCCAAGGCCAGGCCGCCGGCGCGTGGCAGCGGAACGCGCCGCTCTGGCGGTGCGCGCACCACGCCAGTCGAGCGCCAGACCGGGCGCGTGGCGACCGGCGTTTTCTCCACCATCGTGCGCGAATTGATGCGCGGCATCCTCGGCACGCCAAGCCGCCGCCGCCGGCGCTGACACGGACCGCCGGCGCCCTAGCCCACGCTGAAGCGACCGTTCAGGCCCGCTTCAGGCCCCCGCAAGCATTCTCATGCTCGCCAAGCGCAAACGAGGGGCGCGAGAGCTTGAGGAGTTTAGTCATGAAACGCATTCTATCCATCGCCGCCGCCCTCGCTTTGCTGGGGAGCGCCGGCGTCGCCAGCGCACAGACCCGCAACCGCGTGGTCGTCGATCAGTCCGGCCAAGCCAATGGCGCGGCCGCTTATCAGCAAGGGGACCGCAACGGCGCCGTGGTCATGCAATCGGGCAACGGCCATTACGCACGCGGCATCCAAGACGGGTACAACAATTTCCTGCGGATGGACCAATTGGGCACCCGCAACCGCGTCACCACCACCCAGCGCGGTCGCGACAATTTCGCGGTGACCGGCCAACAGGGCCGCAATCTGCGCGCCGACACGCTGCAAACCGGTTACGGCAACGTCTCCGGCGTCGCCCAGATCGGCAATGGCTCCATCGCCACCGTCGACCAGGACGGAATCAACAACACGACTGGCGTCATTCAAGTCGGCAACGGCCAGGACGCTGACGTGCGCCAACGCGGCGATGGCAACATCTCGGTCATCATTCAAGGCGGCTACAATTGAACGCCCGGGCGTGGGAGGGCTTTGCCCTCCCATTGCCGCGGTCTTCACAAGAAGGAACACGCCATGAAAAAACAGCTCATCGCCTTGGCGGCGTCAAGCCTGATCGCGGCTTGCGCGGCCGCCGCCCATCCCCCGGCGCCGAGCCAGGGCGCCGTCGTGGAATGCGAAGTGCGCCTTACTCCGACCCGCAACGGCTTGCGCATTGAGGCGCTTGCGCAAGCGGAGCGGCAAGCGGGCGGCGAATACCAATTGATCGTCACCAAGAGCGGCCCCAACGGCGCCTCCGACATCGTTCAGAGCGGCGCTTTCGAGTTCGACGCCAGCGGCGAGGCAAGGCTGAGCGTCTCGGAATTCAATCTGGAACGCGGCGACATTTACAGCGCCAGTCTCGAAATCTACGGCGCGCAGGGCGTTGCCTGCAGCGACCGGCGCCAATCCTAGATTCTGGAGAAACCCCATGCCTGTTGCTCGTTTTCCTGTTCGCGGTTTGCCTGTTGGCGGTATGATATTGGCGCTGGCCCTGGCCATGCCCGGGTTCGCCGCCGCGCAGACGGCGCCTGGCGCCAATCAAGCCCAGGTCGAGCAGAGCGGCGCCGGCAATAGCGCCGCCGGCGCGCAATTCGGCGTGCGCGACCGCCTCGCTATCGTTCAGCGCGGGCGCGCGCAGACTGCGCGCGTCACTCAGAACGGCGACGGCAATAATGGCGAGATTCACCAATTCGGGCGCAATCAAAGCGCCGAGATCGCGCAGACCGGCGACAACAACAACGCCTGCGTGGTTCAAATCGGGCGAAACGCCGACGCCGCGATCGCCCAGAGCGGCGGCCGCAGCGTCGCCATCCTGCAGACTCCGAACGGCGCCCGCGAAATTCCGGCGCGCGCCTGCCAAAACGGCCGCGTCGGCCGCGCCCTGCTACGCGCACTGGGACGGCGCTAAGGCGTGTTCAGCGCTTTTGCCTTCGGACCGCCGGCTTTCAGCCGGCCCTTGTTGTTGGACCGAAGCCTAGAAAGAGCCGGCTGGAAGCCGGCGGTCCGAAATTAGGGACGCGGTGTAGGCTCGACCACGTCCGCTCAATCATTCCGGCTTCTTCTGCCGCTCGCTCCAGTACAGCGCGAGCTTGTTGCCGTCGCGATCGCGGAAATAGGCGAAGTCACCGAAGCCCCCGCGCGCGCCGGGCTCGCCTTCGCTGGTCGCGCCGAGCGAGAGCGCCTTTTCGTAGATGCGCGTGACATCTTCTTGTGCGTCGACTTGGATCGCCAGCATGCCGCCATTGCTGATCGTGGCGGGCTCGTCGTTATAAGGCCGCGTCAGCATGAGCATCGCGCCCGAACCGAGGCGATACATCTGCCCGTGCGGCGTCGGAAACAGCCGCTTGCCGCCAAGCTCGGCGGTGAGCGCATCATAGAACGCGGTAGCGCGCTCGAAATCGTTGGTTCCGAGACAGACGTAGCCGATGGCGGGCATGGGTGGGCCTCTCAATACGTGGCGACGTCTGCTATTCGTCCTCAGAAAAATAGTCCTCGTCGAGCTTTTTCACTTCGATTCGTTCTTCGACCCGAACGCCCACACCATGCTTGGTCATGTGTTCAGCAAGCAACTCGCCGTCGATCAGAACAATACGCTTTGTGAATTTTTCCGCCTGCTCGCGCGCGTCCTTGGTGAACCGGGCCGTCGTTATGAAGACGCCCTTCGCTGCCTTGACCCCATCCAGACTGCCGAAAAAACTTCTGACGTCGCTCGCAGTCACTGGTTTGTCCGTATATCTCTTTGCTTGAACATAAACCCGATCGAGGCCGAGCGCATCCTGGTCAATCACACCGTCGACGCCGCCGTCACCTGACTTGCCTAAACGCGTGCCGCGTCCATGAACGCCGCCATATCCCATGGCAACCAATAGATCGACCACGAGGCCCTCCAGGAAAACGGGCGGTTGGTCTATTACGCGTCTTAGAAGCTCGGCTCGCAAGGCGGCTCCAATTTCCTCGTTCGCCTGCCGCAATCGCTCATCCGGTGTGGCGATCAACGGCGCAGACTCTTCGTGCTGGGCCTGTTCGCCCGATGTGGAATTCTTTGAGCGTGATCGGAACTGTTCGAGTTCCGGGAACTGCGCAAGAAATTTGAGGTCGATGCGAGATGGGCGTTCTTTGAGTACCTCTTGGCCTCGCTGCGCGATGCGCACGTATCCACGTCGGGGCCGCTCAAATAACCCGCACTTTGCCAAGTATGTGATCGCCCAGTGCACGCGGTTTTCGATGACTCGTTGCCGCCCGGACGGCAGCATCTCTGTCCTCTCAGCCTCAGACAGGTTGAATTTGTCCGACATTTTTTGAATGAGCACAGAGCCTTTGTGGTCGCTGCCATCATTTGCTGCTTCCAGAACTGGGAGCATCAACGACTGAAAATCAGGAATTGTCACCGAAACCTCAATACACCCGCTTCTTCGGCGGAATTGGCCCAACTTCATTGGTCATCGTGTTCGCATGCACCGGGCGATAATCGATCCGCACCGCGCCGGTTTCCGCATCGAGCCAGGCTAGCGTGTGCTTCATCCAGTTGACGTCATCGCGATCGGGGAAATCTTCGCGGGCGTGGGCGCCGCGGGATTCGGTGCGGTTGGCGGCGCCGTTCACGGTGACGATGGCTTGCGCGAGGAGATTGTCGAACTCCAAAGTTTCCACCAGATCGCTGTTCCAGATCAGTGAGCGGTCGGTGACGGAGACATCCGGCGCTTGGTTCCAAAGTTTGGCCATGCGCGCGACGCCCTCTTGCAGCACCGGCCCGGTGCGATAGACCGCGCAAGTGTCCTGCATGGCGCGCTGCATTTTTTCGCGTAGTTTCGCTGTGGGCGTCGCACCCTTGGCGTTGCGGAAGCGATCGAAGCGCGCCAGGTGGCCTTCTCCCGCACCCTTCGGCAAAGAGGGTTGCGAGGCGTTGGCCTTCAGCGTCTCGCCGCAGCGCAAACCCACCGCGCGGCCGAACACCACCAGGTCAATCAGCGAGTTTGAACCCAAACGATTGGCCCCGTGCACCGACACGCACGCCGCCTCCCCCACCGCCATCAGGCCAGGCACGACGGAATCAGGATCAGCGCCAACCTTGGTCAGCACTTCGCCGTGATAATTGGTGGGGATGCCGCCCATATTGTAGTGCACGGTTGGCAGCACCGGGATCGGCTGGCGGGTCACGTCGATGCCGGCGAAAATCTTGGCGCTTTCAGAAATGCCGGGCAGACGCTCGTGCAGGATTTTCGGATCGAGGTGATCGAGGTGCAGGAAGATATGATCCTTGTTCGGGCCGACGCCGCGGCCTTCGCGGATTTCCAGCGTCATCGCGCGCGAGACCATGTCGCGCGGGGCGAGGTCTTTCACCGTCGGCGCGTAGCGCTCCATGAAACGCTCGCCGTTTGAGTTGGTGAGATAGCCGCCCTCGCCGCGCGCGCCTTCGGTGATGAGGCACCCGGCGGGGAAAATGCCGGTGGGGTGGAATTGCACGAATTCCATGTCCTGCAGCGGCAGCCCGGCGCGCAGCACCATGGCATTGCCGTCGCCGGTGCAGGTGTGGGCTGATGTACAAGAAAAATAAGCGCGCCCGTAGCCGCCAGTGGCCAACACCACTTTTTGCGCGCGGAAACGATGCAACGTGCCGTCGTCCAGCTTCCAGGCGGTGACGCCGCGGCACGCGCCGTCCTCCATGATGAGATCGAGCGCGAAATACTCAATGAAGAATTCGACGCTGTGCTTGAGCGACTGCCCATACATGGTGTGCAGCATAGCGTGACCGGTGCGATCAGCCGCGGCGCAGGTGCGCTGCACCGGGGCTTCGCCATAGTTTCGCGTCATGCCGCCGAAGGCGCGTTGATAAATCTTACCGTCCTCGGTGCGCGAGAACGGCACGCCCCAATGCTCGAGCTCATACACCGCCGCCGGCGCGTTCTTGGTGAGATACTCGATCGCGTCCTGATCGCCCAACCAGTCCGAACCCTTGACGGTGTCGAACATGTGCCATTTCCAATCGTCCTCGCCCATATTGCCGAGCGCCGCCGAGATGCCGCCCTGCGCGGCCACGGTGTGCGAGCGAGTGGGAAACACTTTCGTCACACACGCCGTCTTCAGCCCCGCCTGCGCGCAGCCGAGCGCGGCGCGCAACCCCGAGCCGCCGGCGCCGACTACGACGACGTCGTAGGTGTGATCGATCCAGGAATAAGCGGGCAAAAGTTCAGACTCCGAAATTCAGCGCCAGCAGCGCATAGAGCGCGCCCGCCCCCAGCGCCAGCGGCGCCAGCGCGTTCAGCACCAGCAACATCATCTTGGCGGCAGGCTTATGGATATAGTCGAGCACCACTTCCTGCATGCCGAGCTGCATGTGGTAGAGCCCGGCGGCGACGAACACCATGATTCCAACCGCGTTCACCGGCGTGGAGAGAAAATCGAGCGCCGCCCTGTAGCCGCCCTCGCGCAGCGACAGCGCGGCGCTGACGATGAACCAGGGGCCGAGCAGCAACAGCATGAGGGCGGTAAAGCGCTGGGCGATGAAATGGCCGGTGCCGGCGCGCGCGGCGCCAGTGGTGCGAGCGGACATGAGCTTCAAGCTCCGAACGTTACCAGCGCCCACAGACCCGCGGGCGCGACGATGGCGAACATGATGGCGGACCAGGCGCTCGTGTCGGCGTCGCCGGGGCTGAGGCCGCGACCGAAATCGAACACCAGATGGCGGATGCCGTTGGCGAAGTGAAAGGCGAAAGCGGCGACCCCCAGATAAAGCCCGACCTGTCCCCAGGGAGAGGCCAGAAACGCGTCCACCGGGGCGTAGAATTCCGTCCCCGCCGCCACCGCCATTAGCCACAGCGCCAGCAGGATCATCGACCCGTAAAGCGCCATTCCGGTGGCCCGATGCAGAATCGAACTCGCCATGGTGACATGCCAGCGCCACACCTGCAGGTGCGGAGCTATGGGTCGATGTTGCGGGCGGGTAGCGCCAGACATGCGCGCCTCGTGGGTGATCGAGCTAATGGCAAAGGAATTCGGCGCGGACCTTAGGGGCCGCGCGGGCAGTGTCAATTCGAGCCAAGCGAGATCGCCGTTTATTCGCGCGGCGCCTCGGTGATCATCAGCTGGAACTCGCCCGGGCGCGAACCGCTCGCGCGCACGCGCAGCACGTAGAGCCCGTCGTTGTTGGCGGTGAACTCTACCCGTCCCCGCTCACGCTCGCTTTCGTCGGTGTAGAAATCCACCGGATTGACCGCCGCGCGCTGCAGCTGGCCGAGTTCGAGGATGGGGGAAAATTCCGTGGAATAGACGTGCGCCACGTAAGCCCTGCCGTTGCGGGCCCTGAATTCGTAATCCTGATAAAAATTGAACTCCTCGTCGGCGGGCGACGATTCCGACAGCGCATCGACAATGACCGTGGCGTTGCCTTCATCGCGGATGCGCACCGGCGTGGCGCTGGCGGGCAGATAGGTGCTGACGCTCAGCTGATAAGCGCCGTGGCTTCGTCCCCCGAGCGACTGGGCGCGGACCACGTATTCGCCAGCCTCTTCCAGCCGGTAAACGATGAGAGAATTCAGATTTCCCCCGCCATCGTCGTCGGTTTCGATCGGAGTGAACACGCCGTTCACCATGCGACCGAACAGGAGGTAGGAGTCGAACGCATCGGAGCTCAAGAACATCCGGATGCGGTCGCCGGCATTGCCGCTGAACGACCAGAGGTCGTAGGTGCGGGTGGTCAACTCGCCCGGAACCGGTTGGTTTAGCGTGATCGCCCGTGGGCCAGGTGGATTGTATTGGTCCATGGCGAGCGTGTAGGCGCCCAGCCGAGCCCGGTCGCGGGCGCCGACGACGACCACATATGAGCTGACTTCCCCAGCATTTCCCGGCGCTTCGAATTCCAATACCAATCCGCCGCCTTCGTTGACGACATCGGTCGCGTCCAAGGTATCGTAATTATCGGGCATCCGGCCATTGCCAACCGCCACCACCGAGACGACATTTTCAGAATGCACGCTGATCCGCGCGCCCGCGCCCGCGCCCAGCCGTACTTCGTACTGGTGATAGAAAAACCCTTCCTCGCCATTGGCTTCGGTGAGCCTTGGCGTCAGCCGGTCGAAGAAATGCAATTGCGTCAACGGCCGGTCGCCGCGATTGAGCCAATCGATTGCCAATTGGCGAGCCCGGGTGCAGGCGCGATCGGTGCTCTCGTGGAAACGGCGAATTGCCGTCTCGTTGTTGCTGGCCACGATCGAGGCCGCGAGCGCATTGGGCTGATCGCAATCGGGGCCGGTCTCCTCGCTGCGACTTTCCATTCGCGCAATCCGGGCGTCGAGATCCCGCATCAGCGCCTCGCAATGCTGGGTCACCGCGCGGCGGCGGACCTCGCGCAAATCCTCGACAGTCTCGCGGCCGGTCATTTGATTGGCCATCTGCGGGCATACGATAGCCGGCTGCGCGCGGGCGGGTTCGGTAGCCTGCAGCGACAACGCCAGCGCCAGCGCAGTTAGAACGAGCGCGTACCTAATGATCATGGACATGCCCCCAGGGGTGGTGTTTCGCTATGGCTGTCGAGCAACATGACCTTCAACTGATCGACGCCAGATCGTTCGTTGACGGCGCGCTGGAACCCGATCGCGCCCATAACGCCAGAGGTTTGCAGCCAGCCATCCGCCAGCTCGCCGACCGTCTGGCGGCCCATGACCACTGATTGCGGATCACTAGTCTCTGCGATCCGGCCAGACACGAGCAACGCAACCCCATCCGATCCGAGCCAAATCTCCTGCAGGTGAGGTTCGCATTTCGGCTCGCCGGTGACCGTGTCTATCTCACCCCAGCGGCCGACCAGGCTCGCCGCTACACTTTTTGGCGTAACCGATGCCGCTAGCGCCGCTGCCGCCGCCGCGCCTTGCGGCCCCGGCAGCAACCGCGACAGGCCGAACGTCCCGCCTGCCAATCCCAGCGCCAAGCTTATCACCCCCACCGTGATCAGCGCGCCGGTCATCGGTTTTGGCTTTCCCGCCGCCGCCGGCGCGCCGCCGAGCAAATTCGCTTTCTCGCGCATTTTGTTGGCCAGCGGGTCGTTTGGATTTTGCCGCGCCCATTCCTCCAGCGGCTTGGCCGCCTTGGCCAACGCCAGCGAGTAGGACACGATCGTCGGCCGCTCGGTCAGACTGGCGATGCGCTCGACAATTTTCAGCCAAGCGGCATCGTCGTCCTGGAAATTTGGATCGTGCAGGCTTTCGTGGTGCACATCGACTAGCGCGACCGGCAGCTGGCATTCCTCAAGCGAGGCCGCGACCAATTTGTTGCTTTTCTTGCCGACCCCGGCTTCGTTCCTAACCCATTGGCTATCGACGGATTTCGAAGACCACAGCACTAGCACCGCCTTGGCCTTGCCAAGCGCGCGTTCGATCTCGCGATCAAAGCTAACGCCCGCCTCTAGCCTGGCGTCGAACCAGACGTCGAGCCCGAGCGCGGTCAGCTTCTCAGCGATGTGCTCGCAGCGTTTGCGCTCTTCGCGCTTATAGGAAATGAAGACGTCGGCCATTCAGTCCCCCACCGGCCTCTATTACCGCCACTTTCCCCAAAGGCGCAAGCGCACCGAGGGGGTGTTCGCGAGAAAACTGCAATTGCCAAAAAGACCCCTGGCAGGCTAGCTTTTGGTGCGAGGGATGGAGGGGGCCATGAAGGGCGCGATCCTAGGTTACGATGCGCCGAGCGCTACGGGCGTGATCCGGGGCGAAGACGGCGAGCGCTACCATTTCGAGCGCCGGCAATGGCGCAGTCCCGCCCAGCCGACGCCGGGCGCGCAGGTCGATTTCGTCGTCAACGCCACAGCCGCGGAGGAAATCTACGTCACCCAATCGGGCGCCGCTTTCGACCGATTGGGTGACTTCGGCAGCACGATCGCCAACCAAGTGCGCGGCATGGCGGCGCCAGGCGGCATGAATCATACGATTCTGATCCGCATCGCCAAGCTTGTGGCGCTGTTTGGCTTTTTGTTGCCCTGGGTGGCGGTCTCCTGCTCCGGACAAGAAATCGCCTCGCTCAACGGGCTCAGCGTCGCCATGGGCCAGATGGAAACCCCTGACGGGCAGACCAAAAGCTTCGGTCTGCAGTTTCTAGTCATCGTCGCGCTTTTGGCCACCATCGGTGGCGCCGCGGCGAGCTTCTTCGTCGCCGACGAAAAGCTGCGCCTGCGCACCACGCTCGCGACCTCGGTGATCGCGATCGTGACGGCCTTTATCGGCGTCATGGTCCTGAAGAACGCGCCCCGGCAAGAGGCGTCGCAGCAGCGGGCGAGTTCGTATGAGCAGCAAATGCCCCGTGGCGGCTCGCCCGGCCTGGATAGGCTCTTCGCGGACAGCGAACGGGGGTTTGCTCGGGCGGACCGGGAGTTAAGCACCATGACCTCGGCGATGATCAGAATCGAGGAGCGGCCAGGTTATTTCTTGACGCTGCTCGCTCTCGCCGCGGCGGCTGGCCTGAGCGGCATGGCGCTGTCGGGCCGCGCCTCGCCCCAATCCTCTCGGCCCTATTCGCCTCAGCCTCAGTCACCTCCGCCGCCGGCTTCTCAGCCCTATTCCCCTCCGGCCCGCTCCGCTCAGCCCCCGCCCCCTCAGGCCGCGCCCCAGTTGAACCCGCCGCCCGCGCGGTTCGCGGGGGATGCGCCGGCGCCAAAAGATGACGTTCGCGACGAACCGCGCTGGTCCGACGAAGCAACCCCCGTCGAGCGGCCGCCGCGACGCGGGTTGCCGGCTGCGGCCTGGGCGGCGATTGCGCTGGTCGTGCTCGGCGCGCTCGGCGGGGCCGGCTATTTCGGCTGGCGCTACTGGCAGGCGCAGCAGGCCGAGCAGGCCGCTGACGCCGCATGGGCCGCGTTGTCGCGCACCGACCCCGCCGCGCTGCGCGCCTT
Source organism: Alphaproteobacteria bacterium (assembly GCA_031400895.1). Taxonomy (GTDB): domain Bacteria; phylum Pseudomonadota; class Alphaproteobacteria; order Caulobacterales; family Aquidulcibacteraceae; genus Vitreimonas. The sequence continues at coordinate 18,357 of JANNQT010000007.1, read as the reverse complement.
CATCGCCGGCGCGCCGGCCGCGCGCCGCCAGGAAGCGGACGATGCGCTGAAGCAGCTGGAGGCAGCCCGCTATGGCGAAGCCCAGCGCTCCGACTCGATCGAGACCTTCCGCGCTTTCCTGGTGGCATTCCCGGGCGGTCAGAACGGCATGGCCGCGCAGGGACGCATTTCGGAGCTGGAGCAGATGGCGGCGCTGACCGCGCCGCTTGTCGGCGCCTGGAGCGGCATCCTCGACGTCGGCGGCGCCACCCAGGCGCAGCTCAATCTTTCGCTAGCGATCGAGGAGCGCAGCGTGCGCGGCCGCTTCGAGATCGTCGGCGCCTGCGCCGGCGTGCTCGACGCCGGCGACGGCTCGGCGCGGCGCGGCTCGCCATGGACCTTCACCGTCGCCATGGCGGCGGGCCAATGCGACGCGACCGTTCAAATCACGCTGGCGCAATTGCCGGACGAGACGCTGAGCGTGAACTATTTCGATCCCGCGCGCGGCGAGGTGGTCGCGACCGGCTTACTGACCCGCGCAGGAACGGCGACGACGCCGTAAAGCGTCAGCGCTGAAGCGGACCGCCGGCTTGCGGCCGGCACAAGGCGTTTCAACTTGCTCAGGCCTACGAGATGCACAGCTCATATGCCGGCGGAGGTCGGCGGTCCGATGCAGCGCCCCACCGATGGCAACGCGCTATTAGCTTCGCTTGGGGATCGCGGCCCAATAGTCGAAATCAAGCACGATGGCGGGGTCGTATTCGCCGGCCTCGCGCCTCTCCGGGAAATCAGCGCAAGCCTGGTTCTTTGCCGCCAACAGCCGCAGCCGCAGCGCGCCAGCTGGGCCGAGATCGGCTTTGTCCAGCACCTCCGACCAGGCATAGAGCGTATCGCCCGCGAACAGTGGGTTCACATGGCGCCCGCCATTGATGGCGAGCATCAGTTGCGCGTTGGCGAGGCCATTGAACGCCAGCGCCCGGCCCAGCGAGATCGCCACGCCGCCATAGATCAGCCGCTTGCCGAAGCGCGAGTTCGCTTGCGCCAGCGCGTCGAAATGCACTTTGGCGGTGTTCTGATAGAGCCGCGTGGCCAGCTGATGCTCAGCCTCTTCGATGGTCATGCCATCGACATGATCGATCTTCTCGCCGATCTCGTAATCCTCGAACAGGTGCGGCGAACCGGCCAGAGCGGCGTCATAATTGGAAAAATCGAGCCCCGACGGCAGCAGCAGGTCAGCGGCGGCCACGACGGGGTTCGGCGTTGCCGGCAGCGCGTCCTCGATGGCGGCGTCGGCATCGCGTTTGTTCACCATCACCCAGCGCACATAGGAGAGCACCGGTTCGCCCAACTGATTGACGCCGCTGGTGCGCACGGTGACCATTCCGGTCTTGCCGTTGGAATTCTGCTTGACGCCCAGCACCTCGGACGTAGCCGTCAGCGTGTCGCCAGGATAGACCGGGGCCAGAAAGCGCCCCTCGGCGTAGCCAAGGTTAGCGACCGCGTTGAGCGAAATATCGGCTACGCTTTTGCCGAACACGATGTGGAACACCAGCAGCGGATCGATCGGCGCGCCCGGCAAGCCGCAATCTTGTGCGAAACTGTCAGCGCAGAACAAAGCATAGCGCGAACCGGTGAGCGCGATGTTGAGCGCCGCGTCGGCCTCGGTAAGCGTGCGCGCCGTCGCGTGCGCGATGCTCTGGCCGACGCGGAAGTCTTCGAGAAAATTGCCGGGATGGGATTTCATGGCAAGCGGTTGGTCTCAGATTCGCACCACTAGAGTCTTGCGGCGCGCCGCGCGCGCGGTCAAGGAGCGTTGATGGACTGGATCCCCCTGCTCCGCTGGCTGCACGTGCTGGGCGCGTGCGTATTGCTCGGCACTGGCGCGGGCATCGCTTTTTTCATGGTGATGGCGCATCGCACCGGCAACGCGGCACTAATCGCCCACACCGCGCGCATCGTCGTCATCGCCGACTGGGTGTTCACCGCAAGCGCGATGATCGTGCAGCCGATCACGGGGGCCTTGCTGGTCGAGGCGGTCGGTTGGAGCTGGGCCGAGGGTTGGCTGGTGCTGTCGCTGGCGCTTTATGTGCTGACCGGCGCGTTCTGGCTGCCAGTGGTGTGGATGCAGTCGCGCATGCGCGATCTCGCGGCCGACGCGGCGCGGACCGCTACGCCCTTGCCCGACCTCTACCACCGGCTCTACCGCGCCTGGTTCTGCTGCGGTTTCCCGGCCTTCTTCGCGGTGCTGGCGATCCTGTGGCTGATGCGGGCGCAACCGAGCCTTACGCTGTTTGGCTGATCAGCTCCGCCACCGCCACCACGCGGCGCGCTTCTTCCAGGTGCAGCAGCTCGGTCATGCGTCCATCCACCTTGATCACGCCCTTGCCGGCGTTTTCCGGTAGCGCGAAGGCGGCGATCACGGCGCCGGCGCGGGCGATTTCCTCGGCGGTTGGCGCGAACACACTGTTACAGACTTCGATCTGGCTGGGATGGATCAGCGTCTTGCCGTCGAAACCGAATTCCAGGCCTTGCCGGCACTCGGCCTCGAAGCCTTCGGAATTGCCGATGTCGTTGTAGACGCCGTCGATGGCGCTCAGCCCCTCGGCGCGCGCGGCGGTCACCGCCAGCGCCAGCGCCGCAAAGAACGGCGCACGCGCCGTTCCGGGGCGGGCGCGCATTTCCTTGGCGAGGTCATTCGTGCCCATCACCAGCGCCGACAGCCGCGTGGCGCGAGCGGCGGCGGCGATCTCGGCGAGACCCAGAATCGCGCGCGGCGTCTCGATCATCACCCAGAGCGTCGCCTCCTCGGCGAAGCCCGCCTCGGTCATGGCATCGTCGAGCGCTACCACTTCTGCCCCGCTTTCCACCTTCGGCGCCAGCAGGGCGGCCGCGCCGGCAGCGCCAGCAGCGACCAAATCGTCCCTGCCCCAAGCCGTGGCCAGTGCATTGATGCGCACCACCACCTCGCGCTTGCCGTAGCCGCCCGCCCGCACCGCGGCGGCCACTGCCTCGCGCGCGCCCGGCTTGGCCTCGGGGGCCACCGAATCCTCAAGGTCGAGCAGCACCATGTCGGCCGGCAGGGTGCGCGCCTTCTCCAGCGCCTTGGCATTGGATCCGGGCATATAAAGGCAGGATCGGCGCGGGAGTGCGTTCATCGTCTTGCTCAAGCCTCGTGGCGCGCGATACATCGCGCTTTGATGAGCGAGCTTAGCCGCCCCAAGACGATTCTGTCGATCCAGAGCCAGGTGGTGGGCGCGCGCGTCGGCAATACGGCGGCGGCGTTCGCGATGGAGCGGCTGGGTCAGCGCGTGTTCCAATTGCCGACCACATTGCTGGGTCGGCGGCCCGACCACGGCATCGCCGGCGGCGGGCCAATTACCGCCGCTACACTCGCCTCGCTGATCGACGGCCTGGCCGCCGACAAGCTGCTCGGCGAGATCGATGTCGTGCTCAGCGGCTATATAGGCGAGGCCGAGCAAACCCCGGTAATCCTCGACGCGGTCGAGCGCATCAAGGCGGCAAACGCGGAGGCGATTTTCGTCTGCGACCCGGTGATCGGCGATGACGGCAAGCTGTTCGTGCGCGACGATGTCGCCGATGCGGTGATCAACGGACTGTGGCCGAACGCCGACTGGCTGATGCCGAACGCATTCGAACTGGGACTTATCGCCGGCAAACCGGTCGAAGACCTCGCTACCGCCCGCGACGTGGCGCGGCGCTACGGCAAGCCGATGCTGATCTCCTCTGTGCGCACCGCGCTGGGGGTCGGCAATCTGTACGCGGCCCCGGGCGGGGACTGGTTCTGCGAAACTACGCGGCTGCCGCGCGCGCCCAAGGGCGCGGGCGATTTGCTAACGGCGCTGTTCCTGGCGCGGAGGCTGCGCGGGGAAACCATTCCCGTTTCCCTGGAAGGCGCCACCGGGGCGGTGTACGATGTTATCGTGCGCTCGCTTGCCGCCGAGAGCGAGGATTTGGCCCTGCCCCACAATCACGATCTGCTCGAAGCGCCGGTGACCTGGCCGAGCGCAAAGCGAATGGAGATCGCCTGAATGGCGCAGGGATTTTGCGCGCCGGGCTTCGAGCGCGTGCAGGAGGTGTTCGAGGCGGGGCTTGCCGAGGAGTTGGGCGCGGGCTTCGCGGCGGTGCGCGACGGCGAAATGGTGGTCGAGCTCTGGGGCGGCTGGGCCGACCGCGCGCAAACACGGCCGTGGGCGCGCGACACTATCGTGCCGGTCTATTCAACAACCAAAGGCGTGAGCGCGCTGGTGCTGGCAATGCTGGCCGACCGCGACCTGTTCGATTACGAGGCGCCGCTGGCCGCGCTCTGGCCGGCGTTCGGCGCGCATGGGAAGGATAAAGTCACCGTCGCGCAAACCTTGGCGCACCAGGCGGGCGTGCCGGGCTTCCTCGAGCCGATCGATCCCGATCTCTGGCTCGATCCGCCCAAGTGCGCGGCGGCGATCGCGGCGCTTGCGCCACTATGGCTGCCCGGCAGCGCGAGCGGCTATCATCCGCTCACCTGGGGCTACATCGCCGGTGAGATCGCCCTGCGCGCGGGCGAGCGCTCGCTCGGCAACGTGCTGCGCGAGGACATCTGCGCTCCGCTCGGCGTCGATTTCCAGATCGGCACGCCCGAAAGCGAGCATGCCCGCTGCGCGGAGATGAAGAAGCCTTCGCGCGGCGGCGCGTTCGGCGAGATCACCGCCCCGCGCAAGGCGGCATTCTTCACCCCCTGGGCAGCCCCGGTGCGCGGCTCGGCGCAATGGCGCCAAATCGAAATCCCATCCGCCAACGGCCACGCCACCGCGCTCGCCGTCGCGCGGCTCTACGAAGCCTATTCCCGCGAAGGCGAGATCGCCGGCGCGCGTATGCTTTCACACGAAGGCTTCGCCGCGCTCACCAAGCGCCGCTGGCAGGGCGACGATCTGGTGTTGCCGTTCAACCTCGATTGGCGCACCGGCGTGATGGGCAATTCCAATCGGGTTTATGGTCCCAATCCGGAAGCGCTCGGCCATTCTGGGCTGGGCGGCTCGATGGGCTTCGGCGACCCGGTGACGCGGGTGTCGGCGGGATATGTTATGAACAAGCAATCCCACCACCTCATGGGCGACCCGCGCGCGCTCCGTTTGATCGAGGCGCTGTACCGATGCCTATGAAGCAGCTGCGCCAGATCGGGCATACCATCGCCAAGTTCAAGGTTCCGCGCCTGTGGTATGAAGCCGCCGCGATCGCGGTGGCGCTCGGCATCGTTTACATCTTGGCCGACCTGTTGGTGCATTCGCGCAATCTGGCGACCAAAAGCGGCCAGCCGGTGTTTGGCGATTACCTGGCTTTCTGGAGCGCGGGGCGGACCGTGCTCGAAGGCGAGGTCGCGCACGTGCACGAGCGGGCGACGCAAATGCGCCACCATTTGGAGGCCATCCCCACCGTAAAAGTCTATGCCGCCTTCAACTCCCCGCCGACGCTATTGTTGCTGACGCCGCTCATGGCGCTGGTGCCGTTCCCGGTGTCGGCGCTGATTTTCCTGGCGTTGAGCTTCAGCCTCTATGTGTTCGCCGCGGCCAAGCTCCTGCCCGACAAGCGCGCGCTGATCTTCGCAATCACCGCACCGGCGGTGGTCTATCAATTCGGCTCGGTGCAATTGGCGCTGTTGATCGCGGCGGCGTCTGGGTTGGCGTTGCACTGGCTCGACCGCCGCCCACGTGTGGCGGGCCTGCTGGTGAGCGTGCTGGCGATCAAGCCGCACCTGGCGGTGCTGTGGCCGCTGCTGCTGGCGCTGTCGGGGCGCTGGCGCGCGTTCTGGGCGGCGGCGATCGCCACCAGCGCTTTCGTGCTGCTGGCCGGCTTCGTGTTCGGGTTCGAGGTTTATGCGCGCTTCTTCGCCTCGTTGCCGAATTCCGCCCGCCAGATCGCCGAACAGCGCGTGGTGACGCCCGCCTATGGCAGCCTGTTCGCCAATCTGCTGCAATGGCATGCGCCGCAAGCGCTGGCGATCGCCGCGCATGCGCTGAGCGCGGTCGCGGCCTTGGGCGTGGCGCTGATCGTGTTCCGACGCGGCGAGCGTGGGGCGCAGGGCGCGACTTTGTGCGCGGCGACTTTGCTGATCTCGCCTTATCTCTTCTTTTACGACTTCGTCCTGCTGGCGGCGGGCGCGGCGCTGCTGGGCGCGCCGCGCAACCGGTTCGAAATCGCGGCCATGATCTTCGCCTGGAGCGCGGGGCTATCGCTGACCGTCGGCCATTTCATGGCGCCCCTGCCGCTGTGCCCGCTCGCCGCCTGGCTAGTGCTGATCGCCGCGCTGCGGCGGGTCGGGGCGAGTGCGGAGGCGGCGGCTTCGACATGAAGTGCTGCACCTTCCGTCACTCTGGACGCGAAGCGCGATCCGGAATGGTCCGCTACGGTTCACCGCTCCACACACAACGCAATCCCCTCCCCGCCGCCGATGCACAGCGAAGCCACGCCGCGTTTGGCCCCGCGCGCTTCCATCGCCGCGATCAAGGTCACCAGGATGCGCGCGCCGGATGCGCCGATCGGATGGCCAAGCGCGCAAGCGCCGCCGTTTACGTTGAGTTGGTCGAGACCGATGTTGAGTTCCTTCATGGCGATCAGCGGCACCACCGCGAAGGCTTCGTTGATCTCCCAGAGATCGACGTCGCCGATTTTCCAGCCGGCGCGGTCGAGCGCTTTTCTGATCGCCGGCACCGGAGCGGAGGTGAACCTCGCCGGCTCTTGCGCGTGACTTGCCTGCGCGACGATGCGCGCCAGCGGCGCCTTGCCTTGCGCGCGCGCATCCGCGCCGCGCATCAGCACCAGAGCCGCCGCGCCATCGGAAATCGCCGAGGCGTTCGCCGCCGTCACCGTGCCGTCGGCCGTGAACGCGGGTTTGAGCGAGGGGATTTTGTCGGGACGCGCCTTGCGCGGCAATTCATCGGTATCGATCACGCCGGCCTTGCTCTCGATCGCCGCGATCTCGCGCTTGAAGCGGCCTTCCTTGGCGGCACTTTGAGCGCGCGTCAGCGTCTCCAACGCATAGGCGTCTTGTTGCGTGCGGGTAAGCTGATAATCCTTGGCCGCCTGGTCGGCGTACACGCCCATGGCTTGGCCCTCATAAGCGTCCTCCAGGCCGTCGATGGCCATATGGTCGAGCAATTTGTCGTGGCCGTATTTCTTGCCGCCACGATGGCTGGGCAGCAGGAACGGCGCGCGCGACATGTTCTCCATGCCGCCGGCGATCACGACAGTGGCTTCGCCCGCCAGCAACGCCTGCCGCGCCATCGCCACCGCCTGCAGCCCCGAGCCGCACATCTTGTTCAGCGTCACTGCTTCCGTGGATTGCGCCAGCCCAGCTTTCAGCGCGGCTTGGCGCGCTGGCGCTTGGCCAAGCCCAGCGGAGAGCACATTGCCCATGATGATCTGATCGGCGCCGACCGCGCCGGCTTCGCGCAGCGCCGCCTTCACCGCGACCGCGCCAAGCTCTGGCGCGCTATAGCCAGCGAGTTCGCCAAGCAACCCACCAATCGGCGTGCGCGCCATGCCGACGATGACAATGTCTTCGCTCATGCTTTTTTCTCCGGGCGCAAGATCATACAGGTCGAGGTGCCGTGCGCGTAGAGCTTTCCCTGCGCGTCGGTAAGTTTGGCTTCCGCCGTGAGAATCGTGCGGCCTTGCGCCAGCACGCGGCCTTCGGCGCGCAAGGTTCCAGTGTCGGCCTTAATCGCGCGCACGAAATTGACTTTGGTTTCCACCGTGCCGTAGCCAACACCGGCGGGAAGCGTGGTGTGGCCGGCCGCGCCACAAGCGCTGTCGATCAGGGTCAGCGCCCAGCCGCCATGCACCAGGCCCATCGGATTGAGCACCGCCGCGCTCGGCTCGCCTTCAAACGCGGCAAAGCCATGCTCGATCGCAACGAGACGGAAGCCCAGCGTTACCGCGATCGAGGGCGGCGCGAACTGACCCGCGAGCAGCGCGCGCATGGCATCGAGCCCCGGCATCGCCATCAAATCGGCGGCTTCGGCTTTGACTGGCTTGTCCATGCTAACGCTCCGTCGCCGCGATCCAGCCGCCGCCAAGGACGCGGCTGGAGTGCTTATCGTAAAACACCGCCGCTTGCCCAGGGGCGACGCCTTCTTCGGGGGAGTCGAGGGTGATGGACCAAGCTTGGACCGCCGGCGTCCCCGCCGGCGAGGACGCTGGCGGTCCAAGACAAAGCATCGCCGCCACCGGTGGCCGCGTTGAGCGCACCCGGACCAGGATTTCGCGGCCTCCCGGTTCAGCATCAGCATCGCCGATCCAGTTCACCTCTTTCAGCACAATGCGTCCAACCCTGAGCGCCTCGCGCGGGCCGATGATGACGCGGCGCGCGCCGGCATCCAGCTTGACCACGAACAAGGGCTGGCCGGTGGCGATGCCAAGGCCGCGCCTTTGGCCGATTGTGTAATTGATGACGCCTTCGTGCTCGCCCATCACCCGGCCATCGGTATCGACGATTTCACCAGGCATCACCGCTCCTGGGCGAAGCTGTTTCACTACGTCTTGATATTTGCCTTGCGGCACGAAGCAGATATCTTGGCTGTCGGGCTTTTCGGCGACGCGCAAGCCAAGCTCGCTCGCCTGCGCGCGCACTTGCGGCTTGGGCATGGCGCCGAGTGGAAAGCGCAAGAATTCCAGCTGCGCGCGCGTGGTGGCGAACAGGAAATAGGATTGGTCACGATTTGCATCAGCGGCGCGGTGGAGTTCGGCGCCGTGCTCGCCTTCGAGGCGGCGCACATAATGGCCGGTGGCCAAACAATCCGCGCCTAAATCCTCCGCCACGCGCTTCAGATCTGCGAACTTAACAGTTTGATTGCAGCGCACGCACGGGATCGGCGTCGCGCCCGCCAGATAGGTGTCGGCGAAATCTTCCATCACCGCTTCGCGGAAACGGCTTTCGTAATCCAGCACGTAATGGGGAAAATTCATATTGTCGGCGATGCGGCGCGCATCGTGGATGTCCTGCCCGGCGCAGCACGCGCCCGGCTTGTTCACCGCCGCGCCATGGTCATAGAGCTGCAAGGTGACGCCGACGACGTCATAGCCCTCGCGCTTGAGCATCGCCGCGACCACGGAAGAATCCACCCCGCCAGACATGGCGGCGACCACGCGGGTTTGCGATGGCGGCTTGGCGAAGCCCAAACTATTACGATTTGGGAAATTGGCTGGAGCGCCGGCATCTTGCCGAGCTGTTAAGTTGCCGGCTGGAGGCCGGCGGTCCGAATTTGCGCTGTTCATCTCTCACCTCCCCCCGGGGTCAAGGCCCGGGGCGAAGGCCTACAGATACCTCAACAAACTCAATTGCGATAGGTCGGCGAAGGTCTTTGCCGAAGCTTCGTATTGCACCATCAGCGCCGAGAGCCGGATCGAGACTTGGCCCAGATCGGCGTCGGCGTATTCGCCGATCTCCTTGGTCAGCAGGTCGGAGCGCTGTTGCAGGCGGATGCGCTCGTCGGCGAAACGCGCCTGCAATTGGCCGACGCGGCCCTCCTCGGTGTTGAGGCCGACGGCTTCCGCTTCCAGCGCGGTGGCGATGGTGAGCAATTGCTGGGCCGCGGAATTGACGATCGGCTGGCCGATCGCGCCGCCGGAATTGTCGATCAGGATTTTCAGGTCGCGCAGCGTCCCGAACAGGCCGGAGGAAATTTCCGAAGCCTTGCGCGAAAGCGCTATCGGCGCGCCCCAGCCGATGTCGATGGTCTGCTGACGCTCGGCTTCGTCGAACAATTCGGCGTTGGTATTGGCGGCGGGCAGTTCATCGAGGCTGCTGACCTTGATCGGGACCCCCTCCTGGCGCTCGCCGGCAAACAAGGGCTGGCCGTTCCAGCGTTCGTTCATGGAATTGACGATGCTCAGAAACGACAGCTCCAATTCACCGGTGATGCCGCGCCCGTCGCCGGCGCTCAGGGCCTGGCGGATGGTCAGCGCAAGCCGGGTGCTCGCGCTCGCGACTTCGCTCAGCGCGGAAGCCTGCACACCGAGGCGCGCGTCGAGCTCGGTCAACACCGAGCCGCGCGCTTCCGCGGAGGCTTGCAGGCCCTTGGCGCTGAGAAAGCGCGCCGAGACGCCGCCGAACCCGGCCAGATCGTTGGCCTTGGCCCCGGAGGCGATCTGGCGCTGCAAATCCGTCATTTCGCCCGTGATGCGGCGAATGTCGTTTTGCGCCTGGATCGAGTGCAGCAGCGACATCGCCCCGCTCATGGGTCACTCCTCATCGGTAGCCGATGGTCATCAGCACATCGAGCATTTCGGTTGCCGCCTGGATCACGCGCGCGGCGGCGGCGTAGGCGTTCTGATAAGTGGTCATGCGGACCAATTCGTCGTCGAGATTAACGCCTTCGATCTCGGAGCGGCGGTCGGCGGCGGCGGCGGCGATGGCGCTGGCGGAGGCTGAGGCGTGTCCGGCGTCGGAGGCCCGGCGGCCGGCTTCCCCGCCCAGGCGCGCGGCGTAAACCGCAAGCGTCGCCGACTGCGCGGTGAGCGCACCCGCCGCCGCGAACGGACGGGCGGTGTCGCGCGCGGCCACCAAAGCGGCGGCGCCGCGATTATCGCCGGCCTCGACCACGCGCGCGCCGATGGCGGCGGTGAGGTCGGGCCGCCCGACCGCCAACCGGCTGGTATCGGCGGCCAGCAATTCGTTGACATCGACCTCTTCGGCCCGCCCCGAAAGCGCTGCTTGCGACAAGCCGTGCAGCGCCGTGAACGAGACCCCGGTGGCGCCGCGCTCGGTGCCATCGGAGACCAGCTCGACCTGATAGCCGCCGGTTCCGGGGGTGAAGCTGACGCGCCCGGTGGCGGCGTCGAGCGAAAACGCGCCGAACTCGCCGAGGCCCAGCCCCGGTGTGTTCAATTCGTTGATGAAATTGCCCCAGGTCGAGGCCGGGCCCGCGAGCGCGCCGGCAATGGTGACGGTGCGCTCGGCGACGAAGCGCCCCGCGGCGTCGCGCACCTGATAGGTCAGCGAACCGCCGGCGGCGAAGCCGTGACGATCCGTGCCTTGAAGGCCGGTCTCGAAGAACATCGGCATGGGCCGCGAAATGGCGTCGTTCAGGCCGAAGAAATGCGCAAAGCCGCGGCCAGCGCGCGCGGCGGGGTCGCTGGGGTCCTGTTGGGCGATGAAGCCGCCGCTGGCGCTCATGTCGATGCTCAGCCGGCCATCAACGAAGGACGCTGTCCCCGGCGGGCTCGACGCCGCCAGCGCCGCGTTCAGCGCGGCGACGAAGCCGTCAATGTCGCCGGTGGCGGCTGTGTAAGTGGCGGCGGGCGATTCCCCGGTGATGATGCCGGTGTCGAAATCGATGCTGAGCCGCTGGCGTAGCGCGCCCGAGGCATCGGTGACGCCGACGATCGCCTGACCGGTGAAGCCAAGCGCGTCGGTTCCGAGCAGGCCAGTCTGGCGTCCAACCAGATCGCCCAGCGCTGGCGAGGACGCGTTTTCGTTGTGCACCGCGTTGATCACATCGCCGAGCGCACCCGCGAAGCCGCCCAGCGCCTCGGCTAGGCCGACCAGGTCGTGGTCGCGCGCCTGCATCAAGCCCTTGATCTCACCACCCAGCAGGAACGGCTCCAGATTGGATTGCGTGCCGAGGTGCTCGTTGAAGCCGATGACGCCATGGCCGGAATAGGGCGTACTGCTGGGGGTGTAGCTCAGCTGCGCGGCGCTGATGCCGACCAGCAACGCGCCACCGCTGGTGCGCACATGCACGCCGCCCCCCTCCTGGGGAGCCGCGCGCACGTCCATCAAGGTCGCGAGCTGGTCGATCAGCACCGATTGCGAGTTCTCCGCGCCGGTGGCGTCGGCGCCGCTGCGACTGCTCAGCCGGATTTCGTTATTGAGCGCAGTGATGCGGTTGATCAGGTCCTGCGCAGTCGCCACCCCATCGGCGATGCGCTGATCGGCTTCGCCGATCAATTGCTGGATCGAGGCGCCGATACGATGCACTTCCGAGAAAGTGGATTCCAGCGCGCCGACCACGCCAGCGCGGCGCAGGCCCGAGGCGGGATCGACGCCGATGTCGCTTAGCGCCGACCAGAATTGGTCCAAGGCCCCGAACATCGAAGTGGCGCTGGCCGGATCACCGAAGCTGGCCTGCGCACGCGAGAGCAGGTCGGCGCGTGCGGTGGCCGCGCCGCGCGAGGATTCGGCGACGTAACTGGCGGTGGCGAGGAAACGGTCGGCGGCGCGGCGGACGGTGGAGACCTCCACCCCAGCGCCAGCGCCGAGTTGGCTACGCGGCGAGAGTGTGATTTCGGTGCGCACAAAGCCGGGCGTGTTGGCGTTGGCGATATTGTTGGACGTGGTCGAGAGCCCGAGCTGCGCCGCGCGCAGACCAGTAAGCCCGGAGTTCATGACCGCGGTGATCGCGGTCATCGCCAAGCGCTCGGCAAATTGCGCCCGCCACCCGGCAAGTCTTGCCGCGCCGGCGAAGTCGCGACCGGGGCCGCGCTTTGCGTGCTATTACATTGAAGTTTCAATGTTTTCTCCAAGCCTGCCGACGCTGTCCGGGGACGGGCCGCGCCGGCTCGAAGCAATCCCTCGCAAGCCCCGGGCCATGGTTAACCGCCCGGCAGAAGCTGCCGGGGCAGCGGCGCATTTTGCCTAACGCGGGCCGGAAACCACTCGCGCGACATTGTCTTTGTTGTTGTTTTTATGATGTTTTTCTTGGTTAGCGGCGTGGCCCGGCGCTTGCTCACCCAGGTTCCACCGCCGGCTTGGGCGGTCCGGGGGATTTGATGGGCATCGCGGCCGCCGCAACACTCGACCTTGCCGCGCCCGCGCCCAGCCCGGAGCGTAGCGCGCCCCCACCTGGCGCGACTTCCTTCCAGCAACACCTCGACGCCGAACGGCCGGAACGGGACGCCGCCAAGGAGGTCGACCAGGACCAGCAGGGCGACGACCGCGCGGGCGAGCAGGCTGCACCAGCCCTGATCGCGGCTGCACCGGCGGCGTCGCTATTGGTGCAGCTTGCCGGCGGCGCACCTGCCGGCGAAAACGCGGACGCAAACATAGAGGGAGTCTCGGCGCCAGCGGACGTCGCGGGCGAAGCCCCGCAAACGCCGGCGCCCGTGCTGCCGCAACTCAAGTCCGCGCCAACGAAACAGGCAGGCCAGGGCGAGAACCAACTCAAAACGGAGGCACCCGGCGCCGAGTTCGGCGCGCAAGCCGCTGCGCCTGAAGAGCCCGCGCCGGCCGCGCTCTCTGCCGAGGGCGGCGCGCCAACGCAACCAGCGGCCGCACAGGCAAACGCGCAAGCGAATGCGGCGCCGATTCCCGCTGCAGCGGCGAGCGCGCTGCAGGCCTTGGCGGCGAATGCCAAAGCCGCGCGCGCGCCCATGGGCGACAACGCGCCCGAGCCGATCGAATCCAAACCTGCCGCGCCGCAATCGACAGGCAAGACGGCGCAGAAATCCGACTTTGTCCCCGCCGGGCCGGCCAAGGCGGCCGCACTCGCTCGCGCGACGCCGAACGAAGGTGCTGCGCCGGGGCTCACCCAGGTGGACGCTTCGCCGCCGCCAACAGCGCAACAGCAACAGCAAGCCGCCACCACGCCAGATGCCAGCGCGGCGCGGGCGGCGCCGGCGGCGGCGCAAGTCGGGCGCGAAATCATTCGCCGCTTCAACGGTCAAAGCACGCAATTCGATCTCCGGCTCGATCCGCCCGAATTGGGGCGCGTCGAGGTGCGGATCGAAGTGTCGCGTGATCACCGCGTCACCGCGACGCTCACCGCCGAGAGCCCGCAAGCCTTAGTCGAACTCGCCCGCCACGCCCGCGAGCTGCAGCAGAGCCTGCAATCGGCGGGGCTCGAACTAGCCGAGAACGGGCTCTCGTTCGACTTGCGCCAAGGCGGCGAAGGCGCGCGCGAAAGTTTCGAGGCGGGCCGCGGCGAGGACCGGGCGGCATCCGCGCCAGAAGACGAGACACCCATTCCAACCGCGCGCGCGCGCCCCGTCGGCTTTGAGAGCTGGCGCGGCGTTCGCGTCGATCTGATGTTGTAGGAGCCCGCCCATGTCGATCGCCCCCATCGCCACCGATGCCGGCCCCGCCATCCAAGCCGGGGGCGACCGCGCGCGGCTCTCCGAAAACTACGACAGCTTCCTCATCCTGCTGACCGCGCAATTGCAAAACCAGGACCCGCTGGCGCCGATGGATTCGACGCAATTCACCCAGCAATTGGTGCAGTTCAGCCAAGTCGAACAACAGATCCGCACCAACGAGCAATTGGAAGGCCTGGCGGGCCAATACCGGGCCGCCTCCGCCGGCGCGGCGCTTTCCTATCTCGGCCGCGACGCGATGATCGAAAGCGACACCACCACGCTCGCCAACGGGCAGGCGCAATGGGGCTACACGTTGCCGGCGGGGGCCGAGGCGGTCACGCTTACCCTAACCGACGCGCGCGGCCGCAAAATTCTCGAAACCACGGGTCAAGCGGCCGCCGGCAGTCACATGTTCAGTTGGGATGGACGCGATGCTAACGGCGCTGTCGCCCAGGACGGAATCTATCGCCTAGTGGTCACCGCCAACAACGCCGAGGGCAAGGCGGTGAAAGCGACGATGAGCGTGCGCGAGCCGATCCGCGGCGTCGATTTCTCCGGAACCACGCCGCTTATCATCACCCCGTCGGGCACCCGCGAACTGAGTTTGGTTCGCGCCGTGCTCGACGACTAGATCGAAAATCGCGCCGGCCGAATGCCGGCGCCGATCATGCGCAGAAGCGCTCCGTGCAGCAAACGCGCCGCGCCCGCGGCCATGGAGTGAGTTTTCATGTCTATCTACACAGCCTTGCGCGCGGGCGTTTCCGGCCTCAGCGCCAATTCCAGCGCCCTTGCGGTCATCTCTGACAACATCGCCAACGTCAACACCGTTGGCTACAAGCGCAGCGGCGTCGATTTCTCGGCGCTGGTCAACGCGCAGAACTCGAACACCACCTACAATGCCGGCGGCGTGCTGCCGCTGACGCGCCAGCAGATTTCGCTGCAAGGCTCGCTTGAGCAGTCGCGCTCCAGCACCGACCTCGCGGTGTCCGGCGAAGGCTTCTTCATCGTCTCCAGCAACGAGCAGCAACTCTCTAACGGCGGCTCCGTGCTGTTCACGCGCGCAGGGTCGTTCACCGTCGACGCCAACGGCTTCATGGTCAATGCGCAAGGCCTGTTCCTGCAGGGCTGGCCGGTGCAGAGCAATGGCAGCGTCACCTCCAGCCCGACCAGCCTGTCGGCGATCGAGCCGGTGAACATCGCCGGCGTCGGTGGTCTGGCCGAGCCGACCGCGAACGTCACGATCAACGCCAATCTCCAGTCCAGCCAGGCCGTTTATGCTGGCGCGCAGGGGGTGTACGATCCGGGCGACCTCGCCACCGGCGTGATCACGCCGCACTTCGAAAGCACGCTTGAAGTCTATGACAGCCTCGGCGCGCCGCGTTCGATCGCCTTCGGCTATCTGAAGACTGGGCCCAACACTTGGGCGGTGGAATCCTATTCCCGTCCCAACACCAGCATCACCGGCGGCGCCGGCACCGGCGGGCTGATCGCCACCGGCACGATCGCCTTCGCCACCGACGGCACGGTGCTATCGGTCACCGGCGGCATCGCTGGCGCCGTCACCATCCCCTGGGCGGCCACCACCGGGGCGGCCGCACAACCCCTGGACATCGATTTGACCGCCGGCATGACGCAATTCGCCAACAATTTCGGCGTCACCAGCGTCACCGCCGACGGCGTGCCCCCGGGCGACCTGGTCGGCCTGGTGCTCGAGGGCGACGGTTTCCTCACCGCGCAATTCTCCAACGGCCGCGCGCGCGCGCTCTATCAGATTCCGCTGGCGACGTTTCTTAACCCCAACGGCCTCAATGCATCCCAAGGCGGGGCTTTCACCACCACGCTGGAATCCGGCCTCTACAACATCAACTCGGCGAACTCGGGCGGGGCCGGGCGGATTGTCTCGGGGGCGCTGGAGGCCTCCAACGTCGACCTCGCCACCGAGTTCACCAATTTGATCACGACCCAGCGCGCCTACTCGGCCGCCTCGCGGATTATCACCACCGCCGACCAGATGCTGGAGGAATTGCTGTCGCTCAAACGCTAGCGCCGCTAAGCGGGTAAGAAACAAGTAAGACGATTCGTGTTCTAATTCGGGACAAGAGCCGTCTGCGAATCTGTGCGCCATCTTAGTCGTTTCTTTAGCCGTCTGAATTATAAGAGAGGCCAAGAACGAGGAGACAGGCGCTATGCAGAAGCAACGCCAATATGATGGGGTGGTGATGGGTCCGGACGGGAATCCCCTCACCTTGGACGACCTGCCGGCGCCGGGCACGACCCGTTGGGTGATCCGCCGCAAGGCGGAAGTGGTCGCCGCCGTGCGCGGCGGTCTGCTGACCGCCGAGGACGCCTGCGCGCGCTATTCGCTCTCTGAAGAAGAGTTCGAAGCCTGGCGCAAGGCGATCGAAAAGCACGGCATGCCGGGCCTGCGCACCACGCGCATCCAGCACTACCGCGCCGCCAGTCTTTGATTTTACGCGCCTTCACGGGCGCGTCCCCTCCCCCAAGCCAGAGCCCCCGGCGTCAAGCCGGGGGCTTTGTGCATTGGCGCTCCCTTTCCGATCCACCAACCACTTGACGCACACATTAATACCAGCGGCCCCCAACATTAACCTTTGCCCTTGCTCCATCATTCCGGGGCGCTCAGAGGGCGAGCCCAGAATCCAAGCGGTGTCATGGGTTGCGAGCCTTCGCCGCGCCGAAGCGGCTTCGGGCCGCGGGCTCCGGGCTATCGCCGAGCCCCGGAATGACGGAAGCAAGGGTTGGCAAGCGTCAGCGCTTCGCGCCTTCGGCATGAGCATGCTTAACCAGTGTTTTACGACCCACCGGGCAAATTCTGCCGACCGGTGAGTTTTGCCTAGTGATTCTAGGCGCTCGCCCGGCATTGCGAGAGGTGGGCGTAGCTTGTTCGATTTCATCATCAAGGCGGGACCCACGCGGCTTTACGCGGCGCTCGGCATCACCGCGGTGGTTGCCGCTATCGCTTTCTCGATGTTCCTGCGCATGGGCGGCGAGCCTAAATCGCTATTGTTCTCCGGCATCGATGTGCGCGAAGCCTCCGAGATCACCCAGCGCCTAGAGCAAGCCGACATCCCCTACGAGGTACGCGGCGACGGCTCGTCGGTTTTCGTGGCCCGCTCGCGGGTGCCGGAGGCGCGGATGATGCTCTCGGCCGAGGGGCTGCCCTCGCGCGGCTCGATTGGTTACGAGATCTTCGACCAGCCCGACGCGCTCGGGCAGACCCAGTTTCAACAGAACATTAACCGCCTGCGCGCGCTCGAAGGCGAGCTGGCGCGCACCATCGCCTCGCTCGACGGCATCGCTAGCGCCCGCGTGCACCTGGTGTTGCCGGAGCGGCAATTGTTCGCGCGCGACGCCGAGCAGCCTTCCGCCTCCATCGTGCTGCAATTGCGCCGCGACGAATTGAGCGCCGGCGAAGTGCGCGCTATCCGCAATCTGGTGGCCAGCGCCACGCCGGGGCTCGCGACCAATCGCGTCACCATCTTGGACGACACCGGCCGGCTGCTGGCTGCCGCCTCGACCGAGGAAGGCGCCGCCGCCGAGGGCATCGACGCGCGCCAAGTGGCGGTGGAAGAGCGCATCCGCCGCACCGTCAGCGATATCGTCGAAGGCGTGGTCGGCCCGGGCAAGGCCCGAGTTCAGGTCACCGCCGAGATGGATTTCAACCGCGTCGAAGAGCGCACCCAGCGCTTCGACCCCGAAGGACGCGTGGTGCGTTCGACGCAAAGCTCGGAAGGCGCTTCCGCCAGCAGCCAGCGGGCGCAAGGCGTCAGTGCCGCCGCCAATGTCCCCGACACCGGCACGACTCCGCAAGCCGCCGGCGCCCAGGATTCCGACACCACCAGCCAGGAGACCGTGAATTACGAAATCTCCAACACGCTGCGCACCGAGGTCAGCGAGGGCGGGCGGGTGCGTCGGCTTTCGGTCGCGGTCGCCGTCGATGGCGTGACCGCGCCGGGCGAAGGCGAAAACGCCGCGCCGCAATACCAGCCGCGCGCGGCTGAAGAGATGCAGCGGCTGACCCAGCTGGTGCGCTCGGCGGTCGGCTTCAACCAGGAACGCGGCGACGTGGTCGAAGTGGTGAACACCCAATTCGCGCGGGCGGCGACGCCGGAAGCGGCGGCAGCGCCGGGCATGATGGATTTCATGGGCGATCTTGATGTGATGCGCATCATCGAGATTGTGGCGATGCTGGTAGCCTCGCTGGCGTTCGTGTTCTTCGTGCTGCGGCCGCTGATCGGCGGCCTCCTGCGCGGCGGCCAAGGCGCGGGCGGCGCGCCCGCGCTGGCCGGCCCG
>JANNQT010000006.1:0-27963 GCA_031400895.1 Alphaproteobacteria bacterium | reverse complement strand
TGGGGTTTGTGTCTTGACCCGGACGGACATTCAATTTTGAATTGGTGGTTAATCTTTTTTATCGGGGTGGTGCCGGCGGTTTCCGAGCGGTTTTTTTTATGTTGGTTTTAAACAAATATGCGGGGGGTGGACGCGGGCGGTCCCAAGGCGAGTTTAACTCGCCGCGCGCAGCATGCGGTGCTCCACCGCCAGCCGCACCGGCTTGAAACTCAAACGGTGGATCGGCGAGGGCCCCAGCCGGGCCAACGCTTCCTGATGCTCGGGCGTGCCGTAGCCCTTGTGCTTGGCGAAGGCATAGCCTGGATGACGCGCGCAGAGTTCAGCCATGATCCGGTCGCGCTCGACCTTGGCGATGATCGAGGCGGCGGAAATGCAGGCAACGTGTGCGTCTCCGTCGATAATGGTCTCTGTCGGGAAGCCAAAATCCGGTGCGGAATTGCCATCGATCAGCAATGCCGCGGGGCGTTGGGGCAGGGCAGCGAGCGCGCGACGCATGGCCAGATAGGTCGCCTGCAGGATGTTGATTTGGTCGATTTCCGCCGGGCTCGCCATGCCGACACCGACGCTGGCGCACGCCCGGACAGCCAGCGCCAATTCCTCGCGCGCCTCGGCGCTCAGCTGCTTGGAATCCGCCAAACCCTTGGGCCGGCCCTTGCCCGGCAGGATCACAGCCGCGGCCACCACCGGCCCCGCCCAGGGCCCGCGCCCCGCCTCGTCGATCCCGCAAATGGACATGGGGTCGCGATAGGGGGATTCCGCCGCCCGGCCAATGGCGCAACTTGATCCCTGCTGCGGCGCCCTTTACGCGGGTGCAGCATGCCGTCGCACCAAGCCCCCCGCTCATTCCAGGACGTGATCCTGACGCTCCAGTCTTACTGGGCGGGGCAGGGGTGCGCGATTTTGCAGCCGTATGACGAGCAAGTCGGCGCGGGCACCCTGCACCCCGCGACGACGCTGCGCTCGCTCGGGCCCAAGCCTTGGCGCGCGGCTTACGTGCAGCCTTCGCGCCGGCCTAAGGATGGGCGCTATGGGGAAAATCCAAACCGCCTGCAGCACTATTACCAATTCCAGGTGATCCTGAAGCCAAACCCGCCCGATCTGCAGCAGCTTTATCTGAACTCGCTCGCCGCCATCGGCATCGATCCGTTGCTGCACGATATTCGCTTCGTCGAGGATGATTGGGAAAATCCGACCGTTGGCGCTTGGGGGCTCGGGTGGGAAGTGTGGTGCGATGGCATGGAGGTGAGCCAGTACACTTACTTTCAGCAAGTAGGCGGCCTCGATGTGCGCCCGGTGTCGGGCGAACTCACCTACGGGCTGGAGCGGCTGGCGATGTACGTGTTCGGCGTTGACCGGGTCTACGACCTGCCGTTCAACGATCCGGATTCGGCAACGCCGCTGAGTTACGGCGATGTGTTCTTGGAAAACGAGAAGCAGCAATCGCGCTTCAATTTCGAACTCAGCGACCCTGACATGGTGCTGCGCTGGTTTGGCGATGCTGAGGCGCAAGCTACGCGCTTGCTCAAGGAAAACTGCGTGCTGCCGGCGTTCGACTACACGCTGAAAGCCTCGCACTTGTTCAATCTGCTCGACGCCCGCGGCGTGGTCAGCCCCACCGAACGCCAAAGCTTCATCGCCCGCGTGCGCGAATTGGCCAAGGGATGTGCGAGCGCCTGGGAAAAAACGCAATGAGCGCGCCGGATAGAACTCAAGAACCCCCGCCCCCTGGCGGGGCGGGGGCAGGGGGTGGGGGGCGTGCAGAAGGCAACGCGAACAGCGCCACTGCGTCATTTTCTGCCCGCCCCCCCTCCGGCTCGCATGCGCTCGCCACCTCCCCCGCAAGGGGGGAGGAATCGCGTCGCGATTGGGGCCCCGACTTTGGACAAACACGCCAGCGTGAGTTCGCCCGAACGAACGAGCGCGCCAAGCGCCAACGCAAGGAAATGACGCCGTCTGAAAAAAGGCTGTGGAAGTTGCTGCGCGCGATCGATGGCACGCACTTTCGCAAGCAACCGGCCGTCGATCAGTACGTGTTCGATTTTGGCGATTACTCCGCGCGCTTGCTCATAGAGATAGACGGCTCAATCCATAGGCTGCCTGACGTGCAAGCGAACGACAGAGCAAAGGAAATCTACGCGGTGACGCATGGCTTTCGTGTGCTGCGTTTCGCCAACAACGATGTTTGGGATCGCCCGGCCTGGGTGGTTTCCCAAGTACGTGCGCTCCTTAGCGCCCCTCACCCCCAACCCCCTCCCCGCAAGGGGGAGGGGGCTTAAGATCGACTAATGCCCCAATTCCTACTCGAACTCTTCTCCGAGGAAATCCCGGCGCGCATGCAAAAGCGTGCGGAGGAGGATTTGGCGCGTGCGCTTGGGGAGAACCTGAAGGGCGCGGGGCTGGAGGCAAAGGAGATTAAGACGTTTTCCTCCCCGCGCCGTATCGGCGTGGTGATCGAGAATTTGGCGGCCAAAGCCGCCGATGTGAACGAGGAGAAGAAAGGCCCGCGCGTTGGCGCGCCGGATGCGGCGGTGCAAGGGTTTTTGAAAAGCGCGGGACTGCGTTTGATCGAGCAAGCGCAGATCGTCGCCGACAAAAAGGGCGATTTCTATGTAGCCCGCATCGAACGCACGGGGCGCGAGACGGCGGCGATTTTGCGAGAGATTATTCCCGATATCGTGCGCGGTTTCCCTTGGCCGAAATCGATGCGCTCGGGGAGGAGTGAGCTGCACTGGGTGCGCCCGCTGCACAACATCCTATGCCTGTTCGGCGGCGCGCCGGTGCGCATTGATGTTGAAGGCGTGGGCTCTGAGCCGACAACATGGGGCCATCGCTTCCATGCACCGGAGGCGATCGCGCCGAAGGATTTCGCCGACTACGCCGCAAGCTTGCGCGCGGCGAACGTGCTGATCGACCGCGAGGAGCGTAAGGCGCTGATCGTGGAGCAGGCGCGGCGGCTCTGCGCGGACAAGAACTTGGAACTGGTGGAAGATGTCGGCCTGCTGGAAGAAGTCGCTGGCTTGGTCGAATGGCCAGTGGTGTTGTTTGGCGATATGGATGCCGCGTTTCTCGATTTGCCTGGCGAAGTGATCCGCCTCTCCATGCGCACCCACCAGAAATATTTCGCCGTGCGGACCTCGAAAACGGGCGCTCTCGCGCCGCACTTTGTCGTGGTGGCGAACATCGAAGCCAAGGACGGCGGCGCGGCGATCGCGGCGGGCAATGCGCGCGTGCTGTCGGCGCGGCTCAATGATGCTCGCTTCTTCTGGGAGCAGGACCGCAAAACGCCGCTGTTTACTGAAGAGCGCCGCGCCAAGCTTCAGAAAATCGTGTTCCACCAGAAGCTCGGCAGCGTGTGGGATAAGGTGGAGCGGGTAAAGGCGCTGGCGGTGGAGCTGTGCGCGGTGACCGGCGCTGATGCGGCGCTTGTGTCGCGCGCCGCTGACCTTTGCAAAATGGATTTAGTCACCGAAACCGTCGGCGAGTTTCCGGAACTGCAGGGGCAGATTGGGCGTCAGCTTGCGTTGCTCATCCGCCCGACCGGGGTTGTGACGGCGAAGGGCGCGAGCGCGACGAGCGAACACGATAGCGTCGCCGCCGCCATCGAAGATCACCACCGCCCCCTCGGCCCGAACGACCGCGTGCCCACCGATCCCGTCGCGGTGACGCTGGCGCTGGCGGATAAGCTGGACACGCTCATGCATTTCTGGATTATTGATGATCGACCCACCGGCTCGTCCGACCCTTATGCTTTGCGGCGGGCAGCGCTCGGCGTGGTGCGGTTGATACTAAGTGGTGCTATCAGCACGAGCCTTAGATACTGGCTGTCCGAAATATATCGGCGTGCGCCCTCTGGCTTGGCGGATTCATGGCGCTTCAAAGTCGATATTTCACAGATGAATGCGATACCGAACGCAATCATCGGAAGTCTCCTTTCCTTCCTCGCCGATCGGCTCAAAGTACAACTCCGCGAGCAGGGCAGGCGCCACGATCTGGTCGATGCGGTGTTTGCGCTCGGTGACGACGACCTCGTCCGCATCGTCGCGCGTGTCGAAGCGCTGGAGGCGTTCCTGAAAACCGAAGCCGGGGCGAACCTGCTGGCGGGCTACAAGCGCGCGGCGAATATTCTTGCGGCGGAGGAGAAGAAGGGGAAGTGGTCGGCGGAGGAGGCAAAGGGCGCGGTGGAGGCGTCCAAGCTTGCCGAGCCGGCGGAGCAGGCGTTGCATGCGGCGCTGGAAGTGACGCTCCCAGCGGCGCGCGCTGGCGTGGAGAGCGAAGACTTCGCCGCCGCCATGGGCGCGCTCGCGGGCTTGCGCGCGCCGGTGGATGCGTTTTTCGAAGCCGTGCTGGTCAACGATCCCGACGCGGGCTTGCGCCGCAATAGACTTTTGCTGCTGTCGCGGTTACGCGAAGCTTTGTCCGCGGTGGCGGATTTTTCGAAGATCGAGGGATGAGATTGGTGCGGTCGCGCGCGACGCTTCCGATTCAAACCTCCCCCGCCCCTGGGGGCGGGGGTAGGGGGAGGGGGCGTGCAGGAAATGGCGCTGACGGCGCCGTCGCGCTACTTCCTGCACGCCCCCCCTCCCTACCCTCCCCCCGCTGGGGGGAGGCGCGCGCGCCCAGAGAGGATTGCGCATGACCCAATACGTCTATTCCTTCGGCGTGGGCGAAAGCGCGGGCGATGCGTCGATGAAGGCGTTGCTTGGCGGCAAGGGCGCGAACTTGGCCGAGATGGCCAAGCTTGGCTTGCCGGTGCCGCCGGGTTTTACGCTGACTACGGAGGTGTGCGCCGAGTATTACAAGAACGAGCGCCAATATCCAGCTGACCTCGCGTCTCAAGTCGATGCGGTGCTGGCGGCGCTTGAACAGAAATCCGGCAAGACATTCGGCGACGCGGCCAATCCGTTGCTGGTCTCGGTGCGTTCGGGTTCACGCGCTTCGATGCCGGGGATGATGGACACCGTGCTCAACCTTGGCCTCAACGATGAAACCGTCGAGGGGCTGGCGGAACTTTCCGGCGACCGGCGCTTTGCCTATGATTGCTACCGCCGCTTCATCCAGATGTATGCCGACGTGGTGCTGGAACTCGATCGCGGCGCGTTCGAGGAAATCCTTGGCGCGCACAAGGATCTGCAGGGCTATCGCTCGGACACCGAAATGGTGGCCGCGGACTGGCGCGAGATCGTGCGCCAGTTCCAGCAAGTGGTGGAGCGCAGATTGGGCCGCCCGTTCCCGAGCGATCCCAAACAGCAATTGTGGGGCGCGATCGGCGCGGTGTTCGCCAGCTGGATGAATGCGCGCGCCATCACTTATCGCAAGCTCAACAACATCTCCGAAGACTGGGGAACCGCCGTCAACGTGCAGGCGATGGTGTTCGGCAATATGGGCGACACCTCGGCGACCGGGGTCGCGTTCACCCGCGATCCCTCCACCGGGGAGAAAAAATTCTACGGCGAGTTCCTGATCAACGCCCAGGGCGAGGACGTGGTCGCCGGCATCCGCACGCCGCGCGCTCTCACCAAGGCGGCGCGGCTGGAAATGAAGGAGCAGGGGCTGTCGCTCGAGGAAGCGCTGCCGCAGGCGTTCGCGGAATTGGTGGCGCATTATCGCACGCTCGAGGCGCACTACCGCGACATGCAGGACCTCGAATTCACCATCGAGCGCGGCAAGCTCTACATGCTGCAAACCCGCGGCGGCAAACGCACCGCCAAGGCGGCGCTGAAGATCGCCGTCGATATGGCAAACGAAAAGCTGATCACCCAGAACGAAGCGGTGCTGCGCGTCGATGCGGCGGCGCTCGATCAATTGCTGCATCCCACCATTGCCGCGGGCTACAAGCGCGACATCATCTGCAAGGGCCTGCCCGCTTCCCCGGGCGCGGCGGTTGGCGTGGTGGTGTTTGACAGCGAGGCGGCCGAGCGCTTGGCCGCCGATGGCGTCAGCGTCATCCTGGTGCGCGAGGAAACCAGCCCCGAGGACATCCACGGCATGCACGCGGCGCGCGCCATCGTCACCGCGCGCGGCGGAATGACCAGCCACGCCGCCGTGGTGGCGCGCGGCATGGGCCGGCCGTGCGTGTCGGGCGCGGGCGACATCCGCATCGACATGAAGGCGGGCGAGTTCCGCGCGCTCGGGCGCGTGATCAAGCAAGGCGACACCATCACCGTCGATGGCTCGTGCGGCGACGTGTTGGCGGGCGCGGCGGAAATGGTCGAGCCAGAGCTCACCGGCGATTTCGGAATCCTGATGCAATGGGCCGACGGCGCGCGGCGCATGCGCGTGCGGGCCAACGCCGAGACGCCCCAGGACGCTGCCACCGCCGTGAAGTTTGGGGCCGAAGGCATCGGCCTGTGCCGCACCGAACACATGTTCTTCGACGCCGAGCGCATCGCCGCGGTGCGCGAGATGATCCTGGCCGACAAGCAGGACGCGCGCATCGCTGCGCTGGATAAACTCTTTCCCCATCAGCGCGCCGATTTTGTCGGCATCTTCCAGGCCATGGGCGCACGCCCGGTGACCATCCGTTTCCTCGATCCGCCGTTGCATGAATTTTTGCCGCACAGCGAAGAAGAATGCGCCGATGTCGCCGCCGCCACCGGGCTTGACGCGAAAGCGCTATTGGCTCGCGCCAAGGAATTGGCCGAGAGCAATCCGATGCTCGGCTTTCGCGGCTGCCGGCTGGCGATCGTTTATCCTGAGATTTACGACATGCAGGCGCGCGCGGTGTTCGAGGCCGCCTGCGATGTGGCCGAACTGGGCGACGCGCCGATCCCGGAAATCATGATCCCGTTTGTGCTGGCGGGGAAGGAATTCGAGCTTTTGAAAGCGCGCGTCGATGCGGTCGCCGCCGAGGTGTTCGCCAAACGCGGACGCAAGCTCGCTTATCTGATCGGGACCATGATCGAATTGCCGCGCGCGGCGCTGATGGCCGGTGGGATCGCCGAAAGCGCCGAATTCTTCTCCTTCGGCACCAATGACCTCACCCAGACCACCATGGGCCTGTCTCGCGACGATGCCGGCAAGTTCCTCGGAACCTATGTCGAGCGCGGCGTGCTTAACCGTGATCCGTTCGTCTCCATTGACGCCGATGGGGTGGGGGAATTGGTGAGCCTTGCCTGCGCGCGCGGCCGCCAGGTTCGCGCGGACCTCAAATTGGGGGTCTGCGGCGAGCACGGGGGCGACCCGGAATCGATCTTTTTTTTCGAGCTCGCCGGCCTCGATTACGTCTCCTGCTCGCCGTTCCGGGTACCCATCGCCCGGCTGGCCGCTGCCCAGGCGGCGCTAATGGGACCGAAAAAACAGAGTTAACGCTAGGTAAACTCTCAACTGGCGCCGGGCGTGGCTTCGCGGCCACGCTCGCCTCGGCGGCGAGCCGGCACGATCCTCGCAAGGCCTTGCCGCGTAAGGGCCGCAGCGGAATTCTGGGCGCCAGCCCGCCGTCCGCCAAGTACCGTAAAGATGAGGCAAAGTCTCCGGGTGCGCGAAAGTATGAACAAAAAGTCAATCGCGCCTGCGGCGTCATGACTATATGCCCGGGCGGTTGTCCGGCAGATTATTCGCAGGACGGAACAATTGTGGCGACTGTCGTTCAGCTGGGAGACTTTTGTCCCAAAACTGGACGCAAATTAAGCAGGACTTAATGACTTTGGGTTTGATCTGGCGTCGGCTGACTATCCTTGCGGGAACGATACGGACCCAGATGATGGTAGAGATCGAACGAAATCCATTGGCGGTGCGCCAGGGCGCAGCGACGATCATGTGCATCGCCGCGGCCGCCGTGGCGATGCCGGTGATCGCCCATCGCGCCGCCGAGCAGCGCGACGGCGCGGAATGGGCGGCGACGTCGCAGGCTTTCCGCGCCGAACTGGAACAGCAATTGGACGCCGAGCCTAGCGCCCGCGTCGAGTTGACGGCTTTCCGCACCCCGGACGGGCTGAAGGCTCGCGGCGGGGCGAGCTTGTTTGAGAGCGCTGACGCCCGGGCAATGATGGTCCAGGCGGTGCTGCGCGGCCCCACCGAGTTGGCGCAGGCCCCGCGTCGGCAGGCGCCGGCGATCAATCAGAGCGAGCGCAATTGCCTCGCCCAGACAATCTATTACGAGGCGCGGGGGGAAACCCAGCGCGGCCAGGTGGCGGTGGCCGAAGTGGTCATGAACCGGGTGCGGTCGCCGCATTACCCGAACACGGTCTGCAACGTGGTCTATCAGGGTTCCGAGCGCTCGACCGGCTGCCAATTCACCTTCACCTGCGATGGCTCGCTCGGCCAGCGTCCGCGTGGGCGCGGTTGGGAGCAGGCGCAGCGCGTGGCGACGGCGGTGATGATGGGCTACACCCGTCCGGTCACTCAGCGGGCCACCCATTATCACACTGAGGCGGTGAACCCGGTTTGGTCCGCGGGGCTGGTCGAAACCACCACGATCGGCACCCACATCTTCTACCGCTTCCCCAACGGTTCCGAGCGGGCGGTTTACCGCGAAGCGCTGGCGCGCCGGCGTGGGTCGGCGGGGGCGCGGCTGACAGCTGAACCGGAAGACCTGATCCCGGAGCTTGAAGCGAATCCGGCGGCGTCCGGGCCGGAAATCGCGTCGCCCGAGCCCACCCCAGCCGAGGCCGCCCCGAAGCCGGA
This sequence comes from Alphaproteobacteria bacterium, assembly GCA_031400895.1. Taxonomy (GTDB): domain Bacteria; phylum Pseudomonadota; class Alphaproteobacteria; order Caulobacterales; family Aquidulcibacteraceae; genus Vitreimonas. The sequence continues at coordinate 19,341 of JANNQT010000006.1, read as the reverse complement.
AGCCGAGCCGCTGGCCGAGGACGAAGTCGCCACTTAATCGACCGACCAAGCACACGCTCCCCGGGGCGCGCGCAGCGCGAACCCGGGGCCCATTGATCGTGAACGCTCGGATCGTTCGGCGTCTGCCACCACCCATGGACCCCTGTGTGTCGCGATCGTGGTAGGGAGGGTCGCGGGCGGGGAGTGTAGGAAGTGAGGCTGAAGCGCTCCGACTGCTCAAGCTTCGCTAGTCGTTCGCCGGATGCGCTGGCGTAGCGCGTTGGGGAAGAAACGCGCGGCGAAGCGCGCGCGTTCGGCCTCCTTGCCGACCATGTAGTGGACTTGCTTGCCGTGGGCGGCGTCCCAGGCGCGCTCGGCGGCCATCCGCACCGGGTAGATCGGGGTTTTGTTTTCCGCCAGCTGATCGCGAAAATTGCGATTGGATTCCTGGTTGGTGCGGCCGTCTAGGATGGCGGTATCGACAAACCACGGCATCAAGCTGGTGACGCGCACGCCGTAGCGCTCGAACTCGATGTCAAGTGACTCGGTAAGGCCGCGCACCGCGAACTTGGTGGCGCAGTAGATCGCCATGCGCGGCGCGCCGATAACGCCCGCGACCGAGGCGGTGTTGACGATGCGCGCGCCCGGCGTTTCGCGCAGCAGCGGCAGACACGCATAGATGCCGTTGACCACGCCCTTGAGATTGACGTCGATGACCAGATCCGAATCGTCCTGCGCGACTTCGTCAAAATTGCCGCCGCGGGCGATGCCGGCATTGTTGAACAACACATGGCAGCGCCGCCCGGTGGCTTGGCCGAACGCCTCCACCGCGCGCGCCCAGCCCGCGCGGTCGCGCACGTCGAACGTCATGGAGAGGCGCTGGCCCTGGGGCAGGCCGGCGGCGGTTTCCTCTAGCCCCGCCTGGCTGACGTCGAACAAGCCGACAAACCAGCCGCGCTCGGCAAACAATTGCGCCGTCGCGCGCCCGATGCCAGAGCCCGCGCCGGTGACGAAAATGCATTTTTGTTCGGATTTTGCCATTGCTTCTGGTCGGCTGGAAGCGCGCGCGGGTCAAGGCCTCCGCCCGACCCCGGTCCGTCCGCCACGGATTTGCCGCGAGGGGGGGCCAGGCAAGCGCCATGAGACGCGCTTTCCTCGCCGGGGTGTTCGCCCTCGCCGCCTGCGCCAGCGCGCCCGTGGGGCCGCCGCGCTTTTCCGGCAGTTGGGAATTTCATTTCGAGACCAGCGCCTTCCGCACCGACGCGGGCGAGGGGCCGTATTGGCTCGCCGGCGATGGCGAGGTCTGGCCGCAACTCACCGCGCCGCTCACGCAGGCAGGCTCGCCGTGGGGCGAAGCGCATATCGTGGTGGAGGGCGAGTTGAGCGCGCCGGGTAGTTACGGCCACCTCGGCGCCTACGCGCGCGAACTCCGGGTCACGCGGGTGATCGAGTCGCGGCTGGTTTCCGTCCGGCGATGAGATAATTCACATCGCTATCGCGCGAGAGCGCCCAGCCCTTGCCGAGCGGATTGTAGCTGATCCCCACCGGCTCATCCCATACGATCTCCGGCGCGCCGGCGCGGATTTCTTCGGGCTTGACCAGCTTGTCGTATTCATGGGCCCCCTCGGGGGCCCATTGCAGAATGCGCTCGGCCCCGATGATGGCGAGCGCGCGCGCTTTCGGCGTGCGGTTGATGGTGGAGAGCACGAGCAGCCCGCCGGGCCTTACCAGCGCCGCCGCCGCGGTAAGAAACGCGCGCACATCGGCGACGTGCTCAACAATCTCAAGCGCGGAAACCAGGTCGAAGCGCACGCCGCTCTCGGCTAGCGCTTCCGCATTGGTGTAACGGTAATCGATCTCAAGCCCCGCCTGCGCCGCGTAAGCGCGGGCGGCGCCGATGGCCTCCGGTGACGCATCGATCGCGGTAAGGCTCGCGCCCATGCGCGTCAGCGGAACCGAAACCAGTCCGCCGCCGCAGCCGAGGTCGAGCACCGTCACGCCCGCGAGCGGCTTGGCGGCGGCGGTGGAGAAATGCTGGCGCGACAGGTCGCGGATAAACCCCAGCCGAACCGGGTTGAGCCTGTGCAGCGCTCCGAACGGTCCCTTTGGGTTCCACCATTCGGCCGCCAAGGCGCTGAACTTGGCGATTTCCGCGGCATCTATGGAGGCGGCAACCATGGCTTTCAGATCGGTTTAGAAACGGCGTGGGTCAAGCAGTATCGCCATGCTGGGGCCCATGCTATGGCGCGCCCGAAATGTCGCGGCTGGTCATGAAATTCGGCGGCACGTCGGTGGGCGACGTGGAGCGCATCGCCCGCGTCGCGCGTATTGTCGCCGCCGAGCGCAAGCCGGGGCGCGGGCTGGCCGTCGTGGTTTCGGCCATGTCGGGAGAGACCGACCGGCTGGTGGCGCTGGCGCGCGGGGCGGCCGGCGAAGGCGGCGCCGGCCCGGTGCTGAGCGGGGCGGGCTTTGACGACGAGTATGATGTGGTGGTGGCCGCCGGCGAACAGGTGACCACCGGGCTGTTGGCGCTGGCGCTACGGCGCATCGGCGTGCCAGCGCGCTCGTGGCAGAATTGGCAAATACCGGTGCGCACCGACGCGGCGCACGCCCAGGCGCGCGTCGCCGCCATCCCCGAACTCGAGATCGGCGCCTCGATGGACGCCGGGATCGTTGCGGTCGTGCCAGGGTTTCAGGGCGTCAGCGAGGACGAGCGCATCACCACGCTTGGCCGCGGCGGCTCGGACACCTCGGCGGTGGCGCTGGCCGCCGCGCTCAAGGCCGAGCGCTGCGACATCTACACCGATGTCGATGGCGTCTACACCACCGATCCGCGCATCGTTTCCAAGGCGCAGCGGATGGATAAGATTTCCTACGAGGAAATGCTCGAAATGGCCTCGCTTGGGGCTAAGGTGCTGCAGACGCGTTCGGTGGAATTGGCGTTCGCGCAGCGTGTGCCGGTGCGGGTGCTTTCGAGTTTCGTGGAGCCGGGCGCGCCCAATCCCGGCACGTTGGTTTGTCCCGAGGATGAGATCGTGGAAAAGCAGGTTGTTTCCGGCGTCGCCTATTCGCGCGACGAGGCTAAGGTGACGTTGTTGGGGGTGGAAGATCACCCCGGCGTCGCCGCCGAGATATTCTCTCGCTTGGCCGACGCCAATATCAATGTCGATATGATCGTGCAGACCGAGGCGCGCCAGAGCGGACGCCAGAACATGGTGTTCACCTGCCCGGATCGCGACGCCACCCGCGCCGCCGAGATCATCCGCGCCGGACAGGAGAAGATTGGCGTGGAGGATATCCATGTCCGCCGCGATGTCGCCAAAGTCTCGGTCATAGGCATCGGCATGCGCAGCCAGACCGGGGTGGCGCGAACCATGTTCACAGCGCTTGCACAAAAAGGCGTCAATATCGAAGCCATCGCCACTTCCGAGATCAAAATCTCGGTTCTGATCGATGCGGCTTATACCGAGCTTGCGGTGCGGGCGCTGCACACGGCTTATGGGCTGGATGCGGCCTAGAAGCTCTTAGGAGGACTTGGAAACAATTCATGGTCGGTCCGGGCAATCTCGGCGGGTCTTGGATCCTGCTGCGCAAATTGCGCGAGATTATGGAGACGGGCGATTCGGCGCAGGCGCGCTTGGATCGCCTGGTCGCCATGATCGCCACCACCATGGTCGCCGACGTTTGCTCGATCTATCTGGCGCGCGGCGGCGTGCACGAATTATTCGCCACCGAAGGGCTCGACCGGCGCGCCGTGCACCGCACCCGTCTCAAACTGGGCGAGGGCCTGGTCGGGCTGGTGGCCGAGACCGCGACGCCGTTAAACTTGGCGGACGCCTCCCACCACGAGCGTTTTTCCTACCGGCCCGAAACCGGGGAAGAAGCTTATTCCTCGTTCCTGGGCGTACCGATCCTGCGCTCGTCGCGCACCTTCGGCGTGCTGGTGGTGCAGAACCGCGTGGCGCGGTTCTATGGCGCCGAAGAGGTGGAGGCGCTGCAGCATATCGCCATGCTGATGGCGGAGATGGTCGCTTCGGGCGCGTTCGGCGGCCTGTCGGAAATCGCCGAGGTGGAGGCGCGGCCAAGCAAGCCGGAATTGCTGAAGGGTCGCTCGTTCTCCGAAGGCTTGGCTATCGGCGTCGCGGTCCTGCACGAGCCGCACGTACCGCTTGGCCGTGTCATCGCCGACGATCCGGTGCGGGAAGAGGCGCGGCTGGAAGCGGCCTTGGCCAGCATCCGCACCTCGCTGGCGGCGCTGATCGAAAACGATTCCGGGCGGCTCTCCGGCGCTTCGCGCGAGGTGATCGAGACCTTTCAGATGTTGGCCGTGGATCCGAGCTGGGAGAGCAAACTCAAGCACGGCGTCCGCGCCGGCCTCTCCGCCGACGCTGCCGTCGAACGGGTGCGCGGCGAGCACCGCGCCAAGCTCAATTCCGCGCGCGATCCTTATCTGCGCGACCGCTTGCACGATCTGGAGGACCTCGACAACCGGCTGCTGCGCGCGCTGGCGGGCGTGGACGGTTTAGGCGCCGCGGCCTTGCCGGAAGGCGCCATCCTGATCGCGCGCGAGCTTGGCCCGGCCGAGCTGCTCGATTATGGCGCGGAGCGGCTGAAGGGGCTGGCGCTAGAGGAGGGCTCGGCCACCGCGCATGCGGCCATCGTCGCCCGCGCTATGGGCATTCCCTTGGTTGGCCAGCTGCCCGGCTTGCTGTCGCGGGTGGAAGCGGGCGATGCGCTGGTGCTGGACGGCGAACGCGGCGAGGTTCGCCTGCGCCCGGAGCCGGCGGTGGCAAGCGCCTACCGGCAGCGGCTGGAATTGCGCTCGGCCGAGGCCGCCGGTTTTGCCCGGCTGCGCGACACGCCCGCCATCACCACGGACGGCGAACGCGTCACGCTGTTGCTCAACGCCGGGCTGGCGCTCGATGTTCACCATCTCGATGAGGTGGGGGCCGAAGGGATCGGGCTGTTCCGCACCGAATTCCAATTCATGGTGTCGGAGACGATGCCCCGGCTCGACAGCCAGACGCTGCTCTATCGCGACGTGATCGAGCATGCCGGCGAGCGGCCGGTCACCTTCCGCACCCTCGATCTCGGCGGCGACAAGGTGCTCCCGTACAGTAAGGCCGAGCGGGAGGCGAACCCGGCGCTGGGCTGGCGGGCGATCCGGATCGGCCTCGACCGCCCGGCGCTGCTGCGCCGCCAGTTGCGGGCGCTGATCAACGCCGCGGCCGGCAAGCGGCTGCGCGTCATGTTCCCGCTGGTCACCACCGCCGGCGAGTTCGACGCCGCCCGCGCCTGGGTGGATCACGAACTGGCATGGCGCCGCCGTCACGGCGGCCCGCTGCCGGAGCTGGTGGAGGTGGGCGTCATGGTGGAAGCGCCGGCGCTGGCCTGGTCGATCCCAGAATTGAAGGGCCGCGCCGACTTTCTGTCGATCGGCACCAACGACCTGATGCAGTATTTCTTCGCCGCCGACCGCGGTAACCCGCGCGTGGCCGATCGCTACGACATCCTGAGCCCGCCAGCGCTGCGGTTTCTCGCCCGCGTGCGCGAGGACGCCGAGGCGGCGGGGCTCCAAATCTCAATTTGCGGCGAAGCGGCGGGGCGTCCGCTGGAGGCGCTGGCGTTCTTGGCGCTCGGATTTCGCCGCTTGTCGATGCCGGCGAGCGGCATCGGCCCGATCAAGCGGATGGTGTTGTCGATGGACGCCGCCGCCGCCGCGCGCGCGTTGGCGCCGGCCTTGCGCTCTCATTCGGCGAGCTTGCGCGAAAAGCTCACTGAAATTGCAGAACTGCAACGAATTTCGCTGTGATTGTTTGACGCCACGCGTTGAGCATCTCGCGATTCGAGCGTACACTTAAACGTGGCTCAAAATTTGCCTGGTAAATGCTCTGGCCTCTGAGGAGGGGCCGAACCGCCAATGCTGCAACCGACTTCCAGCGACCCGGTCCCGACTGAACCAAGTGAAGGCGCCAAGCCCGCGGCCTCACGCGCTGCGCCGATGATGGATGCGGCTTGGCGCGCCGGGCGCAAGCTCGCGGAAGCGCGCCGTCAGCGCGGCTGGAGCCTCGATGAGGTGGCCGAGCGTATCCGGGTGCGGCGCGAATTCCTCGAAGCGCTCGAGGACATGAACATGAAGCTGCTGCCGGGGAAGGCTTACGCGCTGGCGTTCCTGCGCTCCTATGCGCGCGAACTCGGGCTCGACGCGCAGGCCATTGTCGATCAGTTCCAGGAAGAATCCGCGCTCACCCGCCAGGATACGCAAAGGCAGATCCGCAACCCCGCCTCCAAGCCAAACCGCGAGCGGCCGTGGATGGCCGCTGCGGTGCTCGCGGTGCTTGCGCTTGGCTTTGCCGGCTGGCGGGCGCTGCAGCCTTCGGCTGGCACGGTAACCGCCGCCGCGGATGCTGAACGCGCTGAATCGCTGCCGCCGCCGGCGCAGGATATGGCCCTGGGTGAAGCCAGGATGATCGAGGTGAGGGCGCTGGCCGATGCCTGGATCGAGGCGCGCGGGCCGGACGGCACCGTGTTCCTGTCGCGGACCCTGCGGCTGGGCGATGTGTACCGGCCCGATCCGAGCCCGGGCTGGACCCTGCACGCCCGCGACGGCGGCGCTTTCGAGCTTTACGTCAACGGCGCTTCCGCCGGCTTGCTTGGCGCCCCCGGCATGCCGGTGCTTGGCCGGCTGATCGACGGGGTCGCGCCCTCGGCGCAAGCCGAATCCGAGCCCTCGCGCAGCTAAAGCGCCACCCGCCCCTGTATGCGCGGGGCCTAAGCGGCTATCTCGGCTGGCGAAAGGCGCACGCGCGATGCACGGCCAAGCCACCGACCTTCACCATCTCCGCCCTTGGCGGGCGATCGAGCGCAGGCGCTCGCGCAAAATCCACGTCGGCAGCGTCGAGGTCGGCGGCGACGCACCGATCACGGTTCAATCCATGACCAATACGCCGACGGCGGATGCCGCGGCGACCATCGACCAAATACGCCAATTGGAGGAGGCCGGGGCTGACATCGTGCGGGTGTCCTGCCCGGACGAGGATTCCACCGCCGCCTTTGCCAAGATCGCGCGCGAAGCGAAGGTTCCTTTAGTGGCCGACATCCACTTCCATTACCGCCGCGCCATCGAAGCGGCGGCGGCGGGGGCTGCGTGCCTTAGGATCAATCCCGGCAATATCGGCAACGCGCAGCGTGTGAGGGACGTGATTCAGGCCGCCAAGGATCATGGCTGCTCGATCCGCATTGGCGTCAACGCCGGCTCGCTGGAAAACCATCTGCTGGAAAAGTACGGCGAGCCGTGCCCGCAAGCGATGGTGGAGAGCGCGCTCTATCACGCCGCGCTGCTCGAAGAGCATGATTTCCGCGAGTACAAGATCAGCGTCAAGGCGTCCGACCTGTTCCTCACCGCCGCCGCCTATCAGCAGCTCGCGGAAGCCACCGACGCCCCGCTGCACCTGGGCGTCACCGAAGCCGGCGCGCTGCGCAGCGGCACGGTGAAATCGGCGATCGCCATGGGCTCGCTGCTGTGGGCCGGGATCGGCGACACGATCCGCGTTTCGCTCGCCGCCGATCCGGTGGAGGAGATCAAGGTCGGCAACGATCTGCTGAAATCGATGGGGCTGCGTCAGCGCGGCGTCACCATCATCGCCTGCCCCTCCTGCGCGCGGCAGGGCTTCAACGTCATCGCCACCGTCGACGAACTAGAACGCCGCCTGGCCCACATCGCCGAACCGATCACGCTTTCGATTATAGGCTGCGTCGTCAACGGCCCAGGCGAAGCGCTGATGACCGATCTCGGCTTCACCGGCGGAGGCAAGGGCGCGGGCATGGTCTATGTCGCGGGCAAGCAGGATCACAAGCTGGAGAACGAGGCGATGGTCGAACACATCGTTGCGCTGGTAGAGGCGCGGGCGGAGGAGATTAGGGGCGGGTGAGTTTGGCCCATTGCGGACATCCGGAGTTTTGCTATGCCGACTGCGATGTCCGCGCCATTCACCACAGCGTAACCTCCGGCGCACACGCATCTTCGCCAAGGTGGCTCATGCGCGTGATTGTTGCTCTAATGTTTCTCGCAGCGTCCGCCTCTATGCCACCGCATCCCGATCCGCGCCATGGGCGCAGCTCGTCAGTGGTGCAATCAATGGCAAGCCAAGGGTTCGCGGGCTCGGTGCTCGTGGCGTGCGGCGACGACATTTTGTTCGCCGGTGACTACGGTCTGTCTGACCTGCAGGGTCGCGAACCAAGCTACTGGCTCGCTTCAGTCAGCAAGCAGTTCACCGCATCCGCAGTGCTGAGGCTTGCGGAAGCCGATCGCCTGACTCTCAACGATCCGGTGTCGCGCTATTTCCCCGACGCGCCAGCCGACAAGGCCTCCATCACAATCCAGCAGTTGCTGACGCATCAGTCAGGACTGACGCAAGCGTACGCGGCGGACGGTATCGCCGATCGGACCGAAGCAGTACGCGCGATCCTCGCGACGCAGCTTGCTTCACCCCCGGGGGCGGCGTTTCACTATTCCAATGACAATTACACACTGCTCGCCGTGATCGTTGAAGTCGTTTCCAGTGAACCTTTTGAGGATTTCGTAAGCGCGAATGTGTTTTCGCCAGCGGGCATGCGGAGCACAGGATTTTGGCCTCGTGTCGGAGGGAGTTTCTCCCCTCCGGTGCTGAGCATGCCCGCGGGAGCCATAGCGGAGCCAAATTGGGGCTTTCGAGGTGGCACAGGGATGCGCGCTTCTGTTCGTGATCTACATCGATGGACGCGCGCGCTTGATGAGGGACGCGTGCTGCGCCCTGAGAGCGTCGCGCTTTTGTACGGCCCACACTTCACCGCATCCGATGGCGACGGCGTGGGTTTTGGGTGGTTCTGGTCCGACTCGGCGGACGGCCGTTGGCTATGGACACGTGGCAGCGAAGATTACGGGCCCAACGTCATATTGTATCGACGCGCCGGGACACCGCTGACGATCATTACTGCGACCAATGCCGGACCCGCCGAAGCCGAGGGGCCGGGTTGGTCTCGCCGAGTTCGCGATGCGTTGATGCCAATCTACGACGCTGGAGCGTGCAGCTAACGTATAGGGTTCTCCGATCGACGCCAGTGTCGTATCTCGGCGAAAACGAGACCCGCTCCACAGCGGGGCTTCGGGCAACAGTGGACGCTCAACCCGCGCCGCGCTGTCCTCGCCCCCATGCCGCAGGTTCCCGGTCATCCGCGCATCGCCATCGACGCCGACACGCTGGTCGGCAAACCCCGCATTGCCGGCACGCGCATCGGGGTGGATTTGATTTTACGGCAACTGGCCGCTGGCATGACGGTCGAAATCCTGCTCGAAGCCTATCCGACCATCGCCGAGCCCGACATCGCCGCCGCACTTGCTTTCGCGGCGGATCAAATGCGGCCGATGCGCGTCGGGGATGCGCTTCCAGTCGCGGCGGAATAAGTACACTATTACGCAGACGAGTGCTTTGACGTTCGCGTGGTTCGGGCGCTGCGCGCCGCCGGCGCAGATGTTCGAACCGCGGCGGAAACGGCTCGCGGCGCCAAGGACCCGGATGTCCTGAGCGCCGCCCGCGCGGAGGACCGCGTCCTGCTCATGCTTCAGTGATAGGGCGCTAGCATGACGGGCTGCCCCCCCGCCCCGGTCGACAAGCCCGGCCCGATCGCCCATATGGGGCGCTGGAGGCGCCATGCTGCAGCAGCATCTGCAGGACACTTACCAATATCTCTTCGACACCGCCCACCGGGCGTTGGGCGAGGGCGGCTCGTTTGCGCCGTTCGGCGCGGGCATCCGCAAGACCGGCGAGCAAATCCACACCAATGTCGATCTGCCGATCGAGAAATCCGCGCCCGCCGACCACATATCCGGCCTGATCGTAGGCTTCCGCGCCGACGAGGACGAGCATGGCTTGATCGCCGCCGGTTTGGTGTTCGATGGGCGCGCGCGCAGCGACGACGCCGCTGCGCTGTGCTTCCACATCGAGGGCGCCAACGGCAAGGCGGTGGAGGTGATCGTGCCGTACCAGCGCATGCCCGGCAACATCATCGCCTTCGATGCGCCGCAAGTGTCGGACGTGCAGTCCGAGATATTTACCAACGTGATGTGATTTGTCGCAACTTGTCAGACTGGAGCGGCGCCTGGGCCAGGCGCTTGAGCGCTTTGAACGCGTCGAGGCGCGGCTGTCGGCCGCGCGCGATGGCGCCGAGATCACCCGGCTCAGCCAGGAGCACGCCGAACTGAAGCCGCTTGCCGACGCGGTCAACGCGCTGAACGCCGCGCGCGACGAGACCGCCAATCTCGAAGCCATGGTCAAGGAAAGCGCCGGCGACGCGGAAATGCTGGCGCTGGCGCATTCGGAATTGCAGGTCGCGCGCGCGCGCCAGCCCGGCTTGGAACAAGCCGCCCTGCTGCTGCTCGCGCCCAAGGACAAGGACGAGAGCGCCTCAGCCATCCTGGAAGTGCGCGCGGGCACCGGCGGTGAGGAAGCAGCTTTGTTCGCGGGCGATCTGTTGCGCATGTACCAGCGCTATGCCGGTCAACGCCGCTGGCGCTTCGAACTGGAGAGCGTCTCCGAGACGGGTCTCGGCGGGGTGAAGGAAGCGGTGGCGAGCGTCACCGGCGCGGGCGTGTTCGGGCGCTTGCGCTTTGAAAGCGGCGTCCACCGCGTGCAGCGTGTGCCGGAAACCGAAGCGGGAGGCCGCATCCATACATCGGCGGCGACCGTGGCGGTGCTGCCGCAGCCCGAGGGCGATGTCGATATCGTGGTCGAAGACAAGGATATCCGCATCGACACCATGCGCGCCTCCGGCGCCGGCGGCCAGCACGTCAACAAGACCGACAGCGCCGTGCGCATCACCCATTTGCCCACCGGCATTGTCGTCGTCGCGCAGGAAAAATCCCAACACCAGAACCGCGCCAACGCCATGAAAGTGCTGAAAGCGCGGCTCTACGATGCCGAACGCGAACGCCAGGCGCGTGAGCGCGCCGCCGAGCGCAAAGGGCAGGTTGGTTCCGGCGATCGCAGCGAACGCATCCGCACCTACAATTTCCCGCAAGGGCGCGTCACCGACCACCGCATCAATCTCACCGTATACAATCTGCCTGAAGTGATCGACGGCGGCGGTCTTGATCCCATCCTCGATGCGCTGGCGGCGGAGGATCAAGCACGCAAGCTGGCGGCGCTGGAAGACGAGGCATGACCCTGGTCGCGCTGTGGAATGAGATGCGGTGGCGGCTGGCGGCGGCGGGCGTCGATAGCCCGGTGCTGGACGCGCGCTTGCTCCTGCAAGCCGGCGCCGGGATCGAGCGCTCCGATATCGTCACCGACCCGCATCGGCCAGTCACCGAAGCGCAGCGAGCGGCGGTGGCGGCGCTGATCGTGAGGCGCGAGGCGCGCGAGCCGGTCGGCTACATCCTGGGGCGCAAGGAATTCTGGAACCTCGAGCTTGGCGTCAGCCCCGCAGTGCTGATCCCCCGGCCGGAGACAGAGTTCGTGGTGATGGCGGCGCTGGAGCAAATGCCCGCCGACAAGCCCGCGCGCGTGCTCGATCTCGGCGTGGGATCGGGCGCGATTTTGTTAGCCATCCTGCGCGAACGGCCGCTGGCGAGCGGTGTAGGGCTCGATCGTAGCGCCGCCGCCATCGCGATGGCCGCGGCCAATGCCAGCGACCTGGGGCTCGCTGAGCGCGCCGCCATGGTCGAGGGCGGCTGGGACAGCCCACATGGAGAGCGCTTCGATGTGGTGGTTTCCAACCCCCCCTACATCGCCAGCGGCGAGATCGAGCGCCTCGCCCCCGAACTCGGTTACGAACCGCGCCTCGCCCTTGACGGCGGCCCCGACGGGCTCGACGCCTACCGCGCTATTTTCGCGCAGCTACCGGTGCTATTGGCAGCGGGCGGGAGCTTTGCGATCGAGGTTGGACAGGGCCAGGCGGAAGCGGTCGCAGCGCTGGCCTATGGGCACGGCTTTACGCCAGAAGCGCCCCGGCTCGACTTCGCGGGCGTCGAGCGCGTGGTGGCGGGCAGGCTTCGAGGCTGAAAAATCTCTTGGAGAGCGGTCGGGAAAGCTTTAGGGTGGTAAGTGGAATCGCCTCTTGAGGGGGCGTGAGGGTTGTCCCGCGGCGGTTTCCGGTGCGCTTCAGGCGTTAGTTACAACGCGGCGCTGCTCCTCAGCACGAGGTCCTAACGAGGCTAAAGGGCTTGGGCCCAACACGGACAAGACCGGCACTTGCAACGCGGGCGGCTGATTGTGCGCCCTACGGAAGATTTTACATGAACGCTTATGCAATGAAACGTCAGCGTGGTCGCGGCCGCAAACCCGGCGGCGGAGGCGGCGGAGGGGGCGGTGGTCACCATAACAACCACGGCCATCACCAGCCCAACCGCACCATGGAAAGCAACGGGCCTGAGGGGAAAGTCCGCGGCCCGGCAGCGCTGATCTGCGAGCGTTATATGCAATTGGCGCGCGACGCTTATTCCTCCGGGGACCGGGTGCTGGCGGAGAATTTTTTCCAACACGCCGACCATTATTTTCGGCTGCTGCGAGCGATGCAGCCGGCCGCGTCTCCGCCGAGCGAGCGTTTCACCAGCGATTCCGACTATGAGGAAGGCGAAGACGAGGGCGTCAGCGACAACGAGGCGCCCGCGCCGAGAGAAACGCGAGTCGCTGCTGAGCCGTCCGAGGATGGCGAAGCTGCCGCGGGCGAGGCCAATCAAGGCAAAGGTGGCGACGGCGATTTCAACCGTCGGCGCGGCCGCCGCAACCGTTTCCGTCCCGGCGGCGAAGAGGGTGCAGAGGGCCCGCGCGAACCCCGGCAAGCGCGCGAACCGCGTGAAAACGGCGAACAGCGCGAGGGTTCGGACAATACCCCCGAAGGCTTCTCTGGCGGCCCGCGCCCGGCCTTCCTGCGAACGGAATAATCAGCGCTTGGAGGCGGGAGGGCGCGGTGGGGCGGCCATCCGCCGCTCTAGATAGGCGCGGGCGTGGGTTTCTACGTCGGCGAGATAATCCTCGCCCGGATCGCGCCCGCGATAGAAATGGTCGGCCCCGACCACCGCTTGGCCATCGACCTTGATGTTCTTCTGGGTGCGGATGCGCCCGATCACCCGCTCCATGTCGGCGGCGGTGGTGACGCTGTCGCGGGTGCCGTAGATGATGGTGCCCGAGGCGGGGCAAGGGGCCAGGAACGAAAGATCGTAATGGTTGGCCGGCGGCGACACGGCGATGAAGCCATCGATCTCGGGCCGCCGCATCAGCAATTGGAGGCCAATCCAGGCCCCAAACGAGTAACCGCCCACCCAGCACTGCTCGGCGTTGGGGTTCATGCTTTGCAGATAATCCAGCGCCGAGGCGGCGTCTGAAAGTTCGCCCATGCCGTTGTCGAATATGCCCTGGCTGCGGCCGATGCCGCGGAAATTGAAGCGCAGCACGCCGAAGCCAAAGTCGGCATACAGCTTGTAGAGCTGCACGGTGATGCGATCCTGCATCGAGCCGCCGGCGCGGGGGTGCCCGTGCAGCACCAGCGCGATCGGCGCGCCCTCCTTCGGCGGCTCGGTATAGCGGCCCTCAACACGCCCCGCCGCGCCCGGAAAAATCACTTCTGGCATTTTTGAACTCGCTTGCGGACGGTGGCCACCTTGACCCGCATCCAATTGTTGACCAAATTACTCAGGTATAGAGATTTCGCGCTGACGGGCCGACCCATCGAGAAAGGGGCGGCTTCTAGCACATGAATTTGCGCCGGTGCGAGTGGCTGCAAAGAGGATCGCATGCGTTTGACTTCCAAAGGCCGTTACGCGGTGATGGCAATGGCCGATCTTGCCCTCCACAGCGGCGCCATTGCGGCGGTGCCGCTGCAGGAAGTGGCGCGCCGGCAGGAGATTTCGCTGTCCTACCTGGAGCAATTGTTTTCGCGCATGCGCCGGGCAGGGCTGGTCAGCGGCGTGCGTGGGCCGGGCGGCGGCTATCGGTTGGCGCGTCCGCCGGGCGAAATGACCATCGCCGAAATTATCGCGGCGGTGAACGAGCCGATCAAGGCCACGCGCTGCAAGGAAGGCTCCGGCAAGAGCTGCCTGGGCAAGAGCGGCCGCTGCATCGCCCATGGGCTCTGGCAGGAAATGGGCGATCGCATCCACGGCTTTCTCGCGTCGGTCTCCTTGGCCGATGTGGTGGCGCAGCGCTTCAGCGGCGCGGCGCGGGTGGCGGCGGAATGAACCAGCGCTTTTATTGCGACTACAACGCGGGTGCGCCGATCCGGGCGGAAGCGGCGGTGGCTCTGTCGCGCGCGCTTTCGGCTGGCGCCAATGCCTCCTCGGTGCATGCTTTCGGCCGCCGCGCGCGGGCGCTGATCGAGGACGCGCGCGAGCAGCTCGCCGCCATGCTGGACGCGCGCGCGGAGAATGTGGTGTTTGCCTCCGGCGCGACCGAGGCGTTGCACTTGGCGATGGCGAGCGCGGGCTCGGCGTCGGTGCTGATTTCCGCGGTCGAGCACGACGCGGTGTTCGAGCACGCCGCGCGCGCGCTCGGCGCCGATCGCATCGCGCCGGTGGATGGGGACGGGATCATCGATCAAGCGGCGCTGGCGGCTTTGCTGGCGGCGACGCCAAAACCAGCGCTGGTCGCGCTGCAGCACGCCAACAACGAGACCGGAGTGATCCAGCCTATCGCCCGGATCGCCGCGCTGTGCCGCAGCCATAGCGCGATGTTGCTGGTGGATGCGGCGCAGGCGTTCGGGCGCATCCCCGTCAGCCTCGCCGATCTCGACGCGACTTATCTGGTCGTCTCTTCGCACAAGCTCGGTGGCCCGCCCGGCGCGGGCGCGCTGCTGCTTGCGCCGGGCGCGCCGTTTGTGAGCACGCGCTTCGGCGGCGGCCAGGAGCGTGGCCGCCGGCCGGGCACCGAAAACATGCCGGCGATCGCTGGCTTTGCCGTTGCCGCCGAATGGGCGTTGCGGGAGATGGGGGCGGAGTCACCGCGGATGGCGGCGCTGCGCGATCGGTTTGAGTCTAGCCTGCCGAAGGACGCGGTTGTGTTTGGAGCTAATCTTGGGGGGAGGGAAAGACTCCCCAACACCTCTAACTTCGCGCTGCCCGGCGTCATCGCCGAGACCGCGGTCATCGCCATGGACCTTGAGGGCGTGGCGATTTCTTCCGGGGCGGCCTGTTCGTCGGGCAAGGTCAAGTCGAGCCGTGTGTTGGCGGCGATGGGGGTGGCGCCTGATCTGGCGCGCGCGGCGCTGCGGGTGAGCTTCGGCCATGAATCGCGCGAAGCGGATGTCGATGCGGCCCTGGCGGCGCTCACGAAAATCGCTGCGCGGCGGCGCGCGCGGGAAGGCGTTGACGCATGAGCGCGGTCAAGGAAAGCATCGCCACCGGTACACTTGCAGCCGCGCGCGCGCTCGAGGGCGAGAAGTACAAGCACGGCTTCGTCACCGCTTTGGCGCAGGAGCTGGCGCCGCCGGGCTTGAACGAAGGCATCGTGCGCTTCATCTCGGCCAAGAAGGACGAGCCGGCATGGATGCTGGAATGGCGGCTTGAGGCGTTTCAGCGCTGGCAGAATATGGAAGAGCCGACCTGGGCGCTGGTGCATTATCCGCCGATCGATTATCAGGCCGCGCGCTATTACGCCGCGCCCAAGGATGGCGCGAAGTACAAGAGTATCGACGATGTCGAGCCAGAAATCCTCGAAACCTACAAAAAACTCGGCATTCCATTGCGGGAAGCCGAGACGCTGCTCGGCGTCGAAGGCGCGCCGCGGGTGGCGGTTGACGCGGTGTTCGACAGCGTCAGCGTGCTTACCACGTTCAAGGAGGAGCTGGGAAAAGCAGGCGTGATTTTCTGCCCGATCAGCGAAGCTATCCGCGAGCACTCGGAATTAGTGAAGGCTTATCTCGGCTCAGTCGTGCCCAGCAGCGACAATTTCTTTGCCACGCTCAACAGCGCGGTGTTTTCCGATGGTTCGTTTGTTTACATTCCGCCTGGCGTGCGCTGCCCGATGGAGCTTTCCACCTATTTCCGCATGAACGCGCAAGGCACCGGTCAGTTCGAGCGCACTTTGATCATCGCCGACAAGGCTTCTTACGTCTCCTATCTCGAAGGCTGCACCGCGCCGATGCGCGATGAAAACCAATTGCACGCCGCCGTGGTCGAACTGGTGGCGCTCGACGATGCCGAGATTAAATACTCCACGGTGCAGAATTGGTGGCCCGGCGATTCCAACGGGAAAGGCGGGATCTATAATTTCGTGACAAAACGTGGAGACTGCCGCGGAAAGCGATCCAAGATATCGTGGACACAGGTGGAGACAGGCTCGGCGATAACCTGGAAATACCCAAGCTGCATCTTGCGCGGCGACGACAGCGTCGGCGAATTTTTCTCCATCGCCGTCACCAATGGCCGCCAGCAAGCCGACACTGGCACCAAAATGGTGCATCTGGGCAAGAACACGCGCTCGCGCATCCTCTCTAAGGGCATCTCCGCTGGGCGCTCCTCGAACGCCTATCGCGGTCTGGTGTCAGCGCATGCGAAAGCCAAAGGCGCGCGCAACCACACGCAGTGCGATTCGCTGCTGATTGGCGACAAATGTTCGGCCCACACCGTTCCCTACGTCGAAACCCGCACCCCTCACGCGCAATTCGAACACGAAGCCACCACGACGCGCCTTTCCGACGATCAACTCTTCTACCTGCGTTCGCGCGGCATTCCGGAAGAAGAAGCGGTGGCGCTGTTGGTCAACGGCTTCGTCCGCGAAGTGCTGCAGAAATTGCCGATGGAATTCGCAGTGGAAGCGCAGAAGCTGCTGGAAGTGAGCTTGGAGGGGAGCGTGGGATGAGCGCTAACTCTTCCGTCATCCCGGACGCGCGAAGCGCGATCCGGGATCCAGGGGATCGAAAGGCGCGGCACTTTAGTGGCAGGCCGCAATCTCAGATCGGCATGCGTGGCGCCGCAAGCCTAGCCCTGCTATCGCTCGCCGCCTGCGAACCGCGGCGCGGGGCGGCGCTTGACGAACTTATGCCGTGTGCCGAACTGGTGCTCGCGGCGGGGGAGTTCACCGCCAACGAATGCCGGCTTGAGGCCAATGGCGAAGCGCTGCACGTCAAGTTCGCGCAAGGCGACGCCGGTGCGGTTGCGGGAAATATCTCGCTCGAAGTGATCGACGCGCACGGAGATGTACGCCAATTGCTCGTCGAGCCCGGCGTGTCGCGCTATCTGGCGCCGCGCGTGCACGACGTGGACGGCGACGGGCGCGCCGATCTTCTGGTCGGGCGCGATTCCGGCAACGTCAACACGGTGAGCGGGGTATGGATATTCAGCGGCGAGCGCGGGGTTTATGAGCGCGTTGGCGAGATCAGCGGCGTCAGCGTCACCCACACCGAAGACGGCTTGGTCGCTGTGGCCTCTCGCTTAAGTGCGGCGGCCTGGAACGTCGGCTTCCACCTGCTCGATCAGCGCGGTCTGCAGCTCATGGCGAGCGTGGAGATTGAAGGCATCGAGCAACGCGGCGAAGTGCTCCGCACCCGCTGCCGGCTGAGCGAGGACGCGGCCCTCGCTGAGCTACAGCTTTCGCCGCCCGAGGCGCAGGCGAAGTTCTGCGCCGATCCGGTCACCATTGGAGTATTTGAGCGATGATGCTTGCAATCGACAATCTGCATGTGGCCGTCGGCGGCGCCGAGATCGTCAAGGGGCTCACGCTTGCCGTTCCCGCCGGCGAGACGCATGCGATCATGGGACCGAACGGCTCGGGCAAGTCCACGCTCGCTTACGCGCTGAGCGGGCGCGAGGGCTACGAGGTGACAAACGGAACCGCGTTGCTCGAGGGCGCCGACCTGCTTGCGCTGACGCCGGAGCAACGCGCGGCCAAGGGCTTGTTCCTCTCGTTCCAATATCCGGTGGAAATCCCTGGGCTTTCCGCGATCGCATTTCTGAAAGCCGCGCTCAACGCCCAGCGCAAGTCGCGCGGACTTGAGCCGATGCCGGCCCCGACGCTGCTCAAGCTCATGCGCGAGAAGGCGGCGGCGCTGAAGATCGGCGACGATATGCTGAAGCGTCCACTCAACGTCGGTTTTTCCGGCGGCGAGAAGAAGCGATTCGAGGCGCTGCAGATGGCGGTGCTCGAGCCGCGCTTCGCGATTCTGGATGAGACGGATTCGGGTCTCGACATTGATGCGCTGAAAGTGGTGGCCGAGACCGTAAACCGCTTGCGCGCTCCGGAACGCGGTTTGCTGGTGATCACTCATTATCAGCGGCTGCTCGATTACATCAAGCCGGACAAGGTGCATATTCTGGTCGCCGGCCGCATCGTCAAATCTGGCGGACCTGATTTGGCGCTCGAACTCGAGCGCGAGGGCTATGACAAATATCTGAGGGCGGCGTGAACCAAGCGCTTCCCACTCGCCGCGACGAGGCCTGGAAATATTCCGACCTCCGCGCCGCCATTGGCGGCGAGGCTCATGTGTTGCGCGACGGGCGCGACATTATCGAACGCCTGGCGCCGGGCACGCAATCGCTTTCAGTGGCCCCCGGCGGCAAGAACACATTCATCGAGCACATGGACGACGAGCGTTACCTCGACGCGCGCGCTTACGATTGGGACGTGGGCGAGGGCGGCTTGCTGACGCGGATTGTGGTGCAAACCGGCGCGGCGGCGGCGCTGAGCATGGCGCGGGTGCGGCTGGCGCGGGGCGCAAAGCTCCGCCAATTCATCCTCGCCGAAGGCGCCAGGCTCGCCCGCATCGAGACGCACGTTGCTGTCGAGGGCGAAGGCGCGGAGGTTGAACTGAACGGCGTTTATCTCTGCGCCGATGGCCGCCACGCCGATCTCACTTCCTCGGTCACACACGCGCAGCCCAATGGCCAAACTCGCCAACTGATCAAGGGCGTCGCGCGCAAGGGCGGGCGCGGCGTGTTCCAGGGCAAGATCGTGGCCGAGCGCGGCGCGCAGAAGACTGACGCACGGCAATATCATCATGGCATGCTGCTCGAAGCGGGCGCGGAGATTTTCGCCAAGCCGGAACTGATGATCCACGCCGATGACGTGCAGTGCGCGCACGGCAACACCGCCGGCGGGCTGGATGAAAGCGCGTTGTTCTACATGCGCTCGCGCGGCGTCCCAGAAGCGGACGCGCGGGCGCTGCTGATCGAGGCGTTCCTGCTTGAAGCGGTTCCCGAGTGGATGCCGACGGAAGAGCGCGAGGAAGTTCTGGGGCGCATTGGCGCATGGTTGCGAGGATGACGATGAACGCGATCTGCTTCGCAATCCCGCGCGAAACCTCCCCCCTCGCGGGGGAGGTGGCCGCGGAGCGGCCGGAGGGGGGGGGGGGGGGGGGGGCAGCCCGCGGCGCGGGTGGGGGTGCTCCATCACGCCC
>JANNQT010000005.1:0-2895 GCA_031400895.1 Alphaproteobacteria bacterium | reverse complement strand
CCACTGTTCGAGAGTTTCCAGCAAGCGGGCGTCGGACAGCGCGTCGTGTCCGGCAAAGGCCGCCCGCGCGCGCAACGCCTTGGCGGCATCGGACCATGGCAGCGCGGCTATGCCACATTGGCGCACCGCCGACAGCAACGCCTCGGCCAGCACCGCTTGGTCGGCCTTGGCGATGGTCGCTTCGCGCAGCACAATCGCGCCGAGCCTTTGCCGTTGCCGGATCTCGACGCGGTCGTTGGCGGCATCATAACGGGTTTCGGTCTTCGTTTCCAAACGATCGGAGAACAGATCGAGCACCTCGGTCTCGGTCAAGGCCGCGGCGGAAAGGATACGCGCGCCGGACGCTGCGCCTTGCAGGTCGGCGACCGCGAGCCATTCGGCCTGTGCCAAAGGCGAAAGCGGGTCGAGCCGCAGGCCACGGCCCAGTGCGCTGATCCAGTTTTCGCCCTTGGCATCGCGGCGTTTGGCGATGCGGTCGGGATAGGCCAGGGCGATCAGCGCGCCTGTCGACAGGGGGGCGCTGCTTCCCGATTCACCGGCCATTTTTCCGATCCGGCGGGCGAGCGCCTTGGCGGCATCGGTCCGTCCGCCCTTGTCGTGGCGGAAACGTTCGTGACGGCTTTCCAGATCCTCGCCTTGCCCGCCAAGACCGCGTTCCTGCAGCAATAACGCCAGTTCTGTGGCGGCGTCCGCCTGCCCGTGGTCGGCAGCGCGCAGCACCATATGGGCGAGCTGCGGCGGCAGCGGGAGGGCGGCGAGCTTTCGGCCATGCGGCGTGATGCCGCCGCTTGTCGTGAGCGCACCCATGCCGAGCAGCGCCTTGCGCGCTTCGTTCAGGGCCGCCGCCGGTGGAACGTCGAGCCAGCGCAGGCGGGTGGGGTCCCCCTCCCCCCAATGCGCGCAATCGAGCAGCAGCGGCGCGAGGTCGCTTTCCAGAATCTCCGGCGGATCAAAGGGCGGAAGGCCGCCATTTCCGGCCTCCTCCCACAGCCGGTAGGCGACGCCTGCCGCTTGCCGCGCCGCGCGCCCGGCGCGTTGCGTCGCAGCCGACAGGCTGGCCCGTTCGGTGACCAGCCGCGTGACCCCCGCTGCCCGGTCAAAGCGCGCGCGCCGGGCAAGGCCGCTGTCGATGACGATCCGGACGCCGTCGATGGTGAGGCTGGTTTCGGCGATATTGGTGGCGAGGATGATCTTGCGGCGGCCCTGCGGATCGGGCCGAACAGCGAGCCGCTGCGCCGCGGGGTCAACCTGCCCGTGTAGTAGGTGGACGACGACACCCTCGGGCAGCTTCTCTAGCGCCTCGGAAGTACGGTCGATTTCGCGGGTGCCGGGCAGGAAGGCCAGCAGGTCGCCGCTATCTTCGCCCAAAGCCTGCCGGATGATACGGGCGATGTCGGTCTCGATCGGCTGGCTGACCTGACGGCCGACATAGCGCAGGTCCAGAGGCCAGCTTCGCCCTTCACTTTCAATGACCGGTGCACCGTCCATCAGCGCGGAAAAGCGCGCGCCGTCGAGGGTGGCGGACATCGCGACAAGGCGCAGGTCCGGCCGGAACGCGCCCTGCGCCTCCAGCGCCAGCGCGAGGCCGAAATCGCTGTCGATACTGCGCTCGTGCACCTCGTCAAACAGCACGGCGGAAATGCCCGCCAGTTCGGGATCGGCGATAATGCGGTTGCGGAAAATACCTTCGGTCAGGACCAATATCCGTGTCGCGGCGGACTGCTTAATGTCCATGCGCGTCGCATAGCCAACCAAAGCGCCTACCGGTTCGCCCACAAGTTCGGAAATCCGTTCAGCCGCCATGCGCGCTGCCAATCGACGCGGGGAAAGCAGCAGGATTTTGCCAGTACACCAAGTCTGGTGGAGCAATTGCGGCGCGACCATTGTGGTTTTGCCTGCGCCTGGCGGGGCAATCAAAACGGCATTTAAGTTACCCGCCAACGCCTCGCATAATTCCGGCAGAACCGCTTCAACCGGTAGCGCATCATTCAAAGGTCGACCCATTCCCTGCCGCCCGGCAAGAGGACGTCCTCAATCTTGTCTCCAGCATAGGTCAACGCCGATAACACAAGTAAAATGAGAAGCAGATCCAGCACCAAAACCGACGCCATCACCACATAGGGATGGAACGGCCCGATCGGGTCAAATCCGTCCGACAGGGGTTTGCGGCCCTTCATGGTCAATAAGCGCGGGCGATGGCGAATTCGACCGCCTCGATCAACGCTGCCTTGGCCTCACCACCCGGAAAATGGGCGATGGTATCGATGGCACGCTGGCCATAATGGCGGGCGCGTTCGATCGTGTCATCTATTGCGTCATGCGCGCCCAGCAAACTGATGGCGTGCGCCAGATCATCGTCCGACACGCGATTGCCCAGCATTGCCTCGTGCCAGAATTTCTTTTCTTCTGCCGAGCCCCGGCTGTAGGCCAATATCACGGGTAAAGTGACCTTGCCGTCGCGGAAATCGTCGCCGATATCCTTGCCCATCGTAGCCCCGTCGGACACATAGTCGATAGCATCGTCGACCAGCTGGAACGCAATGCCGAGATTGCGGCCATAGGCATCGAGCGCCATTTCCTGCGTCTCCCCGCTTTCGGCTACAACCGCTGCAATCCGGCAGGCGGCGGCGAACAATGCGGCGGTCTTCGAGCCGATGATTTCGAGATATTTTTCTTCGGTTGTCGAAATCTGCCGTTGCGCCGTCAACTGGTTGACCTCGCCCTCCGCAATCACCGCCGACGCGTGTGAGAGGATTTTCAGGACCTTGAGCGAGCCGTCCTCCACCATCAGTTCGAAGGACCGGCTGAAAAGGAAATCGCCGACCAGCACGGCGGCGGGGTTGCCGAAAATCAGATTCGCCGCCGTCTTGCCCCGGCGCATGTCGCTGCCATCGA
>JANNQT010000004.1:0-55208 GCA_031400895.1 Alphaproteobacteria bacterium | reverse complement strand
ACCCCCTCAGTCATCGCTGCGCGATGACAGCTCCCCCATCGAGGGGGAGCGGGGCGTGATTTCTGAAACGCTCGCGCGCTTTGCAAGCGATGCCGCCGCGCCGCGTGAGCTCACGCCGGAAAACATCGCCCGCATCGATCGCATCTTCGCGCGCGATTCCGTGGAAGCCATCATCGCCGCGCTGGAAGCCGATGGTTCGGAGTGGAGCAAGGCCCAACTTGCAACACTCGCGACCAAATCCCCGCAAACCTTGAAGGTCGCCTTCCGCCAGCTGTGCGAGGGCGCGCGCATGGCGAGTTTCGCCGACGAGATGGCCCAGGAATATCGCATCGGTGCACGCGTGGTGGCGCGGCACGATTTTATCGAAGGCGTGCGCGCGCTGATCGTCGACAAGGGCAACAAGCCGCAATGGGATCCAGCGACGCTGGCTGGCGTCACCGAGGCGATGCTGGATGAGGTTTTCGCGGCCCTGCCGGCCGGCGAGGAATGGTCGCCCTTGCTCCGATAATTAAGCACTCGTTTCTGGCGCTCAGCTCAGACTCCAAACGCCTTCGCATAGCGAACCCGCCCGCCTGTTGCGAGCGCGCCGGGCTCAATTTCCAGCGCCATGAAAGAAGGCCCGCAGAACGGCGCCGCCAGCGCCTGCGCCGCCGCCGCGGTAAAGCCGAAGCGGGGATAATAGCTCGGATGCCCCAGCACCAGCACCGCCTTGAGCCCCAGCCCTGCGCAGCGGGCGTTGCCGGTTTCGATCAGCGCGCCGCCAAGTCCGTGGCGCTGAAACTTAGGCAGCACCGAAACCGGCGCAAGCGCGGCGGCGGCAATAGTATCGCGGCCGCGCGTGATGGCGAGCCGGGAATAGAGAATGTGCCCTTGCAGGGCTACATCGTCGCTGGCGACGAGTTCGAACAGCACATCGCCGTCGGCGCGCAGCCGCTCCACCAGATCAGCTTCGATGCCCTGGCAAAACGCATGGCTGATGATGGCGCGAATGGCGGGATAGTAGCGCGGCGCGGCATCGCGGATCATGGCGGGGTCCAGAGAACATCGTTGATGTGGCGCGCCCCGCTCGCCAGCATCACTAGCCGATCGAGCCCCAGCGCCACCCCGCTGGCGGGCGGCATGTGCGCCAGGGCGGCGAGGAAGTCTTCGTCGATCGGCCAGGTTTTGCCGTAGCGCTTCTGCTTTTCCGCCATGGCTTCGACGAGCCGCGCGCGTTGTTCCACCGGATCGGTAAGTTCGCCAAAGCCGTTCGCAAGTTCAACCCCGCAGGCATAAAGCTCGAAGCGTTCAGCGACGCTCGCATCATGGGCGCAACGCCGCGCGAGAGCGGCTTCGTCGATGGGATATTCGTACAAGAGCGTGAGTGCGGGTGCGCCGAGGTGCGGTTCAACTTGCACGATGGCGGCGCTGAAGCGGTCGTGACTGAGCGCCTCCCCCGCCCCTGGGGGCGGGGGTAGGGGGAGGGGGTGTGCAGGATGTGGCGCAAGCGGCGCCGTCGCGCTCTGTCCTGCACGCCCCCCCACCCTACCCTCCCGCCAAGGGGGGATGGGCGCATAATTGGCAAACGCATCGCGCACGCTTAGCAGCTGCGCTTCCGCAAACGGATCGCAGCTCTTGTCGCGCCAGCGCAAGTGGGTCGCATCGGCCGCCCGCGCCGCCACCCGCGCGAGTTCCACGCAATCGTCCATCACGCGCTCATACGGCGCGCCGGCGCGGTACCATTCGAGCATGGTGAATTCTTCCGCGTGCAGCGGGCCGGTTTCGCCGCAGCGCCAGCTTTTGCCGAGGAAGAAAATTTTCTCCTCGCCCGCCGCGAGCAGTTTTTTCATAGCGAATTCGGGGGAGGTGTGGAGATAGCGGCCATCGCTGGCGAACGCATCCACATGCACTTCGGCGCCGGGCGAGGTCACCAACGCCGCAGGCTCCACTTCGGTGAAGCCCTCGCCATGAAACCAATCGCGCACGGCGCGCACGATGGCCGCGCGCGCGGCAAGGAACGGCTTGCGATCCTGGTGGCGGGCGCGGGTCCAGAACGGGGAGGTCAACTCCCCCTCCCCCTCGCGGGGAGGGGGGCGGGGGGGTGAGGGGCGTGCGACCCCACAGGCGCCAGCTTGCCGGCCCGCCCCTCATCCGACCGCTTCGCGGCCCCCTTCTCCGCAAGGGAGAAGGGGCAGAGGCGGCGCTTTCCCCCCGCGCGAAACACGGCTACAGATGCGGCCAATTCCCATCCCTTTCGGAAGACAAGTGCGCCCAAAGTGGGCGCCAAGCGAGGTTTACGTGGTTAAGGTCATCGCCAGCGACGTGCGCAAAGGCAACGTGCTCGAGCACGAGGACGGCAAATTATACGTGGTCATGAGCCATGAAACCTTCCGTCCCGGCAAGGGCACCCCTACCACCACGATCATCATGCGCCGCATTATCGACGGGGTGAAGACCACCGTCACCCACAAGACCAATGATGGCCTGGAAAAGGCCTTCGTCGAGGAGGTCAAGCATCAATTCCTGTTTGACGACGGCGACGCCGGCCTCGTGTTCATGAACCCGGTGACTTACGAACAAGTGCACCTCACCCGCGACATGGTCGGCGATGCCGCCGATTATCTCGCGCCGGAAATGGACGTGCACCTGACCATGTTCGAGGGCCAGGCGCTGTCGATCGAATTGCCGCCGCGGGTGACGCTGACGGTTGAAAGCACCGAGCCGGTGGTGAAGGGGCAAACCGCGTCCTCGTCCTACAAACCCGCCAAACTCACCAACGGCATAAAAAGCATGGTGCCGCCGCACATCGGCGTGGGCACGCGCATCATCGTGTCGACCGAGGATGGTTCCTACGTGGAGCGGGCGAAGGATTGAAACGCCTGGATTCTTGCGAACATCCGGAGTATGATATTGCGTCCATAGAGAATTGATGATGCCGTATATAGACGCCCATGTTGATCGCCGAGCGCTGGACGTTGCCGGAGACGTGTTGCGCGAGCTCCTCGACGGTTTTGGGTTCGAAGCCGCCACCATAACTGCTGGTCAGGACCATGATGGCGAGCCGGTGCTGTTTGTGGACATAAAGTATCGCTGGGGCGCACCGGCGATTCCGCGCGATGTGTCCTTCGGTCTCGTAAGAAATCTACGCGAGGCGCTGCTGGGGGTCGGCGAGAAGCGCTTTCCGCACGTAAGGCACAGAATACCGGACGGTCGAGCGGTAACTGGGTGACAAGTCTTGCGCAGGACTTGCTCGCGACCTCGCGTCGGCTCGCAAGAGCAAATCCCAAGAAGCCCAGGCAGGCAGACCTAAGGCGCGCAGTGAGCACGGCCTATTATGCTTTGTTCCACGCGAGGGCGCAAATTTGCGCAGATTTGTTTGTTGGAACGGGGAATGTGAGGTCGGATGGGGCATGGGCGCACGTCTATCGAGCCATGGAGCACGGATTTGCGAAGAACGCCTGCGCCCGGGCCGAGGCTCTGGGATTTCCGCTCGCCGTGGTGAGCGCGGCGGATCAATTTATCTTGCTGCAGGAGGAGCGGCACCGAGCCGACTACGATCCGGACGCCCGTTATACCAGGGCCCAAACGCTGCAAATAATTCAAGACGCAGAGACCGCTGTGCGCGCGCTGCAAGCGACATCGAGGCGGGATTTACGCGCCTTCGCCGTTCTGCTGACAATGAAGCGCAGGTAGCGCCGCGCGCGGAACACCACATGAAAAAATTTCCAATCATCATCTACCACAATCCAAAATGCTCCACCTCGCGCCAGGTGTTGGAGATGATCGAGGCGGCGGGGCACAAGCCGGAGGTGATCGAATACACCAAG
The DNA here is from genome assembly GCA_031400895.1 of Alphaproteobacteria bacterium. GTDB lineage: Bacteria > Pseudomonadota > Alphaproteobacteria > Caulobacterales > Aquidulcibacteraceae > Vitreimonas. Next base: position 51,402 of record JANNQT010000004.1, on the reverse strand, counting down.
GCCGGCTGGAGCAAGTCGCAGCTGAAACAATTGTTCGCCGCTGCCGGCGTGACCGCGCGGCAAGCGTTGCGCACGAAGGCGGCCGAGGCCGAGGCGCTTGGTTTGCTGGATACGAAAGTGAGCGAGGCGAAATTGCTGGACGCGATGGTCGCGCATCCGGTGCTGGTCGAACGCCCGTTCGTGGTGACGCCTAAGGGGACGCGGCTGTGCCGGCCGAAGGAGAACGTGCGGGAAATGCTGTGATCCTGGACCGCCAGCATCTTGCCGGCGCCGGGGATGGGCGTTTTTGTGCGTTGCGCGCTCCGCTCAAAACCGCTTCAACACCCCAACCAACACCCTGGTTCCCTTCGAAAACAGCGTCGGCGTGAAATACGCTCCCGCGGCGCGTTTCCAGATTTCGCCGCGCGTGGGATAGGGCAGCACCGGCGCGGTGAGCGCGCGCACGCCGAGCTTGCTCGCCATAGCCAGCGCGATCGGCGCCAGCAATTCGCCGGCGTCGGCGCCGACGATGGTCGCGCCAAGAATTTTCCCGCCCTTGCCGAGCACGAGTTTGCAGAAGCCTTCCGTGTCGGCTTGCGCTTGCGCACGGTCGTTGTCGTGAAAATTCCAGCGCGTGACTTTCATCGAATCGCCAAATTTCTCGCGCGCTTGCGCTTCGGTGAGCCCGATCTGCGCTAGTTCCGGATCGGAGAACGTCACCGCCGGCATCGGCAAGGCATCGGCGCGGGTGCGCGCTTTAAACAAGACATTGCGCACGAACACGCTGGCGTGCCAGCCGGCGCTGTGGGTGAAACCGCCGCCCGCCGCGTCGCCCAAGGCCCAAACGTTGGGATTGGTTGTGCTGCGCAAGGTTGGCGAGGTGGTGACCGCGCGCTTGTCAAACGCAACGCCCGCGGCTTCGAGATTCAGTCCCTCGAAATTCGGCGCCCGCCCGGCGGCCACAAGCAAGTGTGAGCCGGTGACGGTTCGATGGGTAATTTGGACCGCTGGCATCCCCGCCGGCGGGGATGCCGGCGGTCCAAGCAAGAGCGCAACGCCGTCAGCGCTACGCTGCACCCCCGTCGCGCGCTGGCCTTCCAGCACTTCAACGCCCTCGGCGCGAAGCCGCGCCAGCACAATCTCCGCCGCCTCGCGATCGGCGCCGCCCAGCGCGGTGGCGGCTTCGACGACAGTGACTTGCGACCCAAGCCGGGCGAACGCTTGCCCCAGTTCGACCCCAATCGCGCCGCCGCCGAGCACGATCAGATGGCGTGGCAATTGCTCGATGTCGAAAATGGTTTCGTTGGTCAGCGCGCCGACCTCCGCGAGCCCCGGTATCGGCGGCATCGCCGCGCGCGAGCCGGTGGCGATAACGATGCGCTTGGCGCGCACGCGCGCTGACTCGGATTCCACCGTGCGCGCGTCGGCGAAGCGCGCGCGTTCGCGGATCACCTTGACCCCAAGGCCCTCGAAGCGGGCCTGGCTGTCGTTCGGCGCGATCGCGGCGATAGCGCGCTTCACGTGCGCTTTGACCCGCGGCCAGTCGACGCCCACGCCGGTCGCATCAAGCCCCATGCTCGCGCCGTTGCGCGCGCGATGCACCAGCCCAGCCGCCGCGATCAGCGCCTTTGACGGCACGCAGCCATAATTAAGGCAGTCCCCGCCCATCTCGCCCGCTTCGAAGAGTATGACGGACAAGCCCAATTGCGCCGCCCCCGCCGCCAGCGACAGGCCAGCAGACCCCGCGCCGATAATGCAGAGATCGACCTTGTGTTCGCTCACGCCCGCGTCTCCGCGCGCGGCCCGCGCAGCGCCTTGAGCGCCACCGGCAACAGCGCCAGCGCGATCAGCGCCAGGATCGGTCCGAACACAGTCGGCGACAACAGAATGGCGCGCGCGGCCTCGCTAGGGTTCGCCGCGGCGCCGGTCGCCAGCGCCGCGCGCAGCCCTGCGCCGACCGAGGCATACACGAACGCGCCCGGGATCATGCCGATCAGGCTGGCCAGTACATAATCGCGCAGCTTCACGTTGAAGAAGGCGGGCGCGAGATTGACGACGAAAAACGGCGCGATCGGCGTCAACCGCAGCACCAGCAGATAATTGAACGCGTTCTCCCGGAAGCCGTCGCCCAGGCGGGTGAGCCAGCCGCCGGCGCGCGCGCGCAGCGCGTCGCCAAAGGCGGTGCGCGCGGCCAGAAAGATCAGCGTCGCGCCGATGGTGGCGGCGATCCAGGCCGCCGCCCCGCCGGCCCATGTGCCAAACAGGAACCCGCCGCTGAGCGTCAAGAAGCTCGCGCCGGGGATCGAACTCGCCACAGCCGCGCCGTAGATCAGCATGAACACACCAAGCCCGGCGAGATAATTGCGCGCCACGAAGGCGTCGAGCGCCGCGGTTTGCGCGTAGAGCGCGTCGAGCGAGAGCCGCTCATGCACGCGAAAGCTGATAGCCAGCGCGAAGCCGGCGGCGACCAGCAGGATCGGCACAAACCGGGCCAGCGATTTCTTGATCGGCGGAGGGGGTGTCATGGGATAAGGTTTCGCCCGTGCATGAGAATAGGTTACGGCTGCAACCGTTTGGCCCGCCCGTGCGTATCATGGTCGGACACGGAGCGGAAATATGCGTTTGCTGGCGGTGCTTGCTCTCATTTCGGCGCTGGGCGCCTGTTCGCCCTCGGCGGCGCAACCTAGCCCGCCCGCGCCGGCCCAGCGCGCCGAGGCGGTGTTCGCCGGGGGCTGTTTCTGGTGCGTGGAGAGCGATTTCGAGCATCTGGACGGGGTCATCGAGGCCGAGTCCGGCTATAGCGGCGGGGCGCTGCAGAACCCGACCTACGGCAATCACGAGGGTCACACCGAGGCGGTGCGGGTGATCTACGATCCGGCCCGCGTCACTTACGCGCGGCTGCTCGGCCATTTCTGGCGCCACCACGACGCGCTCGATGCCGGCGGTCAGTTCTGCGACCGAGGGCCCAGCTACGCGCCGGCCATTTTCGTCACCCCCGCGCAGCGCGCTGAAGCGGAGGCCTCCCTGGCCGAGACCGAGCGCACGCTCGGTCGCGATGTGTCAACGCCGATCCGCGTCGCCGCCCGCTTCTGGCGCGCCGAGGAATACCATCAGGATTATTATCAGAAGAACTCGGTGCAATATCGCTATTATCGCTGGCGTTGCGGCCGCGACGCGCGCGTCGAGGAAATATGGCGTGGCCATTGACGGAGCACCCCTGCCGGCGAGAGGGCGGGGAGTGGAGTAAAAACACGTGTGTTGCCAAGTTGGAGCGCGGGCGGCGCCATTGCCGCGCTCGTTGTTGCGTTGTAGCCTCCCGCATCGGTTCCTCCTCGGAGGACTAACAGGGAACGCGGTGCAAATCCGCGGCTGCGCCCGCAGCTGTAAGCGGCGAGCTTGAGGCCAAGCCACTGAAGCATCCGCTTCGGGAAGGGGCCAGCAAGCAACGACCCGCGAAGCCAGAAGACCTGCCGAATGAACGCCCAAGGGTCCGGGAGCGCGGCCCAGCGGAGGCAGGATGCGCGGGTTCATTGCTGTTATGTGCGTGTTGGCGCTGGCGCCGCCCGCTGCGGCGCAGCCGCGGCGCATCGTCAGCCTGGATTATTGCGCCGATCAATTCGTGCTCGCGCTCGCCGACCGCGATCAGATCGTAGCGCTGTCGCGGGGATCGCGACGCGATGATTCATACTTCCGCGCCCGCGCCGCCGGCATCCGCCAAACCCGCGGCGCACTCGAAGAGGTGCTGGCGCTCGCACCCGATCTGATCGTGCGCAATTGGGGCGGGCCTTGGGACGCCCAGGCTGTGTATGCCCGTTTTGATGTACCGGTGCTGCAAGTGGGCGACGCCGCCGATTTCGTGCGGGCGCGCGCGCAGGTGCAGGCGGCGGCGGTTGCGCTTGGCCATCCCGAGCGCGGCGAAGCGATCGCGCGCGATCTCGATGCACGGCTGGCGCGGCTTGACGCGGCGCGGCCGTCCGCGCGCGCGCCGGTGATGTACCTCTCCGCCGGCGGTGCGGTGGCCGGGCGCGGCGTGCTGATCGACGCCGTCATCGAGGCCGCCGGCGGCGTCAATATCCGCACCGAGCCCGGCTGGGCGGTCGCGCCGCTGGAGCGTCTGGTGGAAGCGCCACCGGCGCTGATCGCACTTGGCTTCTTCGATCACGGCCGCACCGCCATGAATGCCTGGTCGCCGTCGCGCCATCCCCGCTTGCGCGCCATGCTCGCTTCGGCGCGCACGGTGCATTTGCCGCTGGCGGCGATCGCCTGCGAGAGCTGGACCGCGATCGACGCCGCTGAAACCATCGCCCGCGCGCTGGCCGCGCCATGAGCCGCACAACCCCCGTCTCGCTGGCGCTGGCCCTGCTGAGCTTGGCCGCGCTGTTCGCCGCGCTGTGGCTGGGGCCGGCGCCGATCGCCGATCCGTTCACGGGCGATGCGCGCACGCAGGCGATCGTCTGGGAGCTGCGCATGCCGCGGGCGCTGACCGCGTGGCTGGTGGGCGCTGCGCTGGGGCTGGCGGGGGCGGCGCTGCAGGGATTGCTGCGCAACCCGCTGGCGGATTCCGGCGTGCTGGGTTTGTCCGGCTTTGCCGCGCTCGGCGCGGTGCTGGCGTTCGCGTTCGGCGCGGCGGCGTTGGCGCCCGCGGCGGCGCTGCTGTTCGCATTGCTGGCGGCGCTGCTGGTGACCGTGCTCGGCTGGCGCCAGCGCGGGCCGGCGAGCCTGGTGCTGATCGGCGTCGGACTGTCGAGCCTGGCCGGCGGGCTGATTGCGCTGGCGCTCAATCTTGCGCCTAATCCCGGCGCGCTGGCCGATTTGGTGAACTGGACGCTGGGTTCGGTCGAGGGGCGCTCGCTCGACGACGTCGCGCTCTGCGGTGCGTTTCTGGCCGTGGGTGCGGTGCTGATCGGATTGGCGGCTCGCGGTTTGCAGGCGTTGACGCTCGGCGAGGAGGCCGCCGCCGCTATCGGCGTTGAACTTTCGCGCACGCGCACGCTGGTGGTGCTGGGCGCGGCGGCTTGCACCGGCGGGGCGACCGCGGTGGCCGGGGTGATCGGCTTTGTCGGCATCGCCGCCCCGCACCTGGTGCGGGCGCTGGCGGGGCACGACCCGGCGCGGCTGTTGATGCCCAGCGCGCTGGCGGGTGGGGCGCTGCTGGTGTGCGCCGATATCGGTGTGCGCTTGCTGCCCACCGATACGGAACTGAAGCTCGGCGTCGCCGCCGCTTTGTTCGGCGGACCGGTGTTCGCGCTGATCGCGGCGCGACTTGCCGCGCGCGGGGGTGAGGCATGAGTGCGCTGCTGGCCCTCACCGAAGCCGCCGTTTGCCTCGGTGGTCGCCGCGTCATCGACGGTGTCACGCTCACGCTGCAAAGCGGCGACATGGTCGCGCTGCTCGGCCCCAATGGCGCGGGCAAGACCAGCTTGATCCGCGCTTGCCTGGGGTTCGCGCCGCTGGCCGCTGGCAGCGTCTTGCTCGGCGGGGCGGAAGCGCGGAGCTTGTCGGCGCGCGCGCGCGCTTTGCGCGCCGCTTATCTGCCGCAGCGCCCACAAACGGTGTGGCCGGTCAGCGTGGAGGCGCTGGTGGCGCTTGGGCGCTTTGCCCATGGCGCGGCTCCGGATCGGTTAGGTGCGCGCGATCAGGCCGCGGTCGATGCGGCGCTCGCGGCATGTGCGCTGACGCCATTGCGACAGCGGCGCATGGACGAGATTTCCGGCGGCGAGGCGGCGCGGGCGCATCTGGCGCGCGCGCTGGCGCAAGCCGCGCCGCTCTTGCTGCTGGACGAACCCACCGCCGGCCTCGATCCCGCCCAGGCTCTGGGCGTCGCCGACATTCTGCGCGCGCACACGCAAGCGGGAGGCGCGGTGCTGTTCGCCACCCACGATCTCAATTTCGCTATCCGCATCGCGCCGCGCGTGATGCTGCTGGCGCACGGGCGTGGGATCGCCGCTGGCGAGCCGGAAGCCGTGCTGACGCCCGATGCGTTGCAGCGCGCCTACGGGCGCGCGGGGAGGTTGGAGCGAGCTGGCGGCGGGCTGGTGGCGGTGTTTGACTGAGGCTAATACCCCCATTGGGCGCCGCACTTGGGGGCGCGCGCTGACGCCTCCCTCATCGAGGGGGAGGTGGGCGCGTCACGTGCAAATGCTATGGCAAGCCATTACAACTTAAATCCCCCGCTCTGGATCTCCTTGTACAAGTCTTCCGTGATCGCTTCGTAGCGATGCGCCAGCGGGTAGTCGAAATAGAGCCGGTGTTCGGTCTTGGCCGGATCGAAGCCGTCGGCCACCAGATCGAGCTTACGATACTTGAAGGTGCCGGTGGTCTCGATCGCCGGCTGGATGCGGATGAACAGCGGGCGCGCGAAGTTGGGCAATTCGCGCAGCAGATGATCGCGCAGGCCTTCGAGGTCGAAGCCCTCGCCCGGCGTGATCGCGGCCATGCCGGCGCGGCCGTCGAGCTTATCGACTTGGACGCCATAGACATTGGCCTCGGCGATTCCGGGATAGCGCGCGATCGCTTCGGCTACTTCGGTGGTGGAGACGTTCTCGCCCTTCCACCGAAAAGTGTCGCCGATGCGGTCGATGAAATAGAAATAGCCGTCCTTGTCTTCGCGCATCAGGTCGCCGGTGCGGAACCAGGCATCGCCGGTTTCGAACGCGTCGCGCAGGATCTTCTTCTCCGAGGCGGCCTTGTCGGCGTAGCCGGAATATCCGCCGCGCGCGTCGTCCTTGATCTGGCCGATGGCTTCGCCGATTTCGCCGGCCGCGCAGGGGAGGCAAAAGCCGTCGGGTCCGCGCACCGGCTGCTCGGCCTCGATGTCGAATTGGACCAGCTTCACCGGGAAGCGGCTGCGCAGATAGGGCGGCACGCGCCCGATGGCGCCGACCTTGCCGTCGAAATTGAACAGCGAGACGTTTCCTTCGGTGGAGCCGTAGAATTCCAGCATGCGGGTCAAGCCGAAGCGCGTTTCCAGTTCGCTCCACACTTCCGGGCGTAGGCCATTGCCGAAGCCAAGCCGCAGGCGATGTGTGCGTTCCTTCGGGTGCGGCGGCTGGTTTACCAGATAGCGGCAGAGTTCGCCGATATAGACGAACAGGGTGCAGTCGTGCTCGGCGATGTCGTCCCAGAAGTGCGAGGCGGAGAATTTGCGCCGCAACACCAAGGTGGCGCCGTTGAGCAAAGCCGCGCCAACCCCGCAAAGCCCGCCGGTGGAATGATAAAGCGGCAGCGCGCAATAGATCCGGTCGGCGCCATTGGCGCCGGTGGCCCCGGCGAAGGCGCGCATATAGAGCTGGGCGCGGGTGTGGGCGATCTTCGCCGCTTTCGGCATGCCGGTAGTGCCGGAGGTGTAGATGTAGAGCGCGGTGTCGCGCGCCTTCAGCCCGGCGCGCAAACCGCGCGGCGGCGCGTCGGGAGCGAGCTTGGGCGATTTCAGATCGAGCGCGCGCTGGTGCTCGCCGAGTTCGCCGGCGGCGTCGATCACCCAATAGGTGAGCGGGCGCGCCAGGCCGGCGCGGATCGTAGCGAGCGCGGCCAGGCTCTCGGTATCGGTGATCGCGTGGCTGGCGCCGGAGATGGACAGGCAATGCGCCAGCGCCGCCCCGGTCAGATTGTTGTTGATCAGCGCCGCCGCCGCGCCGATCTTGGCCATGCCGAGCCAGGCCGCCACGTATTCGGCGCGGTTGGGCAGCAGCAATGCGATGCTATCGCCGCGTTCCACGCCCTCAGCCCGCCCCCAAGCGGCGAAGCGGTTGGCGAGCGCGTCGAGCTGGCGATAGGTGAGGCGCTCGCCCTCGAACAGCAGCGCGGTATGGTCGGCGAATTTTTCGCAGGCCGCTTCCCAGTCGTCGCAGATGAGCGTGTCCGAATCGGGCGCGACCGCGCGAATGCGCCAGAACAGGCGCGCCATCCCTCCCAGGAATCGCATCTCGCGCGCGATCCGCGCCCAAGGACTCATCAGCCTTCTCCCGCGAACAGCCATAGCGGCGTTCGCGGCGGAACGGAACCAGGTTCAGGCAGCGCCGCCAAATAGCGCCGCCAGCGCGGGAAGAACAACGATGAGTATGCTGAACCAATGGCCTTGCGCTTTCATTTCGACCTCCGTGGCCCGCCAGGCTCGCTCGATAGACCGGGCGCATTGCCGGCGTGTTGCGGCTTTGTTGCGGTCCCGGGGCGATTTTGCGGCGCTCAGAGATAGCGAAACATGGTCTTGAGCCGCCTTGTCCATTTCTGCCGCCGCGGCGGGTTGGGCAGGGCGGTGGGGTCGGCGCACAGGGGATGCGCCTCCGGCATGCTCGCGAGCGCATTGCGGGTGCGCGCGCGCGCATCGGCGCCGACCATGACGTTCTCGGTCAACAGGAAGCGCTCGAACCCGGCGGCGCGCATGGCATTGATGGTGGCGCGCGCCTCGCGCCGGCGCCCACGCACCTTGCGGATGTCGAAATCGACCACCAGCCGCGCCAGCTTCTGAATTTCCCCGCTGCCGGCGAGATCGCTCAGGATATCGACTTCCCCGCCTTCGCAATTGAGCTTGGCCAGGATCAAATCATCGGCGCTGAAATGCTGGGCGAAGAAGGCGCTGGCGGCGAGCAGCGGCACCGCCACGTGCCGGGCGGCGTCGACATTGGCTTTTTCCGCATAGAGCGAAGCGCCGCCGCCCTCATTGGCGCCAAACAATTCCGCCGCCCCGTCGCGGTTCGAAAGCGCCGCCGCCACGATCTTGAGTTTGCCGCTGGCGAGGGCGTCGGCGAATTTCCGCTCCAGGATGGCGACCGCCTGGGGATCGGGCTCGAACGCATAGACCAGGTCGAAGCGCCAGAGCGGGGAGAGCACTTCCTCCAGCGTCTCGCCCCAGTGCGCGCCGATATCCAGAAAGATCGCCCGTAGGCCCATCTCGCTCCCCGTCGCGGCAGTGCGACCAGATCGGGCAGGCGCCGTCAAGGGCGTGTTGCGCGAAGCGGCGACCTCCGCCATAGGAGTGAAATCCGTCGGGTGATTGGTTGAGCTGAGCTTTCCCCGATCCCCGGGGCATGCGAAGCACGAGCCCGGGGCCCATATTTGCGGCGCCGCCAATGCCGTGGATTCCGCCCCTTCGATGGACCCCGGATCGCGACCGCGTCGCGTCAGGGAGCGGAGAAACGGGTAGCGAGAGATATGAAACTCAAATCCACCCTCGATCCCAATTCCGAAGCCTTCGCCAAGAATTCCGCGCATCACTGCGCGTTGGCCGAGCAGCTGCGTGCGCGCACGGCGGAGATCGCGCTCGGTGGCCCCGAGGCGAGCCGCAAGCGCCATAGTGAGCGCGGCAAGCTGTTGCCACGTGAACGCGTGGAGCGTTTGCTCGATCCGGGCGCGCCGTTTCTGGAAGTGGGGGCGCTGGCCGCCTTCGGGCTCTATCACAACGAAGCGCCCTCGGGCGGCATCATCACCGGCATTGGCCGCGTCTCCGGGCGCGAAGTGATGATCGTCGCCAATGACGCAACGGTGAAAGGCGGGGCGTATTTTCCGATCACGGTGAAGAAGCATCTGCGCGCGCAGGAGATCGCGATGCAGAACAAGCTGCCGTGCGTCTATCTGGTGGATTCCGGCGGCGCCAATCTGCCGCATCAAGCCGAAGTGTTCCCCGACCGCGACCATTTCGGCCGCATCTTCTACAACCAGGCGCGCATGAGCGCCGAAGGCATCGCCCAGATCGCCTGCGTCATGGGCTCGTGCACCGCGGGCGGCGCATACGTGCCGGCGATGAGCGATGAAACCATCATCGTGCGCGGCCAAGGGACGATTTTTCTCGGCGGACCGCCGCTGGTGAAAGCCGCGACCGGCGAAATCATCAGCGCCGAGGATCTCGGCGGCGCCGACGTGCATGGGCGCAAGAGCGGCGTTGTCGATCACGTGGCGCAAGACGATGCGCACGCGCTGCACCTGGTGCGCCGCATCGTCGCCAACCTCAACACCGTGAAGCACGTCGGCCTCGATCTGCGCGAACCGGTCGCGCCGGCCTACGACGCGAGCGAGCTTTATGGCGTGCTGCCCACCGATGTGCGCACGCCGTACGACGTGCGGGAGGTGATCGCCCGCATCGTCGACGGCAGCGAGTTCGACGAATTTCGCCCGCTCTATGGCGCAACGCTCGTCACCGGCTTTGCCCGCCTCTGGGGCTATCCGGTCGCCATCTTGGCCAATAACGGCATTCTGTTTTCCGAAAGCGCGCAGAAGGCGGCGCATTTCATCGAGCTTGCCTGCAAGCGCGGCATCCCGCTCGTGTTCCTGCAGAACATTTCCGGCTTCATGGTCGGCGGCAAATACGAAGCCGGCGGCATCGCCAAGGACGGCGCCAAGATGGTGACGGCGGTCGCTTCCGCCGAAGTGCCGAAATTCACCGTCCTGATCGGCGGCTCCTTCGGCGCCGGCAATTACGGCATGTGTGGCCGCGCGTACAGCCCGCGCTTCCTCTTCACCTGGCCCAACTCCCGCATCTCGGTCATGGGCGGCGAACAAGCCGCGAGCGTGCTCGCGCAAGTGAAGCGCGACGGCATGGAAGCGAAAGGGGAGAAATGGAGCAAGGACGAAGAAGAGGCGTTCAAGGCCCCGATACGCGATCGCTACGAGCTAGAAGGCGATCCGTACCATGCGACGGCGCGGCTGTGGGACGATGGCATCATCGACCCAGCGCAAACGCGCGATGTGCTGGGGCTGGCGATCTCCGCGTCGCTGAATGCGCCGATCGGGGAGACACGCTTTGGCGTATTTAGGATGTGAGATCGGTTCGGTGACACTACGCCGGGAGAGAAGGAAGCAGAGGTCGATCGTTCGTAAGCGTATCCCGCCAATTATGGCAGTGATCGAGCAAGACATGCGAACGAACGCTGAGGTCTTCTTGGGCGACGCTTTCGAAGCGCCATACATTGCTGCTGCGTACTACCTGATCCAACACTTCATCTCTAAGCCAGTCGCGGATCAGTACTTTCGGATGGAGGGTGGGAAGATGACATCCGAAGACGGCATGGCGATGGCAACTGTGGGGGAAACAATCTTTGAGTTGCGTAAGAAGCCCTGCATCATTGAGTTCTGCCGCCGTTTGGGCACTAGGCAACCGCGCGCCGCTTTTTTTGAAGCTCTGGCTGCGCGAATCTTCATGGAAAATGGCTTCGCCATCGTTGCTGTCGCGGAGTCTGGTGTGAAAGGCGAAGACTTTGACTTCCAAGCGCGTAAGGATGGTCAGTCCGTTTGTGTGGAAGTGACGACACTCACTCCGCCGAACTTCTCAGAAAGCACGGTTGAAAACGCCTTCAAAGCGAAGGTCCGGCAGATGCGACCGGATAAGCCGGGTGTAATCGTCTGCGTGATACCGGAGGCATGGTTTGCGGCGACGGACGCGGTCGTGCGATTGGTACGTGAAGCGAGGCGTCTGTTTGGCAAGAGCAAACGGATAAACGCCATTCTGTACCTGGGTGAACAGCACGATGAGGTCGACGCCGCAAATGCGAAGTACGGAATACTTCAATTCCGCTCCATCGCGGTTATGAGCGAAAAGGCGCGCAATCCGTGCGAACCGCTCAACTTTCTTGCCAGACTGCGAGGCGACGATTTCGCCAAGGACCCCATGTTGGCGAACTTAGAGGATGAGATGACATTGCATCGATCTCTGCGAAGCCGCCCGTTCTTCAAATGGGTCGATGAACTCGTTGGCCGAAATCCAGAGGGCGCTAGTGCTTAAGTCCGTCCTCATCGCCAACCGCGCTCCGACCCTCTCCCTTGCGGAGAGGGTCGCCGCGCAGCGGCGGGGTGAGGGGCGGGCCGACGCGCGGGCGTCTGCGTGTTTGCACGCCCCTCACCCATTCCCGGATTGGCGCGCAGCGCCAAGTCCGGGACCCATAAACGCAAGCGCAACCAAGTTCGCGAAACACTCAGAAAACAATAGCAAACGTCCGTGTCCATGGGTCCCGGACTTCGCCTTCGGCGAATCCGGGAATGGGTGTGTGTTCAACCACGCGGTGTACGCATGCTGAAATCCGTCCTCATCGCTAACCGCGGCGAGATTGCTCGCCGTGTCATTCGCACCGCCAAGCGTCTCGGTGTGCGCACAATCGCGGTTTATTCCGACGCTGACGCCAAAGCGTTGCACGTGCGCGAGGCCGATGAAGCCGTGCATATCGGGGCGTCGCCGGCCAAGGAAAGCTATCTGCGCGGCGAGAAGATTATCGCCGCCGCTAAGCAAACCGGCGCCGAAAGCATCCATCCCGGCTACGGCTTTCTCTCCGAAAACGCGGACTTCGCACAGGCTGTGATCGATGCCGGCCTGATCTGGATTGGGCCCAAGCCTGACTCCATCCGCGCAATGGGCTTGAAGGACGCGGCGAAAAAACTTATGGCCGCGGCCGGCGTGCCGACAACGCCCGGCTATCTTGGCGAGGATCAGAGCGAAGCGCGCTTGCTGAGCGAAGCAGACGCCATCGGCTATCCGGTGCTGATCAAGTACGTCGCCGGCGGCGGCGTCTAGGGCATGCGCAAGGTTGAGAAGAAGGGCGAGTTCAAAGCCGCGCTCGCTTCGGCCAGGCGCGAAGCGGCGGCGGCGTTTGGCGACGACCGTGTGCTGCTGGAAATGTACGTGCAGCGTCCGCGCCATATTGAGGTGCAGGTGTTCGGCGATAGCCACGGCAATGTTGTACATTTGTTCGAGCGCGATTGCTCGCTGCAGCGCCGCCACCAGAAAGTGATCGAGGAAGCGCCCGCGCCGGGCATGGACGAGGCCACGCGCGCTTCACTCTGCGCCGCCGCGGTGAAAGCGGCGCGCGCAGTGAATTACGAAAACGCCGGCACCATCGAATTCATCGCCGATTCCAGCGAGGGCCTGCGCGCGGACCGCATCTGGTTCATGGAAATGAACACGCGCCTGCAGGTGGAGCACCCGGTGACGGAGGAGATTACCGGGCAGGATTTGGTCGAATGGCAGCTGCGCGTCGCGAGCGGGGAGAAGCTGCCGCTGAAGCAGGAGGAATTGCGTATCAACGGCCACGCCATCGAGGCGCGGCTCTACGCGGAAAATGTCGATGCAGGTTTTCTACCGAGCATAGGTAGGCTCGGTATCTTGGCGTTGCCTGACCTTCCGAGCGACTTTGACGTCCGCGTCGACTCGGCTGTGGAGCAGGGTGATCAGGTGACTCAATTTTATGATCCCATGATCGCCAAGATCATCGCACACGGGGCTAACCGCAGCGAGGCTATTAATAGGCTCGCAGAGGATTGGCGCACAATCGCAGTGTGGCCTGTCAAGACCAATGCCGGCTTTGTTTTGCGTTGCTTGGCCGATCAGAATTTTGTCGCCGCGGATATTGATACGAGCCTCATAGCCGCAAGGGGTGATCTGCTGACGCATCGCCCCGCGCCAAGCGTTGAGATCCTCAGCGTCGCGTTTCGCACATTCATGCGTTCTGAGGCGGCGCCAGGTCCGGTTGGCCCCCGGCCGCCTCATGTGCGCGCTTCGCCGTGGGCCAAGCTTTCAGGCTTTCGTCTAAACGCAACGCCGATCACTGCGGCTGCGCTGCGATATCAAGGTGAGCGCATGGAGTTCGCGCTCATGAAAACGCATAGTTCCGCTGCGCGTCGGGGGGGCGAAGTTATCGTGTTCGATCGCGGCGAAGCCTACGAATTCACCCTCGACACCGGCGAGCGCGCCGAAGGCGAGGCCGCCGCGGGCGATGGCGCGATCCTGTCGCCGATGCCGGGCAAGGTTGTCGCGGTAAACGTCAAGCTGAACGCCAAAGTGAAGAAAGGCGATGCGCTCCTGGTGCTTGAAGCAATGAAGATGGAGCACACGCTCACCGCGCCATTTGACGGCAAGGTGGTGGAGCTGAAGGCGAAAGCAGGCGAGCAGGTGAGCGAGGGATTTGTGTTGGTACGGTTGGCGGCGGCTAGTACCAACGGCGCCTGACCTTCGCATAACACATGCTCGGTCATCCCGGGGCGCACTCACGCCGCGCTTTTCGGGGCGTAGCGCATGACACGGTTGCGGCCGGCGTGTTTGGCGTCGTAGAGCGCCTGGTCGGCGCGCTTGAGCAGGGTGTCGGCGGTGTCCTCGGCTTCCTCGCTGCAGGCGACGCCAATGGAGGCGGTGATCTCGAGCGGATGGGGCGCGCCCGGGGCGTTGAAGGGTTCGGCGCAAATGTGGCGGCGCAGTCGCTCGGCGGCGTGGCAGGCGATATCGCCATTGGTGCGCGGCAGCATCACCACGAATTCCTCTCCGCCCAAGCGGCAGGCGAAATCCGAGGGACGCACATTGGAAGCCAGCCGGGCGGCGAAACTCTGCAACACCGCGTCGCCGACATCGTGGCCGAAAGTGTCGTTGCAGCGCTTGAAATGGTCGATGTCGAGGATCATCACCGCGACCGACTCGCCGCCGCACTGCGAACGTTGCACCAAGGGCGCAAGCTGCGAAAACAGGAAGCGGCGGTTGTAAAGCCCGGTCAGCTGGTCGGTGACGGCCAGTTCCAGGCTCTGGTCGAGCCGCGCGCGCAGCGCGTCGGTGGTGCGCTTGCGGCGGATCAAGGTGCGGGCGCGGGCGCGCAATTCGTCTTCGTCAATCGGGCGGGCGATGATGTCGTGGGCGCCGAGTTCGAGCGCGCGCACGGCGCTGGCGCGGGCGTCGGCGTCAACAATGGCGAGGATCGGCAGATGCCGCGTGGTCGGGCCCGAGCGCAGACGCGCGATCATGCGGAAGCCGTCGAAACGCTTGGCCTTGATCGAGACCAGCGCCAGATCGGGGGCCCCGAGGCTCGATTCTTCCACCATCGCAGCGACCCGATGTTCCAGTTCGAGCGCGGCTTTCACCCGTTTGATCTGGCTGGCATTGTCATCGATCACCAGCACGTTGCCGGCGATGATGCGGCGGCGCTCCAGCGCATCGGGCGCGTCCTCGATCACGCCCAGGCGCATGCCGTTGGCCTCGCGCGCGCGCAATTCATCGATCACCACCTTGAGGCCGACCAGGCTCTTGACCCGCGCCAGCAATTGCACGTCGTCGATCGGTTTGGAGAGAAAATCTTCCGCGCCTGCTTGCAACCCTCGCACCTTGCTGTCGCGGTCGTCGAGCGCGGTGACCATGACCACCGGCACGTCGCGGGTCTCGGCTTGCGCCTTGATCCGCCGGCAGGCCTCGAAGCCGTCGATGCCGCCGGGCATCATCACGTCGAGCAGCACCACGTCGGGGCGCTCGCGTTTGGCCATCTGCACGCCTTCCTCGCCGCGGCTGGCGGTCAGCACCTCGTAATACTCGGCCCCCAGCTTGGCCTGCAGCAGGCGCCGGTTGGCTTCGAGATCGTCAATGACAAGGATACGCGCTGTCAAGCGGGGCCCCTAGTACGCACCTGAGTCACGGAAAGGACCTCCAGTGTCACGAAAGTGGTACAGAATCGTACGTTTGTACCGGAACCCGAAATTGCGTGATGAATCACGCAATTTCGATTCCGAGTACTAGCCGATGAAGCGTCTTATAGTTTCGAGGAAAGTGGTCACCGAGATTGGCTTGGACAGGTAGGCGTCGCAGCCGGCCTCAAGGATCTTCTGCTCATCGCCGCGCATGGCGAAGGCGGTGACCGCGATTACTGGGATGGATTTCAGCGCCGGGTCCTTCTTCAAGCGGTCGGTCAGGTCGAGCCCGGAGATTTCCGGCAGCTGGATGTCCATGACGATGAGATCGGGCATGTGCTCGCGCGCCAAGGGCAGCGCCTGGCGGCCGTCGCGGGTCTTGACCACGCGGTAGCCAAACGCCTGCAACAGGTCGTTGAACAGCTTCATGTTGAGTTCGCTGTCTTCGACGATGAGAACGGTCTTGGTCATGGACCCCGTAACGCTGCGTTCTTGTCCCAAGCTTGTCCCGGAAGGGGCGCGCTTGGTATTGAACACGGATTTATAACAGCGAGGGCTTAACAACCCGTCGCAATCACAGCAATCTCGCCCTTAATCTTAATCGCTTCTTAGGGTCTTCCCATGCGCATCGGCGTCGATTTCGGCGGCACCAAGATCGAAACCGCCTTGCTTGATTCGCAAGGCGAAATCGTGGTCAGGCAACGGGCCCCCAATCCTGGGGATTACGCTGGCGCGGTGCGGGCGGTGGCCGACCTGGTGGCCGCGGTTGAGCGTGAGGGCGGGGCGCGTGTCGCGGGTATTGGCGTCGCCATGCCGGGCTCGCTGTCGCCGCTGACCGGACTGGTGCGCAACGCCAATTCGGTGTGGCTTAATGGCAAGCCGTTCCTGCAGGACTTGACCGCGGCGTTGGGACGCCCGGTGCGGGTGGAGAACGACGCCAATTGCTTCGCGCTGTCGGAAGCGAGCGATGGCGCCGCCGCCGGCGCGCGCGTGGTGTTCGGCGTGATCCTCGGCACCGGCTGTGGCGGCGGAATCGTGGTGGACGGCAAGCTAATCACAGGGGCCAGCGGCATTGGCGGCGAATGGGGACACACGCCGTTGCCGTGGGCGCGGGCGGAGGAACCGCCGGTGCGCGATTGGTGCGGCCGCAGCGGCTGCCTCGAACAATGGATCTCCGGCACGGGCTTCAAGCGCTGGTCCGGCATGAGCGCGAGCGATGCCGATGCGCTGGCGCAAGCGGGCGATTCCAAGGCCATCGCCGCGCTCGATCTGCTGGCCGAGCGCATCGCCCGCGGGCTGGCGGTGGTGATGGACATCCTCGATCCCGAAATGATCGTGCTGGGCGGCGGGGTGTCGAACGTGGAGCGCCTTTATCCCAGCATCCGCGGCAAGTTGATCGCCCACGTGTTTTCA
The DNA here is from genome assembly GCA_031400895.1 of Alphaproteobacteria bacterium. Lineage (GTDB taxonomy): Bacteria > Pseudomonadota > Alphaproteobacteria > Caulobacterales > Aquidulcibacteraceae > Vitreimonas. The sequence goes on along the minus strand of JANNQT010000004.1, from coordinate 34,650 downwards.
GACTTTGTCGCCGCGCGGGTGGTCAAGAACAAGCATGGCGATTCATCCGGCGTACGCGGCGCGGCATGGCTGTGGAAGGAGGGGGAGGCGTGATCCTGTGCCGCGCCTGCGCTGCGCCAACGCCAACCCCGCGCTGCGCCGCGTGCGGAGAGGAGCGCAGCGTTGAGCATGCCGAACTGGCGCAGCTCTCAATCGCCCATCTCGATTGCGACGCGTTCTACGCCTCGATCGAAAAGCGCGACGACCCCAGTCTGCAGCCGCATCCGGTGATCGTCGGCGGCGGCAAGCGCGGGGTGGTCTCCACCTGCTGCTATTTGGCGCGCGCTTACGGGGTGCGTTCGGCAATGCCGATGTTCAAGGCGCTGCAGCTGTGTCCGCAGGCCAAGATAGTGCGCGGCGACATGGGCAAATATGCCGAGGAGGGCCGCTTGATCCGGCGGTTGATGGAGACGCTGACGCCGCAAGTGGAGCCGCTGTCGATCGACGAGGCCTTCATGGACCTGTCGGGCACGGAAGCCTTGCACGGCGGGACGCCAGCGCAATCCTTGATCAAATTGCAGAACCGCATCTGGGAGGAGCGCCAACTCACCGCTTCCATCGGCCTCAGCTTCAACAAATTCCTGGCCAAGACCGCCAGCGATCTCGACAAGCCGCGCGGCTTCTCGGTGATCGGGCGCGCCGAGGCGCTTGAATTCCTCGCCCCGCGCGCGGTGGCGAGCTTGCCCGGAATTGGGCCCGCCAACGCCGCCTTACTCGAGCGCAATGGCCTGAAGCGCATCGGCGACATCCGCGCCGCCGGGGCCCAGCGCATGCGCACGCTGCATGGCGAGTGGGGCGCGCATCTGTTCCAGCTGTCGATGGCGCAAGACAATCGCCGCGTCGATCCCGACGGCGAGCGCAAGAGCATCTCGGCGGAGACCACGTTCTTCGAAGACGTGTCGGAACTCGAAGCGCTGGAGGACATGCTCTGGCCGCTGTGCGAAAAAGTCGCCGCTCGCTGCCGCGCCAGCGATGCGGCGGGGCGCACGTTGACGCTGAAGCTGAAGGACGCGCGCTTCAAGATCGTCACCCGCCGCCGGCAATTGCCGGAGCCGACCTTGCTCGCTCACCGCATCTTCGAGGTCGCGCGCGAATTGCTGGCTGGCGACGCCAGCGGGCGTACAAAGTATCGCCTGATCGGCGTTGGGCTCGCCGATTTCAGCGCCGCCGCCGACGCCGACAAGGGCGACATGCTCGATGTCGAAACGCCCAAGCGCGCCGCCGCTGAAGCCGCCATCGCCAAGGCGCGGGGAAGGTTCGGCAAGGACGCGGTGCAAACCGGACGCGCGCTGAAGGTGCGGGAGGAGGACTAACAATGACGGTCCGAAATGCTGACTCGTGGAAATCATTTCTAGCTTTCTCTCCGTCATTCCGGGGCGCCGTAGGCGAACCCGGAATCCAGACGCAACAGCTACGTCCTTTGCCTCTGGATTCCGGGTTCTCGTGTGCCGCGAGCCCCGGAATGACGGATTGGGATATGATTGCCTTTAGGAGCCCGTTCGGTCCCTTGGAATTATTCGAGGGAGCGCTGGGGCCAGTCACGCCGCGCCACGATCCCCTTGGTCCCGGATGACGCTTCGCGTCTACGGGATGACGGATGTGTTTTGCGGGGCTAGAACGAGCATAGCTGAACAAGGAGCTGACACATGAGCCGGATTGAAGCGCGTTTGCGGGAACTGGGCGTCACCTTGCCGACGCCGCCAGCGCCAGTGGCGGCTTATGTGCCGTATGTAGTGGTGGGCAAGCTGGTGTATGTGTCGGGGCAGGTCTCGGTGGACGCGCAGGGCGGCATCAAGGGTAAGCTGGGCCACGCGATCGAGGTTGAGCAGGGGCAAGTCGCGGCACGGCTGTGCGCGCTCAATCTGTTGGCGCAGGTGAAGGCCGCGTGCGGGGGCGATCTCGACAAGGTCAAGCGCGTGGTGAAGCTCGGCGGTTTCGTCAACGTGACGCCGGATTTCGATCCGATCCCGCAAGTGATGAACGGCTGTTCGGAGCTGATGGTGCAAGTGTTCGGTGAAGCCGGCCGCCACGCGCGCTCAGCCGTTGGCACGGCGAATTTGCCGCTGAATTACGCGGTGGAAGTGGATGGGATTTTTGAAATCGAGTGAAGCCGGCGCCAGATAGAGCCCATGGACGGAACCGACTCCCTCACCATCCAAACATTAGGCCCGCTCGCCAACATCGCGCGCGCCGATTGGGACGCGCTCGCCAACCCGCCGGGCGCGCCGTACGATCCGTTCCTCTCCTGGGACTTCCTGCAAGCGCTTGAAGAATCTGGCTGCGTCGGCGGGCACAGCGGCTGGGAACCCGCGCACCTGATCGCTCGCGATGCGCGCAAGCAGGCCGTCGGGGCCATGGCGCTCTACCTCAAGCATCATTCCTACGGCGAATACGTGTTCGACCATGCCTGGGCCAACGCGCTGCATCAGGCGGGCGGGCGCTATTATCCGAAGCTGCAAGCCGCTGTACCGTTCACGCCCGCGCCCGGCCGGCGCGTGTTCGCTTGCGACGGCGAGGTCGAGCGGGCGCTGGCGCAAGCCGCGATCGGTCTGGCCCGGCGCGAGGGCGCTTCCTCGGTGCACGTGACCTTTGCCGATTCCGACGCCTGCGCGCGGCTGGCGCCGCTCGGCTACATGACCCGCGTGGGGCTGCAATATCATTGGTTCAACCGTGGCTACGCCAGTTTCGCGGACTTCCTCGCCGATCTCTCCGCGCAGAAGCGCAAAAGTATCCGCCGCGAACGCGCGCGCGCTTGCGAGGGGCTGGTAATCAGGCGTTTGCGTGGGCCGGAGATCGCCGCCGCCGACTGGGATTTCTTCTTCCGCTGCTACATGGACACCGGCTCGCGCAAATGGGGCCAGCCCTATCTCAACCGCGATTTCTTCGCGCTACTCGGCGAGCGCATGGGCGAGCGTTGCGTGCTGTTCGTGGCCGAGCAAGGGGGCCGCCCGCTCGCTTGCGCGCTCAATCTGCTGGGCGGGGAAGCGCTCTACGGGCGCTATTGGGGGCGAGTGGCGGAAGTTCCGTTCCTGCACTTCGAACTCTGCTATTATCAGGCGATCGATCTGGCCATCGAACTCGGGCTGCCGCGCGTGGAAGCTGGCGCGCAGGGCGAACACAAGCTCGCGCGTGGTTACGTGCCGGCGCCAACTTACAGCGCCCACTGGATCGCCCATCCCGGCCTGCGCGAGGCAGTGGCGCGCTATCTCGAAGCGGAAACGCCGGCGATTGTCGATGAAGCCGAGGCGCTGGCCGCGCATGCGCCGTTCAGGTGCGCGGATTGATTTTCGCGCCCGGCGTTAGCGCCTTCGCTTGCCGCGGTGTTTGCTGAAATCGCGGCCGATGACGCGGCCGTGCTTGCTCTTGCGCCAACCTGGCGCGGGCGGTTCGGCGTCGGTGAGCACGGAGAACAGCAGCCCGCCGCTGATCGGGGTTGCCTCTTCGAGCCGCACTTCGACGCGCATGCCGAGCGGGAAGCGCACGCCCGATTGTTCGCCCACCAGCGCGTGCGCGGCTTCGTCGTGATGCCAGCGTTCTTCGCCGAGCGAGCGGATCGGGGCGAGGCCGTCGGCTTGGGTCTCATCGAGGCGAATGAAAAGCCCAAACCGGGTCACGCCGGTGACGCGGCCGGGAAACGTCGCGCCGATTCGGTCGGCAAGAAAAGCGGCGATGAAGCGCGAGGTGGCGTCGCGTTCGGCGGCCATCGACTTGCGCTCAGTTTCCGAGACGTGTTTCGCGGTTTCGGCGTGGCGCGCTTCGTCCTTGGCAGTCGCGCCGTCATCGCCAAGGCCGAGCGCTCGGATCAGCGCGCGGTGGATGGTGACATCGGCGTAGCGGCGAATGGGCGAAGTGAAGTGGGAATAGCGCGCGAGATTGAGGCCGAAATGGCCGATATTATCGGGCGAATACACAGCTTGTGACTGCGTTCGCAGCACCACTTCGTTGATGATGTCCTTGTTCGCGGACTTCTCCGCCAGATGCAAAATGCGGTTGAAACGCGCGGCGGTGACGCTTTGGCCCTTGGCCCAAGCCATCTCGACGGTGGGCAGGAAATCGGTGAGCGCGGCGACTTTCTCGTCGCTCGGCCGGTCGTGGATGCGAAATATCTGCGGCCGGCCCTTGAGCTCCAGCGTTTCAGCCGCGCAGACATTGGCCTGGATCATGAATTCTTCGATCAGCTTGTGCGCATCGAAGCGCTCGCGCCGTTTTACGCCGGCCACGCGCCCGTCCTTGAACATGATCTTGTGCTCGGGCGCGTCGATATCGAGCGGTTGGCGCTGCTCGCGGCCCTTCCACGCGCACGCATAGGCCGCCCAGAGCGGCTTTAAGATGGTCTCCAACAGCGGCCCCGTCTTCTCGTTCGGCTCGCCATCGATTGCCGCTTGGGCTGCTTCATAAGAGAGCTTTGCCGCCGAGCGCATCAGCCCGCGTACGAATTGGTGGCGGCGCTTCTTGCCGTCGGCGCCGAACACCATCTCGACCGCAAGGCAGGCGCGCTCCTCGCCTTCGCGCAAGCTGCAGAGGTCTGCCGACAGCGTTTCCGGCAGCATCGGCGCGACGCGGTCGGGGAAATAAGTGGAATTGCCGCGCCGAAACGCGCCGCGATCCAAGGCCGAGCCTGGCGTGACGTAGTGCGAGACATCGGCGATCGCCACCCACACGCGCCAGCCGCCGGGATTCTTCGCGTCGCCATCGGGTTGCGCGAACACCGCGTCGTCATGGTCGCGCGCGTCTTCGGGGTCGATGGTGATCAGCGGCACTTGGCGCAGATCGACGCGGCCTTTCAGCGGCGCAGGCTTGGCGGCCTTGGCTTGCGCTTCTTCTTCGGGGGTAAAGCCCGGCATGATGCCGTGTGTGTGCATGGCCAGGATCGAGGCCGCGCGCGGATCGCTTTCGTTGCCGACGATTTCCTTGATCAGGCCGTGCTTCGGGCCCCCAAAATTAGAATTGGGCGCACGTTCGGCCTGGCGCGCATCGATCTCGACCAGCACCAGATCGCCATGCTTGGCCTCGCCGACATTGTGCGCCTCGATAACGATGTCAAAGCGCGCCTTGCGGTCTGCGGGCTCGACGCGGCCGCCGCCGAATTTACGCCCGCGCTCGTCCTTGCTGATGCGAAACACGCCCAGGATGCGGTGCGCGCTTTGCCCCAGCCGCTTGACCACGCGCGCTTCCATGCCATCGTCGGTGCGGGCGATGCGCGCCAGCACGCGGTCGCCGACGCCAATGGCCGCTTCACCCTTTGCCCCGCGCGCCTCTCCCGGCGCGAGCCGAATTTGCGGGCCGAACAAACCGTCCGGCCCACGCATGCGCGCGATCAATTCGCCGTCTGCGTCGCGATCGATGATGTCCATGACGCCCGACGCGGGCAGCGCATGCGTGTCCGCATAACGCTTGCGCCCGGTGCGCCCGAGCGCGCCTTCTTCTTCGAGCGCGCGCAGGATTTCGCGCAGCTCCTTCTTCTGCTCGGGGCCGATGCCAAGCGCGCGCGCAATGTCGCCCTTCTGCGCGCTGCCGCCGGATTTCTCGATGGCCGCAAGCACAAGCTCGCGGGTGAGAAGCTCTTGCTTCGGAATTGTTTGCTTGGGCATTAGCGTGCCTTCTCCCCTTGAGGGGAGAAGGTGTCAGCGAAGCTGACGGATGAGGGGCATTGCGAACCACCAGAAAAAGACACAGCGCTTGCGCTTGCGAAAGTGCGCAGCCCCTCATCCGGCCCTTCGGGCCACCTTCTCCCCTCAATGGGAGAAGGGGCGCCAATCACCGGGCAGCGCCCCAACGTGCCTTCTCCCCGTGCGCGGGGAAAAGGTGGCCCGAAGGGCCGGATGAGGGGATGTGTCATAGTTCGAACGTAAGGGTTCTGGTGCGCTGGACAATTGCTGGCGCTGGTCTTGCCTTGTTTTGCTTTTGCCATCGCCTCCTCATCCGGCGCATGGCGCCGCCTTCTCCTCCGCAGGAGGAGAAGGGACGCTAACCCGCAGCCTTTCGTGCGGCTTTCTTGGGTGTCGCTTTTTTAGCTGGCGCTTTCCTGGGCGCACTAGCCTTTTTCGCGGTCGGCTTTACCGGCTTTGTCGCTTCTTTCCTGGGTGTGGGTTTCCTGCCCTTCTTCTTGCCCCCGCCAGCCTCCCCGCGCGCGGCGAGCAGCGAAAGCGCCTCATCCAGCGTCACGTCTTCCGGCTTCTTGTCGCGCGGCACGTTGGCGTTCACTTCGCCGTCATTGATGTACGGCCCATAACGCCCCGAGAGCACGCGCACGGGTTTGCCGGTGACCGGGCTTTCGCCCAGTTCCTTCAGCGCCGTAGGCGCGGCTCGGCCGAAGCGGCCTTTGCCGCCGCCGGCTTTCTTTTCGTCGATCACGGCGACGGCGCGGTTCATCTGGATTTCGAGCACGTCTTCGATACTCGGAAGATTCGCGTACATCTTGCCCATCTGCAGATACGGCCCGTAGCGGCCAAGGCCGGCGAGGATCATCTCGTTCTCGCTCGGATGCATGCCGACTTGGCGCGGCAGCGACAGCAGCGCGAGCGCGCGTTCAAGCGTGATGCTCTCCGGGGGCCAATTTTTCGGCAGGCTGGCGCGTTTGGGTTTGTCGGCATCGCCGTTGGGCGTTTCGATATAGGGGCCAAAGCGCCCGCTTTTCAAAACGACAGGTCCGCTGGGGCCATCGCCGAGAGGCGTTCCATCGGCGGGGATGGCGCTCTCGTCCGCTTCGCCATTGCCGGCGAGCGGGCGCGTAAATTTGCATGGCGGATCGGCGTTGTAGTTCGAGCAGGCGACGAAAGCGCCGTATTTGCCCAGCCGCAGCGACAGCCGCCCCGCCCCGCAGACCGCGCAGACGCGCGGATCGCTGCCATCTTCGCGCGGCGGGAAAATGTGCGCGCCCATCACCTCGTTGAGCTTCTCGATCACATCGCCGATGCGCAGATCGGCGATGTCGACGATGGCGCCGTTGAAGTCCTTCCAGAATTCGCGCATCAGCGCCTTCCACTCCAGATTGCCGGCGGAAACCTCGTCGAGCTTTTCTTCCAGATCGGCGGTGAAATCGTATTCGACGTATTTGGCGAAGAAATTTTCCATGAACGCGGTGAGGATGCGGCCGGTGTCGTCGGCGATGAAGCGGTTCTTGTCCATGCGCACGTAATTGCGCTCGCGCAGCTTCTCGAGGATCGCGGCGTAGGTGGAAGGACGGCCGATGCCGAGCTCTTCCAGTTTTTTCACCAGGCTTGCTTCGGAAAAGCGTGGTGGCGGTTCGGTGAAGTGCTGGTCGGCCTTCACCTCCTCGACCTTCACAGCTTCACCCTGCTTCATCTGCGGCAGACGGCGGTTTTCTTCGTCTTCTTCGTCGTCGCGGCCCTCCTGATAGAGCTTTAGAAAGCCGTCGAACAGGATCACTTGGCCGTTGGCGCGCAATTCCACCTTGCCCGTGGGTTCGGTGAGATCGACACTCGTGCGCTCGATCGAGGCCGCTTCCATTTGCGAGGCCACCGCGCGTTTCCAGATCAATTCGTAAAGCCGCGACTGGTCGCCCTCGACATGGATGTCTTTGGCGGCGCGCGTGGGGTCGGTGGGGCGGATGGCTTCGTGGGCTTCCTGGGCGTTCTTGATCTTAGAGATGTAGCGACGCGGTTCGGCGGGGACGTAAGGATTACCGAACTGGCTGCCAATCGTTGTACGCAATTCGCGGATGGCGCCTTCGTCCATGGAGACGCCGTCGGTGCGCATGTAAGTGATGTGGCCGGCTTCGTAGAGGCGCTGCGCGGTCTGCATGGTGCGCGAGGCGTTGAAGCCAAGTTTGCGCGCGGCTTCCTGCTGCAGCGTCGAAGTGGTGAAGGGCGGCGGCGGGTTGCGCTTGGTGGGCTTGGCTTCAACCGCGCTCACCTTGAAGCCGCCGCGCTTAATCGCGTCGCGCGCGGCGAACGCCATAGCCTGGTTGGGGATATCGAGGCGCTTCAGCTTCTTGCCCTCGAAGGCGGAGATGCGCGCGGTAAACGCTTCGGCGCGCGGGGTCGTCATCTGTGCATCGACCGACCAATATTCCTGCGGCTTGAAGCGCTCAATCTCGACCTCGCGGTCGACGACGATGCGAAGCGCCACCGATTGCACGCGCCCGGCCGAACGCGCGCCCGGCAGCTTGCGCCAGAGCACCGGCGAGAGCGTAAAGCCGACCAGATAATCAAGCGCCCGACGCGCCAGATAAGCATCGACCAGTTCCATGTCGATCTCGCGCGGGGCCGCCATCGCCGCCTGCACGCTCGCCTTGGTGATGGCGTTGAAGGTGACGCGCTGGACGCTCTTGCCCTTGAGCGCCTTGCGCCCTTTGAGCGTTTCCAACACGTGCCAGGAAATGGCTTCGCCTTCGCGGTCGGGGTCGGTGGCGAGGATGAGATTGTCGGCGTCCTTCAAGGCATCGGCGATGGCCTTGACGTGCTTGGAGGATTTCGCGTCAAGCTCCCAATCCATGGCAAAATCGTCGTCGGGTTTGACCGAGCCGTCCTTCGCCGGCAGATCGCGAATGTGGCCGTATGAGGCCAGGACCATATAGTCCGCGCCCAGATACTTGTTGATGGTCTTGGCCTTGGCCGGAGATTCGACGACGACGACGTGCATGTTGTGGGGTGCAATCCTGGACGGGAGCCGAAAAGCGGGCGGAAACTGGGGGGCGTCCCCCGCCCTGTCAACGCGCCACACGCGGCGAGGCTGCCGACAAAGCCCCAGTCAGGTTAAAAATAACACAAATATTCAGATATTTACGCTGCGCCGAAAAGAGATGACAATTGCAATCCCAGGATGCGAATAACAATCTATGATAGAGAGTGTCGATCCCGCCGACGCCCGCGACAAGCAAACTCAGGTCAGCAAGGCTGACGCGGCCGCCTATATTTATGAGCTCAGCAAGGAGATGGCGGGCCTGGCCGAGCGCCAGGGCTTGAACCGGCTCGCGGCGGCGTTGGAGCTGGCGCGCGGGCTTGCCGCCGAGGCGTTGGCTGAGGCGGCGATTCAGTCGAGGTCCGGGAAGGCCGCGCCAGCGGACGCGGCGTAGCCGCCCGGCAGCGAGGCGGCGCGCCCTTCCAATTCCAGTTCCATCAGCGCCGCCGCCACCGCCCCCAGCGGCGCCCGCGCCAGCCGCGCCAGATCGTTGAGATGGACCGGTGTGGGCGAAAGCAGTGAGGCGATCTTTTTGGCCAAGCCGGGCGGGGCGGGCTCGGCTTGCTGCGGCTCGAACAGCAGCTGGGCGGGCGCTGGCGCGCGGGTTTGCCCGAGCGCGGCCAGCACGTCCTCGGCGCTTTCGATCAGCGCCGCACCTTGCTTGATCAGCGCATTGGCGCCGCGGGCTCGCTGGTCGAGCGGCGAACCGGGCGCGGCCATCACTTCGCGCCCCTGATCGGCGGCGGCGCGGGCGGTGATCAGCGAACCTGAACGCAACGCGGCCTCGATCACCACCACCGCGCGCGAAAGCCCGGAGATGATGGAATTGCGGCGCGGGAAGTCGCGGGCGCGGGCGACCGAGCCAAGCGGGGCTTCGCTCACCACCACGCCCTTGGCGCAGATCGCTTCGTGCAGCTGCAGATTCTGCGGCGGGTAGGGGTGGTCGAGCCCGCCGGCCAGAACCGCTGCGGTGCCGCCTTCGAGCGCGCCCCGATGCGCGGCCGCATCGACCCCGCGCGCCATGCCCGAGACGATGGTGAAGCCCGCTTGCGCTAGGTCCGCCGCCAAGCGCTCGGCAAACATCAAGGCCGCCGCCGAGCCCTCGCGCGAGCCGACAATGGCGATGGTCGGGCGCTTCAGCAGTTCGACATTGCCGCGCAGGGCGATCAGCGCCGGCGGCGCGTCGAGTTGCGCCAACAGCGGCGGGTAATCCGGCTCGCACGAAGCCAACAGGCGCCCGCCCATGGCTTCAACCGCGTCGATCTCCTCGGCGACCCGCGCTTCGGGAGGAGGAACCAAATTGGACAGCCGCGGCAAGGCCGCAAGCGCGGCCGCTGGGGTGCGGAAGCGCCCCAGCAGGCGGTGAAAAGTGAGCGGGCCGATTTTCGGCGTGCGCGCCAGCCGCGCCCAGGCGATCTTCTCCGAACGCGCCAGCGTGCGCGTCATGGCTCCGCTGGCGCCGGCGGTTCGGCGGCGGCGCCAGCAGCCCGCTTGGCGCCGCCGATGCGCGGCTCTGTTCCTGTACGCAAGCGCGCGATGTTGGCGCGGTGGCGCCAGAAGATCAGCCCCGCCAGCAGCGCGGTGAAGGCGATCTGCGAGACCTCAAAGCCGGCGATCACCGCCGCGATCGGGGCGATGGCGGCGGCGGCCAGCGCCGCCAGCGAGGAATAGCCGAACATGGTCGCCACCGCGAGCCAGGCTACCCCCGCCAATATTCCCAATGGCCAAACCCCCGCGAACAGTACGCCGAAAAATGTCGCGACGCCCTTGCCGCCCTTGAAGCCAAGCCAAACCGGATAGCAATGGCCGACGAAAGCGGCGGCGCCGGCGACCAGTTCGATTTCGGTTTGCCACGGCTGGCCGCTAGCGAGCCAGCGCGCCAACAATAGCGCCAGACCGGCCTTGCCGGCGTCGAGCAGCAGAGTCGCCAGCGCCAGATCCTTGCGCCCGGTGCGCAACACATTGGTCGCGCCGATATTGCCCGAGCCGATCTGGCGGATGTCGCCCAGGCCGGCGGCGCGCGCCAGCACCAGCCCGAACGGGATCGAGCCCAGCAGATAGCCGCCAAGCGCGGCGAGAATGATGAAGAAGGCCAACATCGCGCCGTCTCTAACAGGTGTGTTAGGCTCTGGGGAGCGTTTTTAGCTTGCTTCGGCGAATTGCGCGCCTTGCAGGCCGGGGAGCGAGCGCGCCTCGCCTTCGGCTTTGCGGGCGCGAATGGCGTTGACCATCTCGAGCGCGCTGCGCTTGCAAGCCGGCAGGGCGGCCTCGCTTAGCGCCAGCGGTTCGACCCGTTCGCCCCAGCGCACCAGATGCGCGCACACGGTAAGGCCCGCGCCGAACGCCGGCATCAAGATCAGCGCGCCGGGTTTCACTCGGCCCTGTTCGAGCGCTTCGGCGAGCGCTACCGGCACCGTGGCCGCGCTCATATTGCCGTAGCGCTCGACGGTGAGCATGACCTTGTCCATGGGCACGCCCGAGCGCGCCACCACCGCTTCGATGATGCGCATATTGGCCTGGTGCGGCACCACCAGATCGATCTGATCGGGAGTGACGCCGCACTTTTTCATTACCGCGGCGCTGGCCTGCGACATGCCTTGCACGGCGTGGCGAAAAATTTCCTGGCCGTCAAAATCCCAGGCGGTGTTGCCGAGCGAGATATCGCGGTTGACATAGGCGCAGCCCATGCCGCGCACCCGCAGCGTGTGGCGCACCTCGGCAAGGCAGCCCAATTGCTCACCCAGCACGCCTTCCTCGCGCGCCGAGGCTTGCAACACCACCGCCGCGCAGCCATCGCCGAACAGCACCGCGACGTTGCGATTGCTCCAGTCCATGAACGGGGAAATGTACTCGACGCCGATGACGATGGCGTTGCGCACCACGCCGGTGCGGATCATCGCGTTGGCGGTGGACAGGCTATAGAGAAAGCTGGTGCAGGCGGTGTTGATGTCCATCGAGGCGGCGCAGCGCGCGCCGAGCGCGGCTTGCACGCCGGACGCGGAGTTCGGCACCTGCTCGTCATTGCTGCAGCTGCCATAGAGGATGAGATCGACCTCGGCGGGGTCGAGCCCGGCGCACGCGAGCGCCCGGCGCGAGGCCAGGGTCGCCATCTCGATGCCCCCGACATGGGAGATGCGCCGCTCGTTCATGCCGGTGCGGCTGGCGATCCATTCGTCGTTGGTGTCGAGGAAGGTGGAAAGATCGCCATTGCTCAGCACCGAGGGCGGCATGGCCGAGCCCCAGCCGGTGATCGCCGCGTATGTCATGTCTCCCCCGTTTGTTGTTGTTGTTGTTTCAAGATCAAGCACTCAATTGCCGCGGCAATTCACTGGCGCGGCGCGGCCGACTTCCCATTGCGCCTGCGCGGCGCCGCCGCGAATGGCGTAGCGGCCGTTGGAGAAATAATCCTCGCCCGCGCGCGGCAGCACCATGGAGGGGCCCCCGGCCACGGCAACGCGCGCTTCGTCGCCGACGAATTCCACCAGCAAATGCGCGCCATTGGCGCAGGCATAAGCGATCTGGCCCTGCGTCGGCAGCCGATGCGGCGGCGTCGTCCCGATTGGGTAGGAGGCGCAGGCCGAGAGCAGGAGCAGGGAGAGCGCGGCTGCGACGGGCGCCGCGCCCTTCGCGCATATAAGATCTCCGTCATTCCGGGGCGGCCGAAGGCCGAACCCGGAACCCAGGGGATCAAAGGGCTGTGTGCCTGCCCCTGGGTCCCGGATCACGCTTCGCGTGTCCGGGATGACGGGGTATTTTTCTGTGAGGCGCATCGTCTTCTCCCTCAAACCGAAGCCGGAAATACGCCGCGTCCGCCGACGAACGTGCGTTTTACCATGCCTTGCAGCGTCTTCTCGTCAAACGGCGAATTGTTGGATTTCGAGCGCAGTTTGTCGGAATCGAGCTTAAACGGCGCGCCGAGATCGACCAATATCAGGTCCGCCGGCGCGCCCTTGCTCAAGCGCCCTTGCGGCAGCTTCAGCAGCTCCGCCGGCTTCAGCGTCATCGCCCGGATCAGCGTGTTGAGGGCTACCTCGCCCTTGTGGTGCAGTGTCAGCGCGCCGGCGAGCAGCGTCTCCAGTCCCACCGCGCCGAACGCCGCTTCCGCGAACGGCAGGCGTTTGTCCTCGGCTGGACGCGGGTCGTGTCCGGAGACGATCACATCGATCACGCCGTCGCGCACCGCTTCCACCAACGCGCGGCGGTCGTCCTCGGCGCGCAGCGGCGGGGAGAGTTTGGCGAAGGTGCGGTAGCCATCGACATCGTTTTCATTGAGCACCAGATGGTGGACGTTGACGCTCGCCGCCGCCTTGACGCCGCGCGCCTTTGCGCGGGCAAGCGGGCGCAGCGCCTCGGCGGTCGAGAGCATGTCGAGCAGCAGCCGCCCGCCGGTGAGCTCGGCCAGCGCTAGATCGCGTTTGACCATTATCGCTTCGGCGGCGGACGGGATGCCCGCCAAACCCAAGCGCGCGGCGAGCTCGCCCTCGTGCATGACCCCGCCTTCGGCCAGGTAGGGGTCTTCGGGGCGATGGGCGATCAGCGCGCCGAAAGCAGTGGCGTAAGCGAGCGCGCGGCGCAGCACGCGCGAATCCACGATCGGGCGGTCGCCGTTGGAGAACATCACCGCGCCGGCCTCCGCGAGCAGCCCGATCTCGGTCATCAGCGCGCCGTCGAGATGCTGGGTCAACGCCGCCGCCGGCAGAATATGCACGCCGCCAGAGCGGTCCGCGCCGCGGCGCAGAATGAAATCCACCAGGCTCTGGTCGTCGATCACCGGATTGGTGTTGGGCATCATCACCAATGTGGTGACGCCCCCGGTCGCCGCCGCACGCCCGGCCGACTTGAACGTCTCCTTATGCTCGGCCCCCGGCTCGCCGATCACGACGCGCATGTCGATCAGGCCGGGCATCACATGGGCGCCGGCCGCGTCGATGATCTCGGCGCCGTCGGGCGCGTTGGTCACGGCGCCGATGTCGAGGATGGTTTCCGCGAACAAAATCGCGCCGTCGGCGACTTTGTCCTTCGCCGGATCGATCAGGCGCGCGTTGCGAATGAGAATTGTGCGGGTCATGGGCCCGGCGCTCCCTTCTCCCACTTGCGGGGGAGAAGGTGGCCCGAACGGCCGGATGAGGGGGCGCGCGCGATCGGACAACGACGCGCTTGCCTCCCCTCACCCGCCCCGGACTTTATCCGGGGCGACCTCTCCCCCGCTGCGGGAGAGGTGACGTTAATCACAAGGCGCCGCCTCATTCCCCACCTCCCTCATTGCTGCCCCCTTCGGCAAGCGCTTCCAGCACCGCCATGCGCACGGCGACGCCCATGCGCACCTGGGTTTCGATCAGCGACACGTTGGGATTGTCGGCGACGCTCGAATCGATCTCGACACCGCGGTTCATCGGCCCCGGATGCATCACCAGCGCGCCCGGCTTGGCGCATTTGAGCTTGTCTTCGTCCAGCCCATAGAACCAGAAATACTCGCGCGCGGAGGGGAAATGGCCGCCGGCCATGCGCTCGCGCTGCACCCGCAGCATCATCACCACGTCCGCGCCCACCAGGCCTTCGCGCATGTCGGTGAATATCTTCGCGCCCCAGCGATGGGCCCCGATGGGCATCAGTGTCGGCGGGCCGATCAGGCGCACGCTCGCGCCGAGCAGGTTCAAGAGCGCCACGTTCGAGCGCGCCACCCGCGAATGCAACACGTCGCCGCAGATGGCGATGTTGAGCCCCTCGATCTCGCCGAGGCGGCGGCGGATGGTGAAGGCGTCGAGCAGCGCTTGCGTGGGATGTTCGTGCTGGCCGTCGCCGGCATTGATCACCGCGCAATCGACCTTGCGCGCCAGCAATTCCGCCGCCCCGGAGGCGCCGTGGCGTACAACAAGCAAATCGGGGCGCATCGCGTTCAGCGTGGCCGCGGTGTCGATCAACGTCTCGCCCTTGGCCACGCTCGAGCTTTTCACCGACATGTTGACCACGTCCGCGCCCATGCGTTTGCCGGCAAGCTCGAACGAGGATTGGGTGCGCGTTGAGTTCTCGAAGAAGAGATTGATCAAAGTGCGCCCGCGCAGCGTGTCGAGCTTCTTGACCTTCTGTTCCAGCAGCGGCTCGAAGCTCTCGGCGCGGTCGAGCAGGGCTTGCACCTCGACCCGGTCGAGATCGGCGATGGCCAACAGATGCTTGTGGCGAAAACGAACCGGGCCGCCGCCATTTTTCTTCGAACCTGACGGTCGCTGCGCCATGGCCGCTTGTTAAGCCCTGTGTCCGAACCGCCGCAAGCGCGGCCGAACAGTGGCGAACAATTTAGTTTCTGCCCTCTTGTCGCCCTGGACTCGGTGCTGTACTGGCTTTGTTCCAATAGTGGTTAATTGGTAAACGGCGTTTTTGGCCTGGGCGGGCTTGGGTGGGGTGGAGACAAGGCGATGAGGAAGAACGAAGATAATATGCCCCTCCGTCCGGTCGGCTTGGCCCTGGCGGCCGTCGTGGCCGGCCTCGGCGCCGGCAAGGCGCAAGCTGCCGACATGCCCGCGCGCGCGCCGCTCGAGCCGGCCGACCAAGCCAAGTCCTATTTTATCGATCCGACCAACCATCCCGGCTTCGAGGAAGACGCCGAAATGGTGGTCGGCCCCAGCACGCCAGTGGCGCCGTTTGGGGAAGCGAGATAGGAAGGCTAACTCGTAGTGGGAGGTCTGGATGGCGCTTGACCGCAGAACTGTCTTGGGTCTGGGTCTGGGGGTGGCGGTGTTGGCGTCACCGGCAGACGTTTGGGCGCAATGCCGGCCAACTAGCGCTGGGCTAAGTGTGGCCCAAGCTCGGTCGGCCTTGCTGCGCGAGGCGCGCGCCGACATTGGTCGAAACGTTGGAGCAGACTGCAAGAACTGGATGCGGGCCGTGGTTCTGCGGGCCATTCCAGGCTGCACGGTTCCCTCAACATCGCCAAACGCCGATGGCTACGAATGGTCGCCAAGTCCGGGCTGGGCGGGCATGAACGCGCCGCTCGAGAATTTGCGGGCAGGTCAAATATTGCAGATGCGCTTGTACTCGCCGTCTCGTACGCCGCACACGGCGCTAGTTAGTGCGCGTAATCGCGCCGGGTTTACGCTGATCCACTCGAATTATTATTCGCGGACGCGCCCGAACACCGTGACCGAGGATACGTTTGCTTTTGCGGATTTTTACGCGCGACTGCGCGAACCCGGCACGGGCGGCTACCGATATAGCGTTTACACGCTCTCTTTCAGGTAGAATGCACGCTTGGCGCTCGCTTCACGACAGCGCCAGCGCGATCGCTAGCGGCATGGTGAGCATAGAGAGCAGCGTGGTCGCGGTGATGATGGCGGCCATCAGCCGTGCGTCGCCGCCCATTTCGCGGGCCAGCGTGTAGCCGCCCGCCGCGGTTGGGGTGGCGCCGACGCCAACGGCGACCGCCAGCGCGAGCGGGCTGGCGCCTAAGGCGTTGGCGCAGGCCCCGATCAGCAACGGCGCCAGCAGCAGTTTCAGCGCCGAGGCGCTGGCGATCTTGGCGGCGTCGGCGCGCAGCGCGCTGAAATCGAGCCCGGCCCCGACCGTGATCAGCGCCACTGGCATGGCGGCCTGGCCGAGCAGCGCCAGCGCATCGCTTGCTGGGCCGAGCTTGGTCAGGCCCAGGGCTTGCGCCGCCAGTCCCGCCGCGCAGGCCAGGATCAGCGGATTGGCGAGAATCTGATCGAACACCGCCCGCCAGCCGCGCGCCGGCGCCGGGCCCCAGCGCACCAGCACCAGCACGGAGGCGAAATTCACCAGCAGCACCAGCGGCGCATAAACGATGCCGATCAATTGCTGTCCCATCGGCCCATAGAGCGCCGGCGCGGCCGCGAGCAAGGGAAACGCGTTCCAGCGCAGCGCGCCTTGGAAAACACTGGTGAAAGCTGGACCGTCGCGGCGAAACACCAAGCGCAGAATCAGCGCCAGCAGCGCCATCACCGCGCTGCCGGCAAGCACCGCCCCCACGAACGGCCCGGCATCGGCGTTGGAAAAATCGGCGCTGGTGACGATGGTGAACAGAAACGCTGGAAACAGAATAAAATAGCAAAAGCGGTTGACCGCATCGAACGCCTCGGGCGTCGCCACGCGGCGGTTGCGCGCCAGCCAACCGAGCGCGATCAGAATGAAAACCGGCGCCAACGCCGCGTAAACCTCAGCCATTGGCGCGCATTTCCTGCATGGCGTCGAGCGCGCCTTGCAGCATGTAGGCGGCGGCCATTTTATCCACCACTTCGCCGCGACGTTTGCGCGAGGCGTCGCCCTCGATCAAGGTGCGCGTGACAGCCGCGGTGGAGAGCCGTTCGTCCCAGAGTAGCAGCGGCGCGTCGCGCACGGCCAGCAGATTGCGCGCGAACGCGCGGCCTGATTGCGCCGAAGGGCCCGACGAGCCGTCCATGTTGAGGGCCAGGCCGATGACGAAACCCACGCATCGACGCTGATCGTAGTATTTCAGGATCGCCTCTGCGTCGGCGGCGAATTTCACTCGCGTAACCGTGCCGAGCGAGGAGGCGATCAGGCGCGTCGTATCGCTCACCGCCACGCCGATGCGTTTTTCACCCGGGTCGAGGCCCAAGACCGCGCCGACCTTCGGCAAGGCGGCGGCGAAGGCGGGGAGGTCAAGCTGGGGCAAGGCTGCTTTTCGCCGCTTGCCGGCGCGCGCGTCAACCGCCAACACTGGCGGGGCGGAGCACCAAGGTCGCCCGGCGATCGATTATCAGCTTTCGATCTCCAAGGACTGCACCCGTTTCAGGCTGGGCCGGCTCGTGCCTCGCCGGCGGCGCGGACTGAGGTTGCGGCCAAGCGCCGGCGCTGCTAGCTCCGCCTCCAATGTCCATCGACGAAAAAACTGTCCGCAAGGTGGCTAAGCTGGCGCGGCTGGCGCTGCCGGAGGAGCGCGTCGCGGCGATGGCGGCCGAACTCAACGGCATCATGGCCTGGATCGAGCAGCTGAACGAAGTCGATATCGAAGGCGTCGCGCCGATGACTAGCGCGGTGGAGGGGCTGTCGCTGCCGCTGCGCGAGGATGTCGTCACTGACGGCGAGGACCCCGCGCGCGTGCTCGCGAACGCGCCCAAGGCCGAGGATGGGTTTTTCGTGGTGCCGAAGGTGGTGGAGTGAGCTTCTCCATCGCTATAGAAACACCCTTGCAGGACGATGTCCGCGCGCTGGTGCGGGACTTGAACGAAACCACGCTCGCGCTCACCCCCTCCGAACACACGCACCACTTGAGCGCCGAGCAGATGGCGCAGGGCGACACCACTTTGTTCGTTGCGCGCGAGGGTGGCCGCGCGGTTGCGATGGGGGCGCTGCGCCGGCATGGCGATGGCGTTGCGGAGGTAAAGCGTATGTACACACTGCCCTCGCATCAAGGGCGCGGGCTTGGGCGCGCGATTTTGCAGCGCATCGAAGCGCTCGCGCGCGAAGAGGGGTTTGCGCGCCTGGTGTTGGAGACGGGCTCGAATTTCGATGCCGCCTGCCATGTCTACGGCGCATCTGGCTTTTTGCCGTGCGGGCCGGTGCTGGATTATCCGCCGAGCGATTGGACGGCGTTTTATGAGAAGGCGCTGGCGAAAGGAGCGAACTCATGCCCCTCATGATCAGCAAGCCTGCTCAAGGGAAGAAGGGACGGAGCGTTCGATGAACGACCTCACCTCTCTCACCCTCGCCGCCGCGCTCGATGGCATGGAGCAGAAGCGCTTCTCCAGCGCGGAAATCACCGACGCGTTTCTCGGCGCGATCGAGAAGGCCAACCCGCATCTGAATGCCTTTGTCGTCGTCACCGCCGACAAAGCGCGTGCTGCTGCGAAAGCGAGCGATGCAAGGCGCGTCAAGGGCAAGGCGGGGCCACTTGAAGGCGCGCCCTTGGGGATCAAGGATTTGTTCTGCACCGAAGGCGTGCGCACCACCGCAGCCTCCAACATCCTTGGCGAATTCACGCCCACCTACGAATCCACAATCACCGCCAATCTCTGGCGCGACGGCGCGCTGATGTTGGGCAAGCTCAACATGGATGAGTTCGCGATGGGCTCGTCGAACGAGACTTCGCGCTTTGGCCCGGTGGTCAATCCTTGGCGGCGCGGCAACGAGGACGCCAAGCTCACGCCGGGCGGTTCGTCCGGAGGCAGCGCCACGGCGGTGTCGGCTGATTTGTGCCTCGGGGCTACCGCGACCGACACTGGCGGCTCGATCCGCCAGCCGGCTGCGTTCACCGGCACGGTGGGGATCAAGCCGACCTATGGCCGCTGTTCGCGCTGGGGCATCGTGGCGTTTGCAAGCTCGCTCGACCAGGCCGGGCCGATTGCGAAAACCGTCGAGGATGGGGCGCTGATGCTGCAATCCATGGCCGGTCACGACGCCAAGGATTCGACCTCGTTGCCGAGTGCGCTGCCAAATTTCCGCGCCGCCTGTTCGCGTTCGATCAAAGGCATGATCATCGGCGTACCGGAGGAATACCGCGTCGCCGGCATGCCTGACGAGATCGAGAAACTCTGGGCGCAGGGTATCGAATGGGCCAAGGCCGCCGGGGCCAAGATCAAGAAGATCAGCCTCAAGCACACCAAATACGCTCTGCCGGCCTATTACATCGTCGCCCCGGCGGAGGCGTCCTCAAACCTCGCCCGCTATGACGGCATGCGCTACGGCGCGCGGGTGGCGGGCAAGGATCTCACCGCCACGTATGAGGCCAGCCGCGCCGCCGGCTTCGGCCCCGAGGTGCAGCGGCGCATCATGATCGGCACTTACGTGCTGAGCGCGGGCTATTACGACGCCTATTATTTGCGCGCCCAAAAGGTTCGCCAGCGCATCGCCCAGGATTTCCGCGACGCCTTCGCGGAGGTGGATGCGATCCTGACCCCGGCCACGCCCTCGGCCGCGTTCGCGCTCGGGGAGAAATCGGGCGATCCTGTGGCAATGTATTTGAACGACATCTTCACCGTGACCGCCAATCTTGCCGGCCTACCAGCGCTTGCGCTTCCGGCGGCCCTGGACGCCCAGGGGCTGCCGCTCGGCCTGCAAGTCATCGGCAAGGCGCTCGATGAGGAGAGCGTGTTCGCGGTTGCCGCCGCGCTCGAGAAGGCCGCCGACTTTCGCGCCAAGCCAGTGAAGTGGTGGGTGTGAAGTGGTGGAGGCAACACCCCTTACGCGAGCCGAGTTTCCCCGTTAAGATGCCAGGCCAGAGACCAAGAGGCGCGATCCATGCACGAATTGCTTGAACGTCTGGGCCGCGGCGACACCCGCATCATCGAGATGTGCCGGGAAGCGAGCCGCACCTGGGGCGAATTCCTGGAAGAGCTGCGTCCGGCCGATGCCGGCACGCTGTCGGCGCGGCTGGGCTTTTTCCAGCGCGACTTCCATCGCATTTTCGAGAGCAACACCCTGGGCGAGACGATGATGCCCTGGACCGGTTTTGCGGCGCTCTATGACACCAAGGCCGGCTGGGGCGATAATCTGCCCAGGGCGCGGCAATTGGCCGAGGCGTTCGCGCGCAGCAATTGCACCAACGAGGTGCGCTCGGAGGCGCGCAGCGCGGTGATTTCCTACGAACTCGAACCGGCCGCTCCGAGTCCGAAACGATAAAGGCAAACATGCAGCGCTGAGCATTCGCCGCGAATCCGACTAGCTTGGCCCCATGTCCAAGCACCAATCGCATGAGCCCTCTCTGGCCCACCCGCACCGCCGCCCCCGCGCGGAGATCGATCGCAATTATTTCTTCGGCGACGTGCTGATCAAAACCGGGGTCGCCTGCGCGGTGGTGCTGCTGCTGGTCGCGGCCTACACGCCCTTCTCCCTGGCGGGTGCCATCGAAAACGGCATGTTCGAATATCTGAGCGTCGTCGGCGCTTTCGCCGCCATCGGCATCGGCTGTCTTTTCGTCGGCCGCCGCCTGCGCCGGGAAGCCACGCACTGGGATTTCGACTGAAGCGCCGCCGGCGCCTTGACCTCGCCATGGGGAGATAGGACGTTCCTGGCCAAAGGAGCGATCCCGTGAACACAACCGAATGCACGCGCCTGGGCGCTTATCTTAGCAAGCTTCTGGGCTCGCCCACCGTGTCGGTGGTGTCGCGCGGGCGCGAGGAGGCCGACGTGCTGGTGGACGGGGCTTCCGTCGCGGTGCTGTTGCGCGATGAGGACGAAGGCGAGTTGAGCTACGCCATCAGCCTAGCCATCGCCCGCCCGGCCGGGGCCAGGAAAAACGCGCCGATCGATGAGCCCGAGCGGGCGCGGCTGCAGGGGGTGCTGCGCCAGAAGCTGCACGCGGCCGAACTCGATGTGCGCGCGCGCCCGCGCAAAACCGATTCCGCCGAAGTCTATGTGCACAACGAATTCGTCGGCACCATCTCGGCCGACGAAGACGAAGGCCAGGTGCTGACCATGAGCATCCTCGAGATTGATCTGGCCGAATAGGCCGCGCCAAAAATAAAACGCCCCGGCGCTGCCTCAGCGGCCGGGGCGAAGTCTATCAGAATCCAAAAACGTCCAACCGCTCCCTTCGGGAGCGGCGAGCCAAGGCTTACAAGACGCCCAACATAGAAGCGACCAGCGGGTGGCGGACGATGTCGGTGTCGGTGAGGCGAACGACGGCGATGTTGCTGACCGTTTCCAGCTTGTCGGCGACGGTGTGCAGGCCGGAGAGTTCCGGCAGCAAATCGGTTTGCGCCGGGTCGCCGGTGACCACCATGGTCGAGTGCCAGCCGAGCCGGGTGAGCAGCATCTTGATCTGCCCGTAGGTGCAATTCTGCGCTTCGTCGATGACCACGAAGGCGTTATTCAAGGTGCGCCCGCGCATGAAGCCCACCGGCGCGATCTCGATCAGCCCTTCGGCCATCAGCGCTTTCAGGCGCTTGGCCGAGAGCCGGTCGGTGAGCGCATCGTAGAGCGGGCGAAGATAGGGGGCGAGCTTGTCTTCCATGGCCCCGGGCAGGAAGCCAAGCGATTCGCCGGCCTCCACCGCCGGGCGTGAGAGCACGATGCGCCCGACTTTGCCGGCCTCCAGCGCCTCCACTGCCTTGGCGATGGCGAGATAAGTTTTCCCGGTCCCGGCGGGGCCGAGCGCCAGCACCAGAGCGTGCTGGTCGATGGCCTCCATCAGCGCCGTTTGACCCTTGGATCTTGGCCGCACGTGTTTGACGAAACTCTGATCGCGGGGGCCGTCATTGGCCGGCTGCCGCCCGCCGTCGAGCACCTGCAAATTGCGCGTGCGGCGCGGTTCCTCGCGCTGAAATTCCTCAACGTTGAGCACGCCTTGTGCATGCCTGCGCTTCGCGGTGCGTTTCGCCATATGGGTCTCCTTCCGGGAGTGCGAAAAAGCCGCGCGGCTTCTGCCGGCGGCGGGGGGATCGAAAAAGATGCGGGAATCGGAAGAGTCGTCGGGGCCTGCGCCGAACGGCGTCTGGTGGTGTGCGCTAGACTTGCGCGACTGCCCCACGCTCTCCCCCACGAAACAGGCTTTCGCCCTGGAGACGGGTGGACCGGAACTTCCGGCCCGATGGTTTCCATCAAGCGCCTAACCGGTTAACGACGCATTGAGGAAGCGGAACGTCACGAATATTTCGCGGGAGAAAACTCGATGCCAATCTACTCGCTGGCCAATGCCGATCTCGAGGTCGAGGATCCGGAGGCTTGTTGGGTTGCACCGACAGCGGTGCTGATCGGCAGGGTTGTACTGAAGAAGAACGCCTCAGTGTGGTTTGGCGCGGTGCTGCGCGGCGACAACGAGCCGATCGTAGTGGGCGAGAATTCCAACGTGCAGGATGGCTCGGTGCTGCACACCGACATGGGCGCGCCGCTGACCATCGGCGCGAACGTCACCATCGGCCATCAAGTGATGCTGCATGGCTGCAGCATCGGCGACAACTCGCTCATCGGCATCAAAGCCACGGTGCTGAATCACGCCGTTATTCCCGGCCATTGCCTGGTCGGCGCGCATGCGCTGGTGACCGAGCGCAAGAGCTTCGAGGAAGGCGCGCTGATCACCGGCGTTCCCGCGCGCGCGGTGCGCAAGCTGGAACAGCAACAGCGGCAGCTCATCGCTTTTTCGGCGGCGCATTATGTCGAGAATTGGCAGCGCTACCGGCGCGAGTTGAAAGTGGTTGGGTAGCGCTTGAATTTCGAGACTGCGCGCGCAAGTGGTCCAAGTGCGACACAAGAGTCCGAAAACACGCGCCGTCATTCCGGGGCGCACGAAGTGCGAACCCGGAATCCAGGGGATCGTAGAACGTAAATCTTAAAACGCTCGCTTGTGTTCAAACCAAAGCAATGGCTGGATTCCGGGCTCGGCTTCGCCGCCCCGGAATGACGGTGGGGAATTGAGCGCAAAAACTTGAAGCGCCCAAGCACCTCAAACAAAGGCGCCAAGCGTTAGATGCACGCACTAGCGCATGTCGGCGCGCAGCTGGCCATTCCAGACTTGGGAGACGCGCGCGTCCACTTCGGGGCCCAGGTTGAACCAGGCGACGCGGTCGCGGGTGGCGTCGATGACGGTGAAGCGGTCGCCCGCCACCAAGGTCTGCGAGAGCGCGTTGCGAATGATGCCGGCGGAATATTTGGTGCGCACCAACCACAGGCCGCTGTTCAGTTCGCAGAGCGAGCCCATGGCTTCCAGAGCGGCCAGGAATTCGTATTGCGCGCCCGAGCGGATCTCGGCGCAGACGAAGACATTGGCCACCTGCGGGGCGGCATCGTTGGCGGCGTCTTTGGGCGCGGGGCCGGTCAGGCCGATCACGCTGCTTGCCGCGATCCAGTTTCCGTCCGCGCCGTGGCAAACCCTTGTGTTGGCCCGCACCCGCCCCTCGTTGACAAAGCGGGAGAGCTGGGCCGGCGTATAAGGCCCGTAAGCCTTGCCATGCACCTCCACCCACCAATCGCCGGCGGCGGCGGTCTTTGCGGGGTTAACGGCGCGGCTCAAGGACGTGTCCTGCTCCAAATCGGCGCACATCGCGCCAAGCGCGGGTGCTTAATGAGAGCTGGTGCAAGCTCGGCGCCGGTCAGCCCTTGGGGCGCGCGCGCGGCTCGAAATCGACGGCAAAGCCGCCCTCGATCAGGCGGGCGACGCGGCCATAGGCGCCGCCAACCCGCACCCAGGTGCCGATCAGGGGCGCCGCCCGGCGCGTGCGCAGGGTCACGCCCGCGAGCGAGAAGTCGAGCACCTCGCCCTCATAGGCCTCGCCGGTCTCGGTTTCGACCCGCGCCAGCGGCGCTGGCCCGGTTTCGCGCAGCCGCGGGGTCCGGCGCTCCTCGGCCACGATTCCGAGATGGCTGTTGATCGCCAGGGTTAATTGCTCGGTAAGCTTTTCGCGTTTGTGGGCGGAGAAATCGAATATGACGGCGACATCCTGGTCGCCGCGGCGGGCCACGTGGCCGCTGAGGCGCCCGAAGCCTTCCAGATAAAGCACTACCCGCTCGCCCACATTGGGCAGCACCGGCGCGGCGATGCGGGCGTCGCCAGGGGACATGTCGGCGGTGCGGCAATCGTGTTCGCGGCCGGCAGGGTCGAGCATGCGGCCGCCGACCACCAGATTGAGCCGACGGAAGCGGCGCCGCTCCTCTGGGCGCGCGTGTACGGAATTGAGCCGGGCGACGGCGGCGGCGAGGTCCAGCTTCACGGCGGGGTTCGACATGGGATGAGTAAATGCGCCCTTCATCGTAAAGGTTTGCTTAAGCTTTGACGGAAGGGCAGGGCTTGCATCGCGGCGGGGCCAGCGCGCAAAGTCGAAAAAAGTCAGAAGGGCGCAAACGTGGCTGAGCAGACGATGAGCTTTGATTATGTGATCGTCGGCGCCGGCAGCGCCGGGTGCGTGCTGGCCAATCGGCTGAGCGAGGATCCAAAGGTGACGGTGGCGTTGCTCGAGGCGGGGGGCAAGAACGACGGATTGCTGGTGCGCATGCCGGCCGGCGCGAGCCAATTGTTCAACAACAAGAACGCTTCGAACTGGGCGTTCGAAACAATGCCTCAGCCCGAACTGAACGGGCGGCGTCTGTTCACTCCGCGCGGGCGCGGCTGGGGCGGTTCGTCGGCGATCAACGCCATGCTCTACATACGAGGCCACGCCCGCGATTACGACCAATGGCGCCAGACCGGCCTTGCCGGCTGGGGCTATGGCGAGGTGTTGCCCTATTTCAAACGCGCCCAGCACCGCGCCGATGGCGCCGATGCATGGAACGGGGTGGGCGGTCCGCTCTGGGTGTCGCGCCCGCCTGCCGGCTATCCGCTGCACAAGGCGTTCATCCAGGCCACCGCGCAAGCGGGCTATCCGGTCACCAAGGATTTCAATGGCTATCAGCAAGAAGGAGCGGGGCCTTATGACGCGACCATCAAGAACGGCCAGCGCTGGAGCACAGCGGCGGCCTATCTGCGTCCGGCGCTGGCGCGCCCCAACCTCACGGTAATTTCCAACGCCCACGCCCAGCGTGTGATTATTGAGAACTGCGTGGCCGTCGGCGTCGAATACGCCGGCCGGCGCGGGGGCGAGGTGCAAAGCGTGTACGCCAAGCGCGAAGTGCTGCTCAGCGCCGGCGCGATCCAATCGCCGCAATTGCTGTTGCTGTCTGGCGTCGGTCCAGGAGAAGATTTACGCAAGTTCGGCATCGAGGTGGTCGCCGACGCGCCCGACGTCGGGCGCAACCTGCAGGACCATATCGACGTCGCCGTGATCAACGAATGCACCCGGCCGATCACGCTCTACTCGATTCTGAAAGGCTTGGGCCAACCCTTGGTCGGCATCGAATACATGCTCACCGGCGGCGGGCACGGGGGCACCATCCATTTGCACTCCGGCGCGTTCTTGAAGACCCGCGCAGAGCTGGACCGCCCCGATATGCAAATTCATTTCGTCAACTCGGTTATGATCGACCATGGCCGCGTCAAGCCCGATCGCGACGGCTTCACCCTCCATGCCTATCCGCTGCGTCCCGAGAGCCGCGGCGAGATCACGCTCGGGTCGCGCAACGCCTTTGACGATCCGCTGATCGATCCGCGCTATCTCACCGCCGCGAACGACCTGCGCGTCATGCGCGATTCCATCCGTATGGTCCGCACCATTGTCGGCCAGCAGGCCTTCGACATGTTCCGCGGCCCGGAAATGCGCCCCGGCGCGGCGCTGACGAGCGATGCCGAACTCGATGCCTGGATCCGCGCCAGCGCCGAGACCTTGTATCATCCGGTCGGTACGGTGCGCATGGGCATCGACGACAAGGCCCCGCTCGACGCCGAATTGCGCGTGCGCGGCGTGCGCGGCTTGCGCGTGGTGGACGCGAGCGTGATGCCGACGCTGGTCGGCGGCAACACCAACGCGCCCACCATTATGATCGCGGAAAAAGCCGCCGACATGATCCGCGGCAAGCCAGCGCTGGCGCCAGAAGACGCGCCGATCGCCGAAGGCGCGCGGGTCGGGGTCTAATGACCTGGCGGCCTAACTCACCGCCACTCGCCGCCGATTGCGTTGTGTTCGACGCGCAGGGGCGTCTGCTGCTGATCAAGCGCGGGCGCGAGCCGTTCAAGGGCCGCTACGCGCTGCCGGGTGGCTTCGTCGAAATCGGCGAAACCGTGGAAGCGGCGGCGCTGCGAGAGTTGAAGGAAGAAACCGGCATCGATGGGCGCATCCTGCGTCTGATCGGGCTCTACTCCGACCCCGGCCGCGATCCGGTGCGCCACACCGTGGCGGCGGCGTATCTGGTCGAGCCGCTGACCACCGACGCGGTCGGCGGCGACGATGCCGACGCGGCCGAATGGGTCGCCGAATGGCGTGGCCTGGCGCTGGCGTTCGATCACAGCCTAATCGCCGCGGATGCGGTGAACCGCTGAGCCACACCGCCATCGCGGTCCGCTGATGTGCTCGCCTTACCCCCGCGCTCCCATCTTGCGCACCGTCCCCGCGAAGGTGGTGAGCAGTTCGTAGGGCGCGGTGCCGGCGAGCGCGGCGATCTCCTCCAGCGGCGCGTTGGGGCCGAGGAATTCCACCATCGCGCCTTCGCATGCTTCAGCGCAGCCGGTGACATCGAGGATGATCAAATCCATCGAGACGCGCCCCAGGATCGGCCGCTTTGCGCCGCCGAGCCCGCCATAGCCGCGCCCGCTTAAGCTGCGCAAATAGCCGTCCGCATAGCCGAGCGCGACGGTGGCGGTGCGCAGTTTTTTCACCGCGATGAAGCTCGCGCCATAACCGAAGCTTTCGCCCGCCTCGACCTCGCGCACTTGCAGGATCGGCGCTTCGATGGTGGCGGCGACCGCGAGCTTGGGATTGCCGGAATCAAGCCCGCCCGCGCCGTAAAGCCCGATCCCGGGGCGGATGAGATCGAAATGATAATCGCCGCCGATCAGCGCGCCGGCGGTCGAAGCGAGGCTGAGCGGGGCCTTGGGAAAGCGCGCCGCCGCATCGACAAAGCGCCTGCGCTGGCGGGCGTTCATTTCGTGAGTCACGTCGGCAGCGCAAGCGAGGTGGCTCATCACCAGCGCGAGCTTTGCCGCCTTCAGCGCCTCGGCGGCGTGAGCCAGTTCCTCGGCGCCAACGCCAAGCCGGTTCATGCCGGTGTCGAGGTGCAGCGCCATCGGCCCACGCGCGTCCCAGAGCTTGATCTGCGCGAGCGAGTTGAGCACCGGCGTCAGCTTTGCAGCTTTCATCGCCTCCGCATCGTCGCCGGTGGGGCCGTTGAGCACAAAGATTTGCGGGCCTTGGCCCAGCGCCTCGCGCACCGCCAGCGCTTCGCCGTGGGTCGCGGTGAAGAACACGCGCGCGCCGGCTTGGGCCAGCGCCTGCGATGCCCCGACCGCGCCGAGCCCATAGCCGTCCGCCTTCACCACCGCCGCGACATTCGCGCCGGGCGCCTGCTTCACGAAGAAGCGCCAGTTCTCGACGATAGCGGCGTGATTCACCGTGAGCCGCGCCAGGCGTGGCCTTGGTTCAGCCTCGCCGCTGGGCGGCGGAGGAGAATCTTGTGAACTTGCCTTCAAAGGTCAGATGCACCGTGTCGATGGGGCCGTGGCGGTTCTTACCTAGGACGAGTTCGGCCCGATTTCTAGCGCCGTCCATCTTGCGGGTCCACTCGATGTGTTTGTCGGAATTGGGCTCCGGCTCGGCGCGGCTCAGATAATACTCCTCCCGGTACACGAACATGACGATGTCGGAGTCCTGTTCGATCGAGCCGGATTCACGCAGGTCGGAAAGCTGCGGCCGCTTGTCGTCGCGCGATTCCACCTGCCGCGACAGCTGCGACAGCGCCACCACCGGCACGTCCAGGTCCTTGGCCAGCGCCTTCAGCCCCTGGGTGACCTCGCTCACTTCCTGCACGCGGCCGTCATTCTTGCGGGAATTGGTGGTGACCAGTTGCAGATAATCCACCACCACCAGATCAAGCCCACAGGTGCGCTTCAGGCGGCGCGCCCGGTTCTGCAATTGCGCGATCGAGATGCCGCCGGTCTGGTCCACGTGCAGCGGCAGGGTTTGCAGCGTGGTGGCGGCGTCGGACAGAGTGATGAATTCGTGCTTCTCGATCTGGCCCTGGCGGATGCGGTTGGATTCGATCGAGGTGTAATCGGCCAGCAGGCGGGTCGCCAATTGCTCCGCCGACATTTCCAGCGAGAAGAAGCCGACCGTCCCGCCGCTATGGGCGCCGCCGGCGGCCTTTTGCTTGGCCAGCGCCACGTTCATGGCAATGTTGAGCGCCAGCGCGGTTTTGCCCATCGACGGGCGCCCGGCCAGAATAATCAGGTCGGATTGGTGCAAGCCGCCCAGCAGGTGATCGAGATCGCGGAAGCCGGTGGCGATGCCCGACACGTCCGAGCCGCGATCCTTGGCGGCGGCGGCGGTGTTGATCGAGGCGGTGATGGCGGTGCGGAAGTCCTGGAAGCCGCGATTGGCGGTTCCGCTTTCGGCCAGCGTAAACAGCGTGCGCTCGGCTTCCTCGATAATGTCCTTGGCGTCGTGATCGTCGGGGGGATTTTCCGCCAGTTCGGAGATCACGTTGCCGACGCGGATCAGTTCGCGCCGCAGCGCCAGATCGTAAATCAGCAGCGCATAGGATTGCGCCTGCGCCGAGAGCGGGGCGGCGTGCTCCATCAGCCGCATCAGATAGACCGCCCCGCCAATCTCCTTGATGCCGCCGTCGCGCGCGAAACGCTCTTTCAGGGTCAGGCCGTCGGCAAGTTCGCCGGCCGAGATCATTTGCGCGCTGGCGGCGAAAATGCGCCCGTGCACGGGATCGAAGAAGTGCTTTTCCTGCAGCTGGGAGGTGATGCGGTTGAAGGTCTCGTTGTCGAACAGGATGGCGCCGAGCAGCGCCTGCTCGGCCTCCAGATTGTGCGGCGCCGCGCGCGGGGCGCGGGCCGGCGGCACGACTTCGAGCGGAAGGGCGGGCTGGGTAATCATCGCTGCAAAGTTTAGGCGATTCGATTAGGCAATGATTGACGCTTGCCAGGCTTTATCCCGAGTCGCGGCGGGCCGGGTAGGTTCTGGTGGAAAACGTTTCGGGTGCGAATCGCCGCGCCGCCGCCGCCGGATCGCGCGCAAATGCAATCCGGGTAGGCGCGTTCAATCGGAACGGAATTGGCGCTAAAGCGTCTGACCTTAAATGCGACTCAGTGCTTTCTAAAGCAACTTTGGGACTTTGAATTCGCTCCGCGATCGCCATCGAACTGAGGCGAATTTAAAGTCCGTTGCTTTAGTCGAAAATATCGAACATGTCGAAGCCGCGTTTCTTGCGGCGCGGATCGCTGCTGCTGTAGCCGTGCTCGCCGCGTTCGCCTTGTTCGCCGCGTTCGCCATAGGAATGCGATTGCTGCTGGCGTTGTGGCTCGGGCCGCGGTTGCGGGGCGGGCGCGTCCGCTGCGAAGGCGACGCGTGCGCCGTCGATCAATTTTTCCAACTCGCCGCGGTCGAGCCAGACGCCCCGGCAGCTCGGGCACATGTCGAACTCGACGCCGCCGCGCTGCACGGTCTGCATCGAGGAATTATCGTTGGGGCACATCAGCAGGGGCATTTGAATCTCCTTTTTTCGGGTCGATAGAGGTTGCGGCGCGGGCGCGCCTTGCGTCCATGAACCTTCACAGATGAGGGCAGGCTCGCGCGGGTCGGCCAAGTCCGAACCTGCATCGAGCTAACCCGATGCGGTCCGACATCGCGATGTAACCAACTACATCGCCAGAGGGGCCCGGTCCCGCGCAGGTTACATGGGGAGGCTCGGCCCCGGTGCAAGGGCCAGGCGCGTGCGACGTTTTCGGCTATTCGCGCGGCGAAGTGTCCACGAACGCGGAGGCCGCGATTTCCTTGGCCTGGGCGGCGGCTTCGCTCTTGTCAGCTTGCTGGGCCGAGGCGATCACGTTTTCGCCGCGGGCCTGGCGCTCGGCCTCGTCGCTCGAGCGGGCGACGTTGACCTTGATGCCGGCATAGACTTCCGCGTGCAGGCGCACGCGCACGTTATAGAGGCCGATGGTCTTGATCGGCTTGTCCAGTACGATGTTGGCCTTATCGACCTTGGCGCCCTTCTTGTTGACCTCGTCGGCGATGTCGCGCGGCGACACCGAGCCGTAGAGCTGGCCCGCTTCGCCGGCTTGGCGAATGAGCACGTAGGACGAGCCGTCGATTTTGCCGGAAGCTTTTTCGGCGGCGGCGCGGGCGGCGGCGTTCTGTGCTTCGATCTCGGCTCTGCGGGCCTCGAACAATTTCTTGTTGGGCTCGGTGGCGCGCAGGGCCTTCTTCTGCGGCAGCAGGAAATTGCGGGCGAAGCCGTCGCGCACCTTCACTTCGTCGCCGATGGCGCCCAGTTTTTCGATGCGTTCAAGCAGGATGACTTGCATGTTCCATCCCCCTCACTGAACCGCGAACGGCAGCAGCGCCAATTCGCGCGCGAGCTTGATGGCCTTGGCCAGTTCGCGCTGCTTCTTGGCGGTGACCGCGGTGATGCGCGCGGGCACGATCTTGCCCTTCTCGGAGATGTAGCGCTGCAGCGTCTTCACATCCTTGTAGTCGATCTTCGGGGCGGCATCGCCGGAGAACGGGCACACTTTGCGCCGCCGGCTGAACGGCCTGCGCGCGGGGATGTTGGCGATGTTGAATTTGGGGGCGCCTTTGCCGGACATGATTATTCCTCCTCGCCCGCGATTTCGTTGCCGTCCTCGTCGCGGCCTTCGCGGCGGGCGCGGCGGCGCTCTTCGCGGTCGCGGCGGGCCAGGATCGGCGACGGCTCGGCGTCGTGCGCTTCAACGCGGATGGTCTTGAACCGCATCACGTCTTCGTTGATGCGCAGGCGCCGCTCCAATTCGTGCACCGCCGGGGCCGGGCAGTCGAGGTTCAAGAGCGCGTAGTGCGCCTTGCGGTTCTTGCGGATCCGGTAGGTGAGATTGCGCAGACCCCAATATTCGGTCTTGGCGACCTGGCCGCCGAGTTCTTTGACCGTCTTGGTGATGTCCTCGATCAGGGTCTCGACCTGTTGGGGCGAAATTTCGGGACGCGCGATCAGCACGTGCTCGTAGAAAGCCATGTTTTCCTCTTCCCAATGACCCGCGGCGCCCGGACAGGGGGAAGGCCCCGCCCCAACGATGGACCCCAAGCAGCGAACGCTCCCAGGGCCGCGGATCGCGAAGGGGCGGGTGTTAAGGGGTCGGGGCTGGGAAAGCAAGGGCTGGCTGACTGCGGGCGGGCTTCTACGACCAGGACCTTCCCCGAAACCAACCCGTTCACTCTCGCCGAAGCGATGAACGAAAATTTCTGGCCCGAGCCGCCGGCGGGCGCCTCAACACCAAATTCACCAAACCCGCAAAAAACTCCGGCGGAATAATAGCTTAACGCCCTGTTGCGGCATTCTTCCTTAAGCTCCATCGCGCATAGTCGGGCCAAATTTCCGCGGCAGGGTTTGGTAATGCGTGGGTTGTTGGCGGCGCTGCTCGCAGCGGTCGCCGTGTTCATGGCGCCGGAGGCGCGGGCGGAAGCAAATCCTGCCCCCGCATGGGCGGCGGAGGCGCAAGCGCTGGCGCAGCGCATTCAGCAGGACAATTTGCTGGTGAGCGACCGCGTGCTGGCCGAGCGCGAGCGCGAGGCGGCGCGGGCGCAGGGGCGGGCGCGTTTGCTAATTCTTTACGACTTGGCGGCGGAGTACTTCGTCGCCTCCGACAGCGCCCGCGCGGCGCGCGCGTTGACCGCGCTGGAGCAGGAGGCCGCCGCGCAGCGCGACCGCCGTTTCGGACGCATGGTCGAGGTGTTGCGCGCCTACGCGCCCGCGCTCGACGGCGATTTTCTCGCCGCCCGCCGCAATCTCGAGCAGGTCCTGCAAGGCGAGGCCGATGGCTACGTGGTGGCGGCGGGATCGCGCTTCCGCGCCTATTGCCTGACCGATCTCGGTCTGGTCGGCAACGCCATGGAGGCGGCCCGGCTCGGTCTGCAGCAATTGCCCGAGGCCGGCGACACGGCCACTTTGCGCTCTGGCCTGCACGACGCGCTTGCCTATACCGCGATCCGCATCGGCGACGCGGAATCGGGCTTGGAGCATTTGGTGCGCGCGGTTGCGCTGGACGCCGCCGCCGGCAAGCCGATCGACGGCCAGACCATCACTTTCAACATTGCTGGCATGCTGGCCGACGCCCAGCTTGTTGACGCCGCGCTGGGGGTTCTCGAAATCCACAGCGCGCTGGCGGTGCGGTCGGCGTTGCCGTCGGCGCGCTTTTTCGCCGAGCTGCTGAGCGCCAAGGTGCATTTCGCGGCGGGCAATTACGCCGCCGTGCTGCGCAGCGCCGACGCCGCGCGGGCGATCGAGGCGGCGCCTCCGGAATACCTCACCCGGGTGCTGAGCCTGCGCGCGTCCGCGTTGGCGCGTCTGGGCCGCGCCGCCGCCGCCCGCCAGGCCTTGCGCGAGTTGCGCGCCATCGCCGCCCAGCGCGGCGATCCGGTGCTGCGCGACACCAACGATTCCATCGAGCCGGAAGTGCTCCACGCCGAGGGGCGCGTGCGCGAGGCCTTCGCCGCCCTGCGCGCCTATCACCAGTCGTCCGAACGCAACGTGCTGACGCGCTTTAATTCCGGGGTGAAGGAATTGCGCGCGACCATGGAGAGCGAGATCGAACTGGCCGAACAGCAGGCCGAGCAGGCGCAGATGCGCTCGCGGCTGCAGCGCGAGACCATTCGGGTGATGACCTTGGCGATTGTCCTGGTCGGCCTTGGCCTGGTCGCCGTACTGGCCGTGGCCGCCCTGATCCTCGTCAATCGCCGCGCCATGATCAAGATCGTTGCCCGCGCCGAGCAGGTGCTGGCCCAGCGCGACGATGGGTCGGCGAGCAGCACAGCCAGCGCGCCGATCAACTCCACTGTCGATCGCCTGACCCACATTCTCAACGAGATCGGGCGCCGCGACGTCGAACTCAAGCGCGCGTTCGCCGCGGTCGAAGCCGCGTGCGTGGCCGCGGAGGATGCCAACCGCGCCAAGTCGCATTTTCTCACCACCATGAGCCATGAATTGCGCACCCCGCTCAACGCCATTATCGGCTACAGCGAATTGCTGATGGAGGATGCCGAGGCGGGCGGCGCAGCGCGCGACGGCGAAGACCTCGCCCGCATCCGCGCTGCCGGGCGCCGGCTGCTGACGATGGTCAACGACCTGCTCGACCTCTCCAGGATCGAAGCGGGGCGCGCGAGTGTCGAAGCCGATGGCGTGGAGATGAACCAGTTGCTCAACGACGTTGTCGCCACCATCGCCCCGAGCGCGGCGGCGGCTGGCAACACCATCCGCATCGACACCGACCCCAATTTCGGCATCGCCCACACCGATGGATTCAAGCTCAGCCAGTGCCTGCTCAATCTGCTCGCCAACGCCAACAAATTCACCAGCAAGGGCGAGGTGCGCCTGATCGCGCGCCGCCAGCGCGCAAAGGGTGGCGATTGGTGCGTGTTCGAAGTGGTCGATACCGGCATCGGCATCGCCCGCGAAGTGCAGGCGCAATTGTTCCAACCCTTCGTGCAGGCCGATCCGAGCATCACCCGCACCTATGGCGGCGCCGGGCTCGGGCTGGCCATCACCAGACAGCTGGCGCAATTGCTGGGGGGCGATGTGTCGGTGCGCAGCGAGCCCGGCAAGGGCGCGGCGTTCACACTGCGAATCCCCGCCGACCTGCGCCCCGCCCGCCCCGCCCGCGAAGCCGCCTGATCGCCGGGAAGCGAGGGGGTGGTGCGTAACGCCGCCGCTTGCTTCGTCCGGCGAAGCCGGCGGATGAGGGGTTTTTCCGCATTGGCCGCGTTAGCGCAACACCGATGGCGTGCTTGCTTGAAACACCGATTTCCCCTCATCCGCCCTCCGGGCCAGCTTCTCCCCGCATGCGGGGAGAAGCTGGCGGCGCAGCCGACGGATGAGGGTTTTGCCGCATTGGCCGGGTTTGGCGCGAGGCCGATGGCGTGCGTGCTTGAAACACCGGTTTTCCCTCATCCGGCCCTTCGGGCCACCCTCTCCCCGCATGGGGAAAAGGGAGGCGCGCGGCGAACGCCGGACAGCGCGCGGCGCTTCCGGGTTCGGCTTTGCTTTTTGTACAACACAAAAAGCGGGAGAGCGGGGCGCGCGCGGCGCGTGAGCTCAAACTGGGTAGTGGGGTGGTGCGCTCGCGCGCGCCCCGCGTGATCTGTTGTACAACCGGCGCAAACGAGAGGCGTTAGATGATATCGCGGAGGGCCATGCGTTGGTGAGACGGGAGTTGCGATCGACGAGGTCTCTTCCCTCTTGTCGATCCCCGCGACGCTGGGGTTTCCGGCGATCTCTTGGCGCCTTGTCTGCGTTCCCGATTGACGCGCGGATTGGGCCAAATTGGGATTAGGGGCTGGAGGCTAGGGATTAGGGGCGGCCGCAGCTTTCCCGTTCCGTCGTCGCCAACATTTTCATCCCGCTGGGTTTGGTTTTTTGGTTTCGCGATTCGCACGCCGCTAATCGCTAGTCCCTGAAACCTTACCCCTACCAATCCGGAGCCTTCGAGTTTCGTTTTGCTCCTCAAAG
>JANNQT010000003.1:0-5532 GCA_031400895.1 Alphaproteobacteria bacterium | reverse complement strand
CGGGCAGGGCGCGGCGGCGCGGGAGCGGCGGGCGGCGGCGGCGTGCGAGTTCGAATTTCAAAATGCAGCGGCGCGTGGTCCCCATGGGCCTCCAAATGCGCTTCCAGATCCACTTCGCTCGGCGCATCGATGATGATCTTGTCGCCTTCGACAACCACCCCAGCGCCAGCCTCGCGCGCCATTCGCAGCGCCTCCAGCGCGTGCTCGCGCGCCTCGCGCGCGGCCTCGACTTCGCCCTGCCGCGCCTCCGGGACTTGGCCGTCGCCGCCGCGGCGCGCCTCGATTTCGGCCCGCCGCGATTCGCGGAGCATGGCGCGCGCCTCACGCGCGGCGCGGCGGGCATCTCGGTGCAGCGCTTCGGGGTCGCTGACGCGAAACACGAAAACGTCGCTGCGCTCGATACGCGAAGCGGCGACGCGCACCTGATCGGCTTCCAGCCCAAGGCTCTGCGCCAGCCCCGCCCGCATCGGCGCGATCTGGTGGCCGCCGCCAGCGTGCATCGGCGGGGCCTGGTCGGCAACGCGCCATTCCATGCCGTCGTTCGGCAACGGGCGATCTTCGACCCGCATGTAATCGTAGCCGGCCTGGAAGTGCCCCGCGACCTCGTCGGCGCGCATCACGTCAGGCGGGCGCGGCGGCAGCCAGATCACCACCGCCAGCACCGCCACGAACGCCGACGCCAGCGCCAGCGCCACCAGCGCGCCGAGATAAGCCGCAATCGGAAGCCCGCGCGCCTTGTCCATCAGGGGCCCGGCTTCAGGTCGAACATGTAGCCCTCGCCGCGGATGGTGCGGATAATTTCCGGCGCGCCCTTGCGCTCAAGCTTGCGGCGCACGCGGCTGACCTGCACATCGACGGCGCGATCGAACACTTCGCTGTCATTGTCGAAGGCGTAGTCGAGCAATTGTTCGCGCGTCAGCACCCGCCGGGGATGCTCGACGAACGCGCGCAACAGCCGGAATTCGCCCGACGAAAGCGGGATGACAACGCCGTCGGGGTCATGCAGTTCGCGCCGGGCGATATCGAGGCGGAAGCCGGCGAAACGCACCGCCTCGGCGGCGGGCGCGCTTTCACCGTCGCGGGAGCGGCGCAGCACCGCGCGGGCGCGCGCCACCAATTCGCGGGGGTTGCAGGGCTTGGCCAGGTAATCGTCGGCGCCGATTTCGAGCCCGACGATGCGGTCGGCGTCGTCGCCCAGCGCCGAGAGCATGATGATCGGCGGCCGGCCCTTGCCGGAGAGGCGCTTGCAAGCCGAGAGCCCGTCCTCGCCCGGCATCATCAGGTCGAGCACGATCAGGTCGGCGCCCTTGGCCGCGAGCTGGCGCTCCATGGCGGTGACATCGCCGGCGCTGACCGCGTCAAAGCCGGCGCGCGCGAACACTTCGACCAGGCCGTCGCGGATGTCGGCATCGTCATCGACGACCAGCACGCGGGGACGGGGGGGCGTTTCGGTCACGCCGGCCATTCTACGGACACTAACGGCAATGCTCACCGGAAAACTCGTTTGAACCGAACCAAAGGGGTACAGATTCTGTGTTTCGGCAATGTTTCAAGCTCGACGTAATGGGGAAACGAAGCCGCGCCAGGGTGGCGACGGCCCGAACACGGGCGAGCTATTGGAGGGATACATGAAACTCAGATTAGCCTTGGGCGTCGCCGCGGCGGCGTGGGCGGCCGCCAGCATCGCCAGCCCGCAGACCCGCGTCGTCGTCGCCCATGGCGGCCCAGCCGGCGGGCTCGACGCCGATGCCGACGGCTGGGTCAGCCGCGCGGAGGCTTCTGCCGGGTTTGACCGCCTGTTCGATCAAATGGATGGCAATGACGACGGCGCTCTGACCCAAGCCGATCACCAGGGCCGCCACGGCGCCCACGCCCCGCACGCCCCGCACGCGATGGTCCTCGACGGCGAGGACGAGAATTGTGAACGCACCGAGAGCAACGAAAACGGTCAGCGCCGCGTCACTGTCATCTGCGGCGATGGGGAAGGCGAGGACGCCGAGGACGACGAAGAAGGCGAGCATCGCAGCGAGCGCCGAGTCGTCATCGTCCGCGGCGGCGACGGCGAAGCGCCGAGCGCGGAGGAAATCGAGCGGGTGACGCGCCATGCCCAGCGCCAAGCGCGTCACGCCGAGCGCCATGGCCGCCGCGCCGAACGCGAAGTGCGCCGCCATGGCGAGGAAGCCGAACATCACGCGCGTCGGCACGTGGAGATCGTCACCGGCGAAGGCGCCGCGATGGCGCTCGCGCACGCGCCGATGATGCTGATGATGCTCGTCGGGCGCGGCGAGGCCGACCTGAACAATGACGGCGCGCTCTCGCGCGACGAGTTCCGCACCCAGCATCTGCGTTTCTTCGACGCCAGCGACGCCAACGGCGATGGCCGCGTCAGGCTGGATCTGCCCGAGCCCCCCGCGCCGCCCGCGCCGCCCGCAGCGCCGCCGCCGCGCAACTAAAGCGACGAGCAGCGGCGCCGGTGCGACCAAAGCCGGCGCCGCCGCTGCATCCAAACCCCATATCGGGTGCATCTAAGCTTTAAGACGCCGCCGCACGGCGAAATGAAAACGGAGCCATTCCATGTTGAAGCTGAAATTTCTCTGCACCCTCGCCGCGTTCGCGCTGTTTACGCCGCTGGCGCTGGCCACCCTGCACCAAGCCGCTCAGATCGTCGCCTGATCCCCCCAAACCCGCTAAGGCGACGGTCCAACGGAGGCGCGGATCCCGCAAGGGGTCCGCGCCTTTCGCGTGTTGGGGATTCGCGCCGGCGCTGGCAAAAAAAATACAGCGCCCGCATCCAAATCCAGCCGCGCCGGCATCTTCAGATCACAAGCTTCAACAAACCAGAAGGAAAGCTAAAATGACCAAGTTCCTGAGCCTCGCCGCCGCCATCGTGCTGTTCGCGCCGGTCGCCTACGCTATGCTGATGCAAGCCGCTCAGATCGTCGCCTGAGCCCCCTCCCGCCAACGACGATCGCTTGATGGCGCGGGACCCAACCGGTCCCGCGCCTTTTCTTGTGCGCGCTGAGGTGTAGAAGCGCGGGCCATGAGCCCCGAACTGATCACGCTCGAAATGCTCGCCCGCGGCATCGCCATCGGCGCGCTGGCGGCAATGGCGGCTGGATTCTGGCGCGGCGGGCTTGGCCGCCCGGCGCGGCTGGCGGGGGTTTTGCTCTGCGTGGGTGTGATTGCCTACGTGCTCAATTCCTCGCCGCCTCTGCGTAATGCCATCGGCTGGGCGCTGGCGCCGGTGCACTTCGCCGCGTTCGGGGGAACCGGCCTCTTCTGGCTGTTCATCGTCGCGCTGTTCGAGGACCGCGCGGTCTCGCCGCGCACCTTGGCGCCGTGGGGTTTGCTGACATTGGTGGGGATCGTTGGCGCGCTGACCCAACCGCCGGCCCAGGCCATCGTCTGGGTAGTTCACAATCTGATCGAGGCGGGGTTTGCGCTGCATGCGCTGCTGGTGGTGTGGCGCTCGTGGCGCGGCGATCTGGTGGAAGCGCGCCGGCGTCTGCGCGGACCGTTCCTGACGGTGGTGACGCTTTACGTGCTGACGCTGTCCAGCTTCGAGATCGCCGAGAGCTTGGGCTTTTTCCAGGAATGGTTCAGGCTGCTGGGCGGGGTGTCGCTGGCGTTTTACTGCCTGGCGGGCGCGATCGTGTTTCTGCAGGCGCGGCCGGTGCTGTTCGGCGCGGCCGAAGCAGCGCCTGCTCCCGGCG
Source organism: Alphaproteobacteria bacterium (assembly GCA_031400895.1). Taxonomy (GTDB): domain Bacteria; phylum Pseudomonadota; class Alphaproteobacteria; order Caulobacterales; family Aquidulcibacteraceae; genus Vitreimonas. The sequence goes on along the minus strand of JANNQT010000003.1, from coordinate 1,819 downwards.
ATGGCCTCGACGCCGCCGACCGCGCCACCTTGGCCAAGCTCGAAGCGCTGATGGGCGAAGGCCAAGCCTGGCGGCGCGAGGGGCTGACCATCGGCGCGCTTGCCGAGGAAGTCGGCGTCCCCGAACACCGACTGCGCCCGCTGATCAACGATCATCTCAGCTTCCGCAACTTCGCCGCGTTTGTGAACGTGCGCCGCATTGACGCCGCCAAAGCGCTGCTGCGCGATGCGGATAAGGCGCGGCTTACGGTCGCCGCCATCGCCTACGATCTAGGCTTCGGCTCGCTCGGGCCCTTCAACCGCGCCTTCAAGGAAGCGACGGGGGTGACGCCGACGGAGTATCGCCGGGGCGGGGGGTGAGTAATGTCACGCCACCTCCACCCCAATCGGGCAGATCACCCCCGTGCCGCCGAGCCCGCAATAGCCGCCAGGATTCTTGGCCAGATATTGCTGGTGATAAGCCTCGGCGTAATAGAATTCCGGCGCGTCGCGGATTTCGGTGGTAATGGCGGCGAAGCCGGCGGCGCGCAGCTTCGCATCGTAAGCCGTGAGCGCGGTCTCGGCGGCGCGCTTTTGCGCCGGATTGGTCGCGTAAATCGCCGAGCGATATTGCGTGCCAACATCGCCGCCTTGGCGCATGCCCTGGGTCGGGTCGTGGCTCTCGAAGAAGAGTTTGAGCAGCGCCTCGTAGCTTACCAGCGCCGGATCGAACACAACGCGCACCACTTCGGTATGCCCGGCGCCGCCGGAGCACACTTCTTCGTAGGTCGGGTTGGGCGTGATCCCGCCGGCATAGCCGACCGCCGTGCTCCACACCCCCGGCGCTTGCCAGAATATGCGCTCCGCCCCCCAAAAGCAGCCGAGCCCGAACATGGCTTGCTCCAGCCCCGCCGGGTAGGGCGGGTGTAAGGCGCGGCCGTTCACATGATGGGCGCGGGCGGTGGCGATCGGCTGGGCCCTGCCGGGCAGAGCCTGGGCGGGGGTAGGCAGGGCGGCGAGCTTGGCCATGGAAACTCCTTCCGCGCCAATATAACGCGCGCGCGGACTAGCTGCTACGCTGGGGCGGCGGCGAAAGTTGCAAATCCCCCCGATTGCCAGCCCCCGCGCGCGCCGCCATAAGACCCCGCGTCGGACAGGTGGCCGAGTGGCTGAAGGCGCACGCTTGGAAAGCGTGTTTAGGCGCAAGTCTAACGAGGGTTCGAATCCCTCTCTGTCCGCCAGCGATAAGCGTATAAGCGCTTGATTTATATAGATTAATCTACCTTTACCAGCAAGCACTCTACGTTGCTTCCCCTAATTTATCCCTCTTTGTGATCGCGCTGGTGGTTGTCGGAAACAGTGCGGCGCGAACGGTTTGGGCTGTTTTCCCCGGTTACTCCCGATCTTCGGAACCCTGCAGCCCAAGGCTCTGTTGCACGCCTCCGGCATGCTCAGCAGGAAAAAATCCCCGCGGCTTAGCGCTCGCCGCTCCTTGCCATTGCCCCGTTGTCCAAGCGCCCAAGACCAGTGCCGCGAACATTCGCCCCTGCCTTCAATTTCCACGTCGGGCCGATTCGCATCCACGGTGGAAAAAATGACGTGCAGACAGGCGCTTATGCCAATAGGCACCGCATCTTCTTTATCTTGTGATCCACTGTGCTCCCCCGGATTCCGCCTTTTGCCCGGCCTCCTGTGGCGATCCAGGCCAAATTACTGGACCGCAGCTCCCGCCGATGAGGCCCACTGGAAAAATGATGGCGCCCGTGCTATCAAGTTCGCCGAATGGATCGTGTGGTCATCGATACGAACATCTTCGTGTCGGCTGTCATGAACGCCGACGG
>JANNQT010000002.1:0-15618 GCA_031400895.1 Alphaproteobacteria bacterium | reverse complement strand
CAAGAGCAAGCCGAACAAGCCGCCGACCTGATGCAGGAGCAGAGTGAACTCAACCAGGAGACCCGCGAACAGCAACAGCAGCAACAGCAACAGCAACAGCAACGGCAGCAACAGCAACAGCAACAGCAACAGCAAGATGGCCAGGGCGGCTCTGGCGGCGAACAGCAAGGCGGCCAGGGCGGCGACGAACTGGCCCAGCGTCAGGCCAGCGTTCGCGAGGCTCTCGCTCAGGCGCGCCAGGATGCCGAAGGCGAGGGCGCAGCCCCGTCGGAGACGCTCAACGCCGCCGAGCAAGCCATGCGCCATTCGGAAAACGCGCTGCGGCGCGGCGATTGGGAAGGCGCCCAGAACGCGCAAGCCGCAGCGCTCGACAATTTGCGCCGCGGCGCCGGCGCGCTGCAGGCGCCCGCGCCGGGAGCGGCGTCAAGCGCAGCGCAGGCCGAGGGCGAAGGCGGTGAAAGCGACAGCGACCTCGCCGACCCGCTCGGCCGCGGCGCCAACCAGGGCGGCGATTGGCCGGGCAGCGCGGGGGCCGGCGATCCCTCGCGCACGCGCGCGCTGTTCGACGACATCCTGCGCCGCGCCCAAGACCCCAACCGCCCCGAGGCCGAACGCGAATACCTCCGCCGCCTGCTGGATCGCTTCGGCGACGAATGAGATGAGCGCGCTGCTCCGGCCGTGCGGGTCCAGCAGCCTAACGCCGCGGGCTCACGGAATCTTACAGGCGCGCGCGGGTTTCTTCCCAGCGCTGGGACATGTACGCGCGCACGTCTTCGGGCATGGTGTTTTCAACCGCGCCGCTGAGATAGTGGGCATGCGACGCCGCGATCTTGGCGGCGCGCGCCTCGGCGTCCGCTTCGCCTTCACCGAGATTGATCTCGCGCCAGCGTTTGATCTGTCGCAGGAACACCGCCGGCGCCGCGGTCGGCTGGTGCAGCAGGGCGAGCGCAAGCTGGGCGACGCGGCCAAACAGCTCCATGACCTGGTGCTCGCGCTGTTCGGCGCCGAGTTGTTCCTGTTCAACCTTGGCCGCCAGCGCCTGGCGCTCCTCGGCGGCGCGCTTGCGCATCTGCTCGGCCAGTGCGGCGAGCGATTTCGCGTCCGCGGCGCGCCCCTTGGCCAAGGCTTCGCCAACCTGCACCAGGGCCCGCTGCTCAAGCATGTCCGCCACTTCCGCCGCTGGTTCAGCGGACACGGGCGCCGGTTCGCGCGGCGTGAAATTGGCGGCGTAGCGCTCGGCGATGTTGAGCTTGGCGCCGGAGGGCTTTGGCGCCTCGATTCCGCGCGCTTCAAGCGCCGCCGCGTAATCGCGCTTGGTCCAATGCCCTTGTGTGGCGCGCTTGCGGATTGCGTGCGTGCTGACCCCGTAACGCTCAGCCAACGCCGGCGCCGACTCGCCGGCAAGATACGCCGCGCGGATCAGATCCCAGGTGGCGGGGCCAACAAATCTGTACTTCGGTCTCTCTTTTGTGCTCATGTTCCATGCTCCGCCCCGGAGTGTAACTCCACTTTTTCTCGGTCTGATAGATCGGCAGTCGAGCACGAGTTTCCACCTTTTGCTCTATAAGTTAGCTGCTTTCCAGGGTGAGGGTTTCCAGCATTTTGTCGCCCATTTTGGCAGCCCATTTTGGCGCCCATTTTGGGTGGGCGCATCGCAACACTCCGCTCAACGGCAGAAGGGACGCAGCAAGTCAGCCCGCCAGCGCCTTGAGCGCGGCGTCGCGGATGCGGGGGTCGCCGTAGGCGAGCACGCGCCCGCCTTTGGCGGCGTCGCCGCCGTCCCAGGAACACACCCCGCCGCCGGCGCCGTTGAGGATCGGGATCAGGGCGGCGATGTCGAACACCTTTAGCCCGCTCTCGATCACGCAATCGACGCCGCCCGCGGCCACCATGGCGTAGGCGTAGCAATCGTAGCCGTAGCGGGTGAGCCGGGCGCCCGCGCGGACGCGGGCGAAGCCTTGCGCTTCCTCGCCCTGAAACAGATAGGGATCAGTGGTGCACACGATCGCCTGGTCCAGCGAGGCCCTGGCGCGGACCTTGGGCGGGCGGGTTTGCCCGCGCGCGGTGAGTTCGGCGCCCTGGGTCCAACCGCGATAGCGTTCGTCGAGGTAAGGCTGATCCAGGATCCCCAGCAGCGGGCGACCCTGGTGATAGAGCCCGATCAACACGCCCCAGGTCGGCAGACCGGCGATGAAGGCGCGGGTGCCGTCGATGGGATCGAGGATCCATTGATAGTCACTCGCCCCTTGGGCTTGCCCGAATTCCTCGCCGATTATGCCGTGCTGGGGGAATTGCCGGCCGATCAGCTCGCGCATGACGCGCTCGGCGGCCTTGTCGGCGTCGGTCACCGGATCGAAGCGCTCGCCGCCCTTATCCTGGACGCCGCATTCAGCGCGGAAATACGGCAAAATCGCCGCCCGCGCGGCGTCAGCGAGTGTATCGGCGAAGGCGAGCAGGCGCGGCAGATCGTGCGAGGGGTGGCTTGGGGACATGGCCCCGAGCTAGCACGCCCCACCGCGCCTTGGCATGCCTGATTTAGGCCACCGCCACTACGACGTCTTCCTGCAACGCCTTGGCGAGGTCCAACAGCCGCCGACGCGGCCGCTCGCCCAATTGGTAATAGACCCGGATCAATTCCAGCGTTTCGCGCTGCGAGAGCACGTCAGGCGCAAGTTGGCTGGGATCGTTGCCTTCCGGCAAGCCATCGGCGCCGGTCTTCCAGCCATCGAAGAAATAATTAGTCGGCACGTTGAGCGAGGAAGCCAGCCTGAACAGCTTGGCCGCCGTGATCCGGTTCGAGCCGCACTCATATTTCTGGATTTGCTGAAAGCGAACGCCGATCGATTCAGCCAATTGTTGCTGGGTCATGCCCAGGATGCGCCGGCGACGGCGGAGCCGTTTGCCGATATAGACGTCAATGTCGTCCCCCATGTCCTTACCCTCTAAATCCGCGTCACCCCAGCCCGGCAATTCGGAATAAATTAACTATTGCTTAACGAAACTCGCCTTTCCAGCGAGTAGTTTGAGATCAACTGCATATTGTCAGGAGTGTTGCCTTGATGGCGCAATCCTGTAGGGCGAAACGCCACAATTGTACGCGTGGCGGGAAAAACGAAAACGGACTCGCCGCTAAAGCGAGTCCGTTCCCCCCTGGGGCATCCCCCACACCTGCGCGGTGAAATTAGTCAGGCCGCGTCGGTGGATTCATCTTGCAGCGCCTTGGCGAGGTCCAAGAGCCGCCGGCGCGGGCGCTCGCCGAGCTTGTAATAAACGCGGATGAGCTCCAGCGTTTCCTTCTGGCTCATCACGTCGGCGGCGATGAGATCGCGGTCGTTGGCGGGCGCGCCGGGAACGGCGGGGCTCGCCAATTGCTGCAGGCCATCGAAGAAATAATTGACCGGCACGTTGAGCGCGACGGCGAGTTCGTAGAGACGGCTCGCGGTCACGCGGTTGGCGCCGCATTCGTACTTCTGGATCTGCTGGAAGCGGATGCCGATGGACTCGGCCAGCTGTTGCTGGGTGAGCCCCAAAAGCCGGCGACGGCGGCGCAGCCGCTTGCCGACGTGGAGGTCGATGGCGTTAGCCATGGGTTAGGCCCTTTTTCGCGGCGGCTCCCCCATGGGCCCCGCCTTTGTTTGCGAAGCGAAAAAAGCAAGACGGGCGCCGCGCCAAAGGCGTGAAAAGTCCCGCTTCGGCGACTTGTGCGGCTGTTCTCGCGTGCGGCGGCGGCGAATTGCACCAGATTGGGACGGTGCGGCGGCTGAACCTAAACCTTCACCACCGCCTGATCGATGCGGCCGAAGATGGAGTGACGGCGGGCGTCGAGCATCTCGATCTCGACGCGGTCGCCGGGCTTGAGGAAGGGCGTTGACGCCTTGCCGGTCCGGATGGTCTCGATCATGCGCTGTTCGGCGATGCAGCAATAACCAAGCCCGCCTTCGCCGACCGACTTGCCTGGGCCGCCGTCGGGGCCGCGGTTCGACACCGTGCCCGAACCGATGATGGTTCCCGCGCAGAGGTCGCGGGTCTTGGCGGCGTGGGCGATCAACTGGCCGAAATCGAAATTCATGTCCTCGCCGGCATCGGGCTTGCCGAACGGCATACCGTTAAGCGCCACATGCATGGGCAGATGCAATTTGCCCTCGCGCCAGGCTTCCCCCAGTGCGTCGGGGGTGACCGCGACGGGCGAGAAAGCCGAGGACGGCTTCGACTGGAAGAAACCGAAGCCTTTCTCCAGTTCGCCGGGGATGAGGTTGCGCAGGCTGACATCGTTGACCAGCATGATGAGGCAAATGCGCGTGCGGGCTTCGGCGGCGCCAATCCCCTGCTCGACGTCATCGACGATGACGGCGACTTCCGCCTCGAAATCACAGCCCCAAGCTTCATCCCTGAGCGGGATCGCATCGCGTGGCCCGAGAAAACCGTCCGAGCCGCCCTGGTACATCAGCGGCTCGGTCCAGAAGCTCTCCGGCAGCTTCACCCCGCGCGCCTGGCGCACCAGCGCGACGTGATTCACATAAGCCGAGCCATCGGCCCATTGATAAGCGCGCGGCAGCGGCGACGCCGCTTCGCGCTCGTGGAAGCGCTCGCGCAGCACCGAACCGGAATTGACCCCTTGCGCCAGCGCCCGCAGCCGCGGCTCGGCGCGCCGCCAATCGTCGAGCGCCGCTTGCAGCGTCGGCGCTTCCGGCCCCACTTCCGTGCACCAGGCGAGATCGTCGGAGACCACAACGAGCTTTCCGTCGCGGCCGTGGCGCAGGGTAGCGAGTTTCATGGTTTCACCGCGTCTTTCTGGTTTTCCGGCGCCGCCTCGATGAATGCAGGATGGGCGCGCGCGCGTTCGTCGATGGCCGCGAGACGCGGGTAGGCGGCGACATCAAGCTTAAAGCGGCGCGCGTTGGCGCATTGCGGCACGAGGCAGATATCGGCAATTGTGGGCGCATCGCCGAACGCAAACGGCGTCTTGGGTTGGTGCTGCATTTGCGCTTCGAGCGCCTCGAAACCCAGCCCGATCCAGTGGCGATACCATTCGCCCACCGCCGCAGCATCGGCGTTGAATTTTTCGCCCAACCAGGCCAGCGGCGCGAGGTTGTTGAGCGGATGGATGTCGGTTGCAATCGTGAGCGCGAACGCGCGCGCCGCTGCCGCTTGCCACGGATCGGCGGGCAGAAGAGGCGGCTCGGGATACACAGTGTCGACCCAGGACAGAATTGCCAAGGATTGCGTCAGCACGCCATGGCTGGTCTCCAGCGCCGGCACGCGCATCTGCGGGTTCTTGGAGCGGTAGCCCGCGGCCAATTGCTCGTCCTTGCCCGGCGCAATGTTCACCGCAACGGATTCGTAAGCCACGCCTTTGAGATTGAGTCCGATCCGGACGCGGTACGCCGCCGAAGAGCGCCAATAATCGTAGAGCTTCAGCATCCGTGTTTACCCGGCGACCAACCGCGCGCGCGCAATAGCGCTTCGCCGGCGCCAACCGCGCCACCTTCAATACTTGTCGCCATCGAATCGTTCCAGCGGTTGAGATAACCGAACAAAGCGACCACCCCCAATATCTCGACGATCTCCTCATCGGTCCAATGCTGCTTCAGTTCAGCGCCGACCTTCTCGTCCACCGCGTTTGGAACGCTTGCCGCCGCTTGCGCGAACGCGAGCGCGGCTTTCTCCGCCGCCGTGAACAGCGCACTGCGCTCGTAGTCCCATACTTCGGCGACGCGCTTGTCGCTACTGCCGTAGCGCTTCGCCGCCAGCGCCGTGTGCGCCTGGCAATAGCGGCAGCCGGCGGTTTGGCTCGCAATCAGGCCGATCAGGCGCTTCTGCTCGGAGGTGATGCGCCCGCTATTGGCCATCACCGCCTTGTTCAGATTGATGAAGGCCTTGGCGATCTCGGGACGGCGCTGCATGGTGAGCACGCTGTTGGGCGGAAAACCCAGGGTCTCGTTGAAGAACCGCGCCAGTTCGGCCACTTCCGGATCGTGATCGGCGGCGAGTGGCGCAACCAAGGCCATCAGCTTTCATCCTCCGCAATTTCGAACTCCGCCCGCGCGCCCAAATCCACCAGCCGCGAGCGCAGGCGCAGGAACAGCTCGTTCTCCCCCAGCAAGTCCCGCATCTGCTTGGCGGGCCGCGAGCAGCGCACATGCACGTAGATCACCGCGTCTTGCATTTCGTAGCGATCGACCCGCACCAGATGCGTCGCCGCTTGATCCACCGCCTCAGCCAGCACCCGCGCCCAGAAGGCGCGGTCATGCCGGCGCCAGTGCGCGGGGTCGAGTGCCAGCGTCAGCATCATGTGGCTTGCGGCGGGTTCCGCCATCGTCAATCCTATTCTCCCAGCCGCGCCGTCGCCGCCGCGTGCGCGGCGCGGGCCTTCTCGTGCAGCCAGGCCGCGTGTTGGGGCGCCTTCTTGGTGCGGCGCCATTCCTCCAGCATATCCGGCGCGACGCGTTTCAACTCAGCCAATTCCTCCGCCGTGCCGGTATCGACCGCGAGTTCGAGGCGATGGCCGTTAGGGTCAAAGAAATAGATCGACTTGAAGATGCCGTGATCGGTGGGGCCGATGACTTCAAGCCCACGCGCCTCGGCGCGCGCTTTGGTTTGCAGCAGATCGTCCACGCTCTCGACCCTGAAGGCAATGTGCTGAACCCAGGCGGGGGTATTCTCATCGCGGCCCATCGGCTTTTGCTCTGGCAGTTCAAAGAACGCGAGCACGTTGCCGCCGCCGGCGTCAAGAAACACGTGCATGTAGGGATCGTATTCGCCGGTCGAGGGGACGTGATCTTCCGCGAAGGCGGTTGTGTATTCCATGCCCAGCAATTCGCGATAAAACGCCACCGTCTCGGCGGCGTCGCGGCAGCGATAGGCGACGTGGTGGATGCCGTTGAGCATAAGCCTCTCTCAATAAGCCAGCCAGAACCGAAACAGATCAAACCCCTCGCCAACGGCGAAGCGTTCAACGCCTACCCATTGGCACAGACCGAGCGCGGCGTCCCACAAAGGCCGCAGCACTTGCGGCGCGGCGAAGATCGCCACAAAGAACCCGATCAATACTATCCCGCTCAGCGGCCGAATTGAAGCGGCCAGCTTTGGCGGCAACACCGATTCCAATATGCCAAAACCGTCAAGACCGGGGATCGGCAGCAAGTTCAAGATAAGCGCCGTCGCCTGCAAATAGCCCAGCAGCGCCAATCCCGCTGCAAACGCGCCGACCGGCTTGGCGAGGTGAATGACAGTCCCGACGCCCAGTAGGCACAACAAATTCATTGCCGGCCCGGCCGCACTCACCGTCGCGCGCGCCAGCGCCCCGCGCAAACTTCCGGTGTTGATGTACACCGCCCCGCCCGGAAGCCCAAAGCCTCCCATCGCCAGGAACGCCAAAGGCAACACAATCGACATCATCGGATTGACGTATTTCAGCGGATTGAGCGTGAGATATCCGCGCCCGAGCACGGAACGGTCGCCGCCCTGAAAGGCGAAGATTGCGTGCCCCCATTCGTGCAGGCACAGACTGATCACCCAGCCCGCCGCGACGAACACAAACACGCTGATCGCGCCGCCATCGCCCGCAGCCAAGTGCTCGCCCGAAAGCGCAAGCAAGGCGATCAATCCCCAAAAAATTGCGCTGACGGATTTGCCCTCTGGGGCGGAGCGCGCCGCCATCAGTTCGGCCCCAACTCAGGCTGAAAGCCCGCTGGTTTGACTCGGAAAAAACAACTGCTCAGGCGCGCTCCTTCAAAGGTTGGCTTTGTCACTGCTCTCACTTTCCCATAGCGAACGCCCGGAAGGTGCAATTTCGAGGGACCCGATATATTGGATCGCCACGGCAACGGCGCCGTTGTTGCGCAGGCGCGCGCTGACGATGTCGCGGCGGCCACAATAGGAGAACGCTTCAGCCTCGCGCCAGGGCTGGCCTGCCTCGCGGCGCTCGACTTGTTCTAAATCGACGGTCAGAAAATCGTCTGTCACTGTCACCGCGCTGACAAAACCACGAAATTGCACGCCGCTCTCAAGCGCACTGCAGTCCCGGCCGACGAGGCCGAGGGCGGGCAGGTCCTCGATCGCCAGCGATCGCGTCACGCGCGCTCCTTCAAAACGCCGCGGCGGATTTGGTCGAGTTCGATCGACTCGAACAGGGCTTTGAAATTGCCCTCGCCGAAGCCTTCATTGCCCTTGCGCTGGATGAATTCGAAAAAGATCGGCCCTACCGCTTCCTTGGAGAAAATCTGCAGCAGGAGGCCCTGGCCTTCGCTGGGGCCGCCATCGACGAGAATCCGGCGCTGGCGCAACGCCGCCAGATCTTCGCCATGGCCAGGCAAACGCTGATCGATCATGTCGAAATAGGCCTCGTTGGTATCCTGCAACTCGACCCCGCGCGCACGCAGACGATCGACCGCGCCGTACAGGTCGTCGCAACCAAAAGCGATGTGCTGGATGCCCTCGCCCTTGTAGCGCTGCAGGAATTCCTCGATCTGGTCGAGCTTGCCCGGCTCGCCCTTGGATTCGTTGAGCGGGATGCGGATTTTGCCGCACGGGCTGGTCATCGCCTTGGAAAACAGCCCGGAGACTTTGCCTTCGATGTCGAAATAGCGAATTTCGCGGAAGTTGAAGATGCGCTGATAATACTCGGCCCATTTGCCCATGTTGCCGCGGAACACGTTGTGGGTCAGGTGATCGAGATAAGTGAGGCCGACGGAATTCTTGGCTTCCTCGGCGCCGGCGATGGGTTTGAAGTCGACATCGTAAATGCTCTGCGCGCCGTAGCGATCGACCAGGTACACGAACGCCCCGCCGATGCCCTCGATGCACGGTATGTCCAACTCCATCGGCCCGATCGCCATGTCGACCGGCTTGGCCCCGCGCGCGAGCGCCTGCGCGAACGCGACGCGCGCGTCCTTTACCCGAAACGCCATCGCATTGGCCGAGGGCCCATGCGCGCCGCGAAACTCCGCCGGCTGGCCGGCGGGTTCCATGTTGAGGATGAAATTGATGTCGCCCTGCTTGTAACGGATCACGTTCTTGGAGCGATGCTTGCCGACGGCGGTAAAGCCGATCAGCTCGAAATAGCGGGCCAGCTCATCCGGCTTGGGCGCGGTAAATTCCACGAACTCGAAGCCGTCAGTGCCGATTGGGTTCTCGAACAAATCCGCCATGGGCCGGCTCCGGTTTCCGCTTTCGCCGGTCATAGTTTCATCCGCCATCGATGGCAACGCTTCGCGGCCACCCCTAATCGCTCAGCGGCAGCGCGGTGGTGTCTTTCAGATATTCCAGCACGATCGAGCTCTCCATGTGGGCGATGGCTTTGCAGCGCAGCAGCTTCGATTGCACGATCTCCTGGAAGTGCGGCAAATCGCGGGCGACGATCTTGACCAGATAATCGGCTTCCCCGGTCACCATCACGCACAGCGTCGCCTCCTCCATGCGCGTGACGGTGTCGCGAAACGCGCGCACGTTCTCCGCCGAATGATCACGCAACCGCACGCGGATGATGGCTGCGCAGGTCAGGCCGGCGCTGTTGGCGTCCACCAGGGCGACAATGGCGCGCAGCACGCCGGCTTCCTTGAGCCGGGCGATGCGGCGCGAGACCAGGCTGGGGGAAACCCCGGCCAGTTCGGCCAGCTCCGCCTGCGAGACCGAAGCGTCGCGCTGCAAGGCCCGGAGCAAGTGGCGGTCGGCTTCATCCAGGACGGTAATTGCACGTTTCATGCTATTGTCATGGGATAATCGCACGACTTATGCAAACACTCACGCATTTGCGCCCGGCCTGGCGCTGTTATTGCGCGCCAGTGATCGTATCATGCCTCATGAGCGCCAAACCCAAGCCCGTCCTCCGCGCCGCCCCTGACATCGATTGGAAACGCGTTGTCCAATTGGTGCATTGCTCGCGCGCCATGGACGCGATCGAGGAAACTGAACTGGTCCCGGCCAAAAAGATTTTCTACCAGTTCAGCGCCCGCGGGCATGACCTGGCCCAGGTGCTGCTGGGCTTGCAGCTGACCCACCCAAAGGACGCCATCTGCGGTTATTATCGCTCGCGCCCGATCCTGCTGGCGCTGGGCGTGGCGCTGGAGGATGCGCTTGGCTCGGCCATGGGGCGCGCAGGCGGCTATTCGGACGGGCGCGACATCGGCGCCGTGTTCAACTTTCCGAACGCCAACGGCGCCTCGGCGCTGCCCATGTGCGGGGGCGTCGGCGCGCAATACACGCCCACCGCCGGCTACGCGCAGGCGATCGCGTATCACGCAAACGTGTTGGGCGAGCGCGGCTATGACGGCGCCATCGCCATGGTGCTGGGCGGGGATGCTTCCGTGGCCACCAACGGCTTCTGGGCGGCGCTCACCATGGCGACGACACTGCAATTGCCAATGTTGTTCTACATCGAGGACAATGGCTACGGCATCTCCACCCCCGGCGCGCTGCAAACGCCCGGCGCCAACATCGCCAACAATCTCGCCAGCTTCTCCGGCCTGAAACTCTATGACGGCGATGGAACCGAACCGGCTCAAGCATCGGAGCTGATCGCGGAAGCCATCGCCTGCGTGCGCGCCGGCAAGGGCCCGGCGCTGCTGCGCCTGACCGTGCCGCGGCTGCAGGGCCACTCGTTCCAGGATACGCAGGCCTACAAGAACGAACAGGAAAGAGCCGCCGAATGGGCGCGCGATCCGTTGCCGAAACTGAAGGCGCACCTGGTTCCCTCGCTGCTCAGCGAAACCGAGTGGCAAGCCGGCGAAGCGGAGGCAAAGCAAACCGTCGCCCGCGCCGCCCGCGTCGCCGAACAGCGGCCGGTGTCGAAACCCGAAGATGTTACCCGCTTCGTGTTCAGCGAGGACGGCGCGTTGCAGAGCCAAGGCGGCTTGTGGAACACCGGCTACCTCGCCCCGCGCGCCAGCGAAACGCCGCGCCCGGAAGGCGCGCGCCTCAACATGATCACCGCCATCCGCCGCACGCTCGATCACGAACTGGCGATCAATCCGCGCGTGCTGATTTTCGGTGAAGATGTCGGGCCCAAGGGCGGCGTGCACGGCGTCACCCTGGGTTTGCAGGGAAAGCATGGCCGCGAGCGCGTGTTCGACACTTCGCTTTCCGAAGAAGGCATCATCGGCCGCGCCGTCGGCATGGCGATTGCCGGGCTGATGCCGGTTCCGGAAATCCAGTTCCGCAAATATGCCGACCCCGCCTGCGAACAGATCAACGATTGCGGCACCATGCGCTGGCGCACCGCCAACCGCTTCGCCGCGCCGATGGTGGTGCGCATGCCGGTGGGTTTCTTCAAGTGCGGCGATCCCTGGCACAGCATGACCAACGAGGTGCAATTCGTGCATGCGCCGGGCTGGCGCGTCGTGTGCCCCGCCAACGCCGAGGACGCTGTCGGCCTGTTGCGCACGGCGCTGCGCGGCAACGATCCGGTGATGTTCCTCGAACACCGCAACATGCTCGACGCCGCCAGCGCGCGGCGGCCCTATCCGGGCGACGATTTCGCGTTGCCGTTCGGGCTAGCGCGGCGCGTGCGCGAGGGCGGAGATATTACTGTCGTCGCCTGGGGCGCGATGGTGGAGCGCTGCGAAGCGGCGGCGGAAAAATCCGGCGTGTCCGCCGATCTGCTCGATCTGCGCACGCTTGCGCCTTGGGATCGGCAAGCCGTGCTCGCATCGGTCAAACGTACGCATCGCTGCCTGATCGTGCACGAGGACATCGGCACGGCGGGGTTTGGGGCCGAGATCGCGGCTGTCGTCGCCGATGAAGCGTTCCTCGATCTCGACGCGCCGATCGCGCGCCTGACCATGCCCGACATCCCGAGCCCGCATCACCCGACGCTGATGGAATGGGCGCTGCCATCGGTCGATCGCATCGCCGCGAAGATGGCCGAACTGGTCGGCTTCTGATGGCCGACACGATCGATATTCTCATGCCGCTGGAGCAGGAAGGCTCCAAATCGGTGGTGCGGGTGTGGCTGAAGCAAATCGGCGACAGCGTGCGCCGCGACGAGCCGCTGCTGGAACTGGAAACAGACAAGGTCGCCGTCGAAGTGCCAGCGCCCGCCGATGGCGTGCTGGCGGAAATCGCATTGGGCGAAGGTGAGGAAGCCGCGCCGGGGGCGGTGTTGGGGGTGTTGAGCACCGGAAACGCGATAGCGGACCGCCGCCTTCCAGGCGCCGTCGCGACGCCCGCGCAACAAGAGCCGGCTGGAAGACGGCGGTCCGAGGTCGTGCGTTTGTCGCCGCTGGTGAAGCGCCTTCTCTCCGAACACAAGCTCGACATCGCCACCATCCCCGGCAGCGGCCGCGACGGGCGGGTGACGCACAAGGACGTGGAAGCGCATATTGCTCTTGGACCATCGGCGTCCTCGCCGGCGGCTCTCGCCGCGCGCCCCAAAACCGCCGGCGGGGACGCCCGCGGTCCAAGAAACATCCCCCACGATTCCATGCGCCGGGCCATCGCCGCGCACATGCTGCGTTCGGTGCAAACCGCCCCGCACGTGACAGCCGTGTTCGAGGCGGATTTCACGGCAATCGCCGCCCACCGGACCAAGCACAAGGAGAGCTATTCCAAGGCTGGCGCGCCGCTCACCTATTCGGCCTATTTCATCGCCGCCGCCGCAGAAGCCATGAAAGCCGCGCCCAATGTCAACGCCCGCTGGCATGACGATTTCCTCGAATCGTTCGAGGACGTGAACATCGGCATCGGGGTGGCGCTGGGCGAGAAAGGCCTGATCGTGCCGGTGATCGCGCGCGCGCAGACACTGTCGTTGCAAGACATAGCGGCGCGGCTTGCAGACCTCACCGAACGCGCCCGCAAAAATCAATTGAAGCCGGCCGACGTGCAAGGCGGCACCTTCACCATCTCTAATCACGGCGTCTCCGGTTCGCTGCTCGCCACCCCCATCATCATCAACCAGCCGCAAGCGGCGATCCTCGGCATCGGCAAACTGGAGAAGCGCGTGGTGGTGCGCGAGCTTGGCGGCGCCGACGCCATGGTGATCAGGCCAATGGCCTATGTCTCGCTCACCATTGACCATCGCGTGCTCGACGGCCATCAAACCAATGCCTGGCTGACACACTTCGTCGCAACGCTGGAGACTTGGCCGCTGGAGCACCGTCCATGATTGCCGATCTCTCGGTGCGCCCGCCCGATCCGCTGCTGAAGATCATCCAGATGTTCCGCGACGATCCGCGCCACGAAAAAATCGATCTCGGCGTCGGCGTTTATCGCGATTCGAGCGGCGCCACGCCGATCCTGGCGGCGGTGAAGCAAGCCGAGGCCCGGCTGCTAGCGACGCAAACCACGAAATCCTATGTCGGCCAGCAGGGCGATGGCGAATTCCTGCGCCTGCTGGGCCAATTGGCATTCGCCGGCGCAGCGGGCGAACTGGTTTCGCAACAAACCGTCGGCGGAACCGGCGCGCTGCGGCTGGGCCTTGAGCTGTTGCGCGAGGCGGGCGCGCGGCGTGTGCTGCTGCCGACGCCGTCATGGCCCAACCATCCCGCGATCATCGACGCGGCGCGCCTGGAGCGGGTCGAGATTGCATTTTTCGATGTCGCCGAACAACGCATCGACCTTGACCGGCTGATTGAAGGCTTTGCCAAAGCCAGTCCGGGCGACGCGGTGCTGCTGCAGGCGTGCTGCCACAATCCCCTCGGCGCGGACTTTTCCCCCGCGCACTGGACGGCGCTGGCCGAGGCGATCGAAGCGCGCGGCCTGATCGCGTTTCTGGATCTTGCTTATCAAGGCTTCGGCGACGGCATCGAGGCCGATGTCGCGGGACTGCGCGCGCTGCTCGCCGCCGTGCCCGAAGCATTGATCGCGGTGTCGGGGGCCAAGAGTTTCGGGCTCTACCGCGAGCGCGTCGGCGCGCTTTACGTGAAGGCGCCGGCAGCGGCGGCGCGGGCGGTGGCCAGCAATCTCGCCGCCATCGCCCGGGCCAATTATTCCATGCCGCCCGATTACGGCGCGGCCTGCGTGCGCGAAGTGCTCGCGGACGCCGACTTGCGCGCGATTTGGAGCGAGGAGCTGGATGCCATCCGTGCGCATATCAAGCGCACGCGGACGGCGCTCGCCGCCGCGCGCGTGGACTCAATACCGCTGCACCTGATCGCGGCGCAGAAGGGCATGTTCTCGACCCTACCGCTATCGCCGCAACAGATCGCCAGCTTACGCGAAACCCACGCCATCTACATGACCGACGCCGCCCGCATCAATGTCGCCGGCCTGCGCGACGCCGACCTCGACCGCTTCGTGGCGGCGCTGCGGGCGGTGAGCTAAACTAGGCTACGGCGACCGCCTGCGTGGGGGGGAACACGGCGCCGGCAGGGACGCCGGCGGTCCATGTTACGCCCCCTGCGGTTGCGCGCCGCCCCAGGCGCCGCCGCGCACGGGTTCGTCGTCCTCGTCGGTCACCGGCAGCGCCGGGGCCGGGGCGCTGGGGGGAGCAATTGCATCGTCGGGGCGGTCGAGCTTTTCGCCGGCGAGCACCTTGGTGATTTCCTCGCCGCTGAGCGATTCATACTCGAGCAGCGCTTCGGCCAGGCGCTTGTGCGCGTCGGCTTTTTCGGTGAGCAGGCGCTTGGCTTCGGCATAGGCGATATCGACCAGGCGCTTCACTTCGGCGTCGATCTTCTGCGCCGTGGCTTCGGCCACGCTTTGGGTGCGGTTGACCTGCATGCCGAGGAACACTTCGTCATTGTTGTCGCCATAGGCGACCAGTCCGAGTTCATCGGAATAGCCCCAGCGCGTCACCATGTTGCGCGCCAATGTGGTGGCCATGCGAATATCCGATGAGGCGCCGGAGGTGACCTTGTCCTTGCCGAAATGCAGCTCCTCGGCGACGCGCCCGCCCATCAAGATTGCCAGCCGCGAGGTCATCTGCGTGAAATTCATCGAGTATTTGTCGCCCTCGGGCAACTGCATCACCATGCCTAGCGCGCGCCCGCGCGGGATGATGGTGGCTTTGTGCACCGGATCGCTTTCGGGCACGTTGAGCGCGACGATGGCGTGGCCGGCTTCGTGCCAGGCGGTGAGCTGCTTTTCGCTCTCGCTCATCACCAGCGAGCGCCGCTCGGCGCCCATCATGACTTTGTCCTTGGCGTCCTCGAAATCGACGTTAGTGACCACGCGCTTGCCGCGCCGCGCGGCCAGCAGCGCTGCTTCGTTGACCAGATTGGCGAGATCGGCGCCGGAAAAACCCGGCGTGCCGCGGGCGATCGATTTGAGATCAACGCCTTGCGCCACCGGCACGTTGCGGGTGTGTACACGCAGGATTTTTTCGCGCCCGCCGACATCGGGGTTTGACACCACGATCTGGCGGTCAAAACGACCGGGCCGCAGCAGCGCCGGGTCGAGCACGTCGGGGCGGTTGGTGGCCGCGATCAGAATGATGCCCTCGTTGGCTTCAAAGCCATCCATCTCGACCAGCAATTGATTGAGCGTCTGTTCGCGCTCGTCATTGCCGCCGCCAAGGCCCGCGCCGCGATGACGGCCGACCGCGTCGATTTCGTCGATGAAGATGATGCAAGGCGCGTTCTTCTTTGCCTGCTCGAACATGTCGCGCACGCGGCTGGCGCCGACGCCCACGAACATCTCGACAAAGTCCGATCCCGAGATCGAGAAGAACGGCACGTTGGCTTC
>JANNQT010000001.1:0-4693 GCA_031400895.1 Alphaproteobacteria bacterium | reverse complement strand
AGCCGGCACTTGTTGTTCTTGCCAGCGAGCAAGATGAAAACAAGAATGCCGGCTGGAAGCCGGCGGTCCCTTTCTACCCGCTCCGCGCCAGTTCGGCTGCTTCCCCATACCCGAACAGCGCCAGCGCCAGGCGGATGGCCTCGCCGCGCGGTGTGAGCATGTCAGCGTCGCGTTCGATTGCTAGGCGCGCCTCCTGGTCGGCTGCGCCGAGCATTTTGGCGTGGGTCTCGGGGTCAACGAGACGGAACGGGGGCAGGCCCGATTGCTGCGTGCCCAGTACGTCGCCTGCGCCGCGCATCTTGAAGTCGATTTCGGCGATGGCGAAGCCGTCGTCATTGCGGCGCACCGCGTCGAGCCGCGCCTTGGCGCTTTCTCCTAGGGGTGGCCGCCAGAGCAAGACGCACGAGCCTTGCTTATCGCCGCGCCCGACGCGCCCGCGCAATTGGTGCAATTGCGCCAAGCCAAAGCGCTCCGCGTGCTCGATCACCATGATAGTGGCTTCGGTGACGTTGACGCCAACTTCGATCACTGTTGTCGCCACCATCAAGAATGCCTCGCCCGAGCGGAAGCGGTCCATCGCGGCTTCGCGCGCCGTGGGCGACATGCGCCCGTGCACGATTTCAACGCCAGCGCCAAAGCGCTCCTTCAGCTGCTCGTACCGATCCTGGACGGCGGCAAGGTCGATCGCTTCGCTTTCCTCGATCAGGGGGCAGACCCAATAGGCTCGCTCGCCCCGCGCCGAGGCGTCGGCGATGGCCTCGATCACCTCGCTCATGCGCGAAGTCGGCATGGTGGCGGTGCGGATCGGCATGCGGCCGGGCGGCTTTTCGTCGAGCACGGAAATATCCATGTCGCCATGGATGGAGAGCGCCAGCGTGCGCGGGATCGGCGTTGCGCTCATCACCAGCACGTGCGGCGCGAAACCCTTGGCCACCATGCGCATGCGGTCGGAGACGCCGAAGCGATGCTGTTCGTCGATCACGATGAGGCCAAGATCGTGGAACGTCACCTCGTCTTGAAACAGCGCGTGCGTGCCGATCACGACGGAGAGCTCGCCCGCCGCCAGACGCGCCAGGATTGCTTTCCGGTCGCGGCCTTTGTCACGCCCGGTGAGCACCGCCATCGACACACCCGCCGCGTCTAACATTGGCGCTAGCGTCGCGCCGTGCTGGCGGGCCAGCAAGTCCGTCGGCGCCATCAGCGCGCTTTGCAAGCCCGCTTCCGCCGCGCGCGCCATGGCCAGGGCCGCCACCAGCGTTTTTCCAGAGCCGACATCGCCCTGCAGCAGGCGCAGCATGGGCGCCGGCTCGGCCATGTCCGCGTAGATTTCCTCGGTCGAGCGCGCCTGCGCGCGCGTCGGCGCAAAGCCCAGGCTCGTCAGCAATTTCCCGCCGAGGCGCCCATCGCCGACAATGGCGCGTCCCGGCTCCTTGCGCCGGTGCGATCGCCGCAATCTCAAGGCACATTGGCGCGCGAACAATTCATCGTACGCAAGGCGCGTGCGGAACAGGCTCTCCGGGGAGACATCCTGGGGCGTTTCGGGCCGGTGCAGCTTTTCCAACGCGGCGCGGAACGTGGGCCATGCATTGGCCTTCACCGTCGTCGCTTCGAGCCATTCGGGCATGTCGGGCACGGTGTCGAGGGCCGCGCCGATGGCGCGCTGCAAGGTGCGCCCTGGCAAGCCTTGGGTCAGCGGATAGATTGGCTCAACCGGCGGCGGGGCTTCGCCCTTCTCGGGATCGACCACGTGGTCTGGATGCAGCATTTGGCGCATGCCATCGTAGAAGGTTACGACGCCGCTCACGAGCCGCGTCTGCCCCACGGGCCACATGCGCTTAAACATCTCCTCGCTGCCGCGGAAATAAGCGACCGAGAGAAAGCCCGTCTCGTCGCGCAGGCGGATGCGGTAGGGGATGTTCTTGAAGGCGGGCATATGTCCATCGACCTCGGCCTCGATGGTGGCGATTTCGCCGTCGCGGGTCTCCGCGATCGGCACGCGGTTGCGCCGATCGATGGCGCTGTTGGGCGCGAGGAAAACCAGGTCGCGCACCAGCGGCCCGCCCGCAACCTTGGCGATCAGGGCCATGGTCTCGCGCCGGGCGCCCTTGGGGGCGCGGGCGGGCGCGAGCAGGGCCGCCAAAATCTCGGAGGGAGCGGGGAGAGAGACGTTCGTCATGGTGTGCTCTGGGCGGCGCTGACAGCGCCAGATTTATGGGTTATAGCGCGCGCCCTTCCGTTTCACCTGGGGGCCCATGGACGACCGCCGCAAGAAGCTCAGATTCCGCGCGTGGCGTCGGGGATTTCGCGAGATTGACCTGATTCTGGGTGGTTTCGCCGACCAAAAGCTGCCCGACCTGAGCTCTGTCGGCCTCGACGAGTTCGAGCGCCTCCTCGATGCGCCGGACCAGGATGTCTATGCCTGGATCAACGGCCAAGAGGCGCCCCCCGCCCACCAAGACACGGAAACCTTGGCGCTGATCCGCGCTCACAAATTCGAAACGGCCCAACAAACCTGATGTCCAATAGCGCCCTTTCTCCACGCCTGATCGAGACGCTGGCAAAATCCAAGGAGGCGCTGATCGTTTCCGGCGCGCCCGAGGGCGTTGACGCGGCGGCGCTCGCGGAGGCTGCGCGCCTGCGCGGCGGCGTCACCTTGTTCGTGGCGCGCGACGAAACACGGGCGGCGCTGTTTGAGGCCGCGGCGCGCTTCTTCGCGCCGGAGCTGGCCAGCTTGCGCCTGCCCGCCTGGGACACGCTCCCGTACGACCGCATCTCGCCAGCTGCCGCCGCAGCCGCGCAACGCTGTGCGGCGCTGGCGGCGCTGGCGCGACGCTTGCCGCAAGACCCCCCGCTTCTGGTGATCGCCACCGCCTCCGCCGTAGCGCAGCGGGTTCCGCCACGTGCGCGTCTGGGGCAGGGCGCTTTTGCCGCCAAGGCCGGCGCGGAAACCTCGATGCAGGAGCTGGAGGCCTACCTGCTCGTCAATGGCTATGCGCGCGCCTCGACGGTGCGTTCGCCGGGAGAATTCGCGGTGCGCGGCGGCTTGATCGACGTGTTCGCGCCCGGCGCTGGCGAGCCACTCCGCTTCGATTTCTTCGGCGATACGCTGGAGACGATCCGCTCCTTCGATCCCGAAACGCAGATTTCAAAGCTGAAGCTCAAGGACGCGCTGCTGACGCCGGTGAGCGAAGTGCTGCTCGACGATGCGTCGGTGCTGCATTTCCGCAAGAAGTTCGGCCAGGCGTTCGGCGCGGTGAGCGATGCGCTTTACGATTCGGTCAGCGCCCGCATTCGCCGGCAGGGCGTCGAACAATGGCTGCCGTTCTTCTATGAGAAGCTGGAAACCGTGTTTGACTATGCCGGCGAGAACGCCCTCGTGGCGTTTGACGCCTTGGCCGATGAGGCGCTGAAGGAGCGCGTGGAGACGGCGCGCGACCATTACGACTCGCGAAAGTCCGCGCCGATTTCGCGCGGCGGCTCGCCGTTTCGCGCGCCTGAACCGCAGCTGCTCTACCTCGCCGGTGATGCGCTGACAGCCGCTCTCGGCGCCCGGCCCGTGCGCCGTTTTACCCATTTCGACAGCCCCGTAAAAAAGCAACTGGACTTGGGCGCGCGGCAGGGGCGTGATTTCGCCCCGGAGCGGCAAACGGCGGACGCCAACGTGTTTGACGCCGCCGCCAAACATATCGCCGATCTCACCAAGGCGAAAAAGCGCGTGTTGGTCGCGGCATGGTCTGAGGGCTCGGCCGAGCGTTTGGCGGGTGTTCTCAGCGATCACGGCGTTGAGGCAGTGGTGCGGATTCAGTCCTGGCGCGAGGCGGCCGCGCTGCCGAAGGGCGCGCATGGATTGGCGGTGTTGCCGATCGAGCACGGCGTCGAGACCGAAGGCTTCGCTGTCATTGCCGAGCAGGACATCCTGGGCGACCGGCTGGCGCGGCCGCGCAAACGGCGCAAGGCCTCTAGCGTGCTCGCCGAAGCCGCCGCCCTCAGCCAAGGCGATCTGATCGTGCACCAGGAGCACGGCGTGGGGCGTTACGAAGGGCTAAAGACGCTCGACGTGCAGGGCGCGCCGCACGATTGTTTGGACCTCTGTTATTTCGGCGGTGATAAGCTTTATCTGCCGGTTGAGAACATCGAATTGGTGAGCCGCTACGGCGCCGAGGATGCCGAAGCGCAACTCGACAAATTGGGCGGCGTCGCATGGCAAGGCCGCAAGGCGCGCGCCAAGCAGCGGCTGCGTGACATGGCCGAGGAATTACTGCGCATAGCGGCCCAGCGCGCCACCAAGTTCGCCGAAGTGATCAGTCCCCCCGAGGGGATGTGGGATGAGTTCTGCGCGCGGTTTCCCTACGAGGAGACGGAAGATCAACTTTCCGCGATCGACGACGTGGTGGGTGATCTGGGCGCCGGGCGCCCGATGGACCGATTGATTTGCGGTGATGTCGGTTTTGGTAAGACCGAAGTGGCGCTGCGCGCGGCGTTCCTGGTGGCGATGAGCGGCAAGCAAGTCGCGGTGGTGGCGCCGACGACGTTGCTCTGCCGCCAGCATTTCCGCACGTTCTCGGAGCGCTTCCGCGGGTTGCCGGTGCGCATCCGGCAATTGTCGCGGCTGGTGACGGCCAAGGAATCCGCCGAGACCAAGGTGGGCCTGACAGATGGCACAGTCGAAATCGTCATTGGCACCCACGCACTG